>CAZQMC010000027.1:0-23792 GCA_964594305.1 uncultured Alistipes sp. | reverse complement strand
ATAAGGAGTTCTGCTTCGACACCGAGACTACGGGCTTCGATATCTTTGGCGACAGGATTGTGGGTATGTCGTTTGCCGTCGAGGCGCACGAGGCGTGGTATGTGTCGTTCACACCCGAGAATACGACAACATTTGC
The DNA here is from genome assembly GCA_964594305.1 of uncultured Alistipes sp. Taxonomy (GTDB): domain Bacteria; phylum Bacteroidota; class Bacteroidia; order Bacteroidales; family Rikenellaceae; genus Alistipes. The sequence continues at coordinate 23,656 of CAZQMC010000027.1, read as the reverse complement.
CGATGTTGTGCGTCCATTGTTTGAAAATGAGGCTACGACGAAGATAGGCCAAAACATAAAGTTCGATATTATGGTGCTTGCGCGCTTGGGTATTGAGGTGCGTGGCCGTAAGATGGATACGATGATTCTGCACTACCTTTTGGACCCCGAGTCACGCCACAATATGAACTTTTTGGCGGAACGCTACCTGCGTTATTCGCCCATAGCAATAGAGTCTTTGATTGGTCGTGGTGCGCGCCAACTCACTATGGACCAAGTGAATGTAATGAGTGTCAAGGAGTATGCCGCCGAAGATGCCGACATCACCCTGCAACTCAAACATATCCTTTGTGCCGAGGTCGAGGCGCAGGGCCTTATGACGCTCTATGAGCAGATTGAGGAGCCTATGATTCAGGTCTTGGCCGATATGGAGATGGCCGGAGTGAAGATTGACTGCGAGGAGTTGGCTGCCTATGGCGTGGAACTAAATGCTACGCTCGCCAATTTGGAGCGAGAGATACGCACCGAGGCCGCCGAGCCTGCGCTTAACATCAATTCACCCCGTCAGTTGGGCGAGGTGCTGTTCTCGAAGATGCGCATTACGGATAAGCCCAAGATGACCAAGACACGCCAATTCTGCACCGACGAGGAGTACCTCCTGTCGTTTGCCGGCAAGCACCGCATCGTCGATTTGATATTGCAGTATCGAGGTGTGAAGAAGTTGCTTTCGACCTATGTCGAGGCCTTGCCGCAGTTGGTAAATCCTGTGACGGGCCGTATTCATACCTCGTTTAATCAGGCTGTTACGGCTACGGGCCGCCTCTCTTCGACCAATCCTAATCTGCAAAATATTCCCGTTCGTGATGATATGGGCCGCCGCATACGCGAGGCGTTTGTACCCTCCGACGATGAGCATCTGTTGCTCTCGGCCGACTATTCGCAGGTGGAGTTGCGATTGATGGCACATTTGAGCGGCGATTCTTCGCTCATCGAGGCCTTCCGCGAGGGTGAGGATATTCACGCTGCCACCGCCGCAAAACTCTACCATAAGAGCCTGAGCGAGGTGACTCCTGCCGAGCGTCGCAATGCCAAGACGGCCAATTTCGGTATTATCTACGGCATTTCGGCCTTTGGTCTGGCACAGCGTCTTGATATTCCGCGCGGCGAGGCAAAGACGCTTATCGAGGGCTATTTTGCCACCTATCCCGATGTCAAAGCCTATATGGATAACGCCATTGCGGAGGCTCGCGAGAAGGGTTTTGTGATGACCGCCTTTGGTCGTCGCCGTATCTTGCGCGATATAGATTCTCGTAACGCTGTGGCACGAGGTGTGGCCGAGCGCAATGCCATAAATGCCCCCATTCAAGGCTCTGCGGCCGATATTATGAAGTTGGCTATGATTGAGATTGCCCGCCGCTTTAAGGCCGAGGGCATACGCTCGAAGATGATTTTGCAGGTACACGACGAGGTCATTGTCGATATGTTGCGTGACGAGCGTGCCAAGGTCGAGCGCATTGTCAAGGAGGCTATGGAGGGCGTTGCCGAGTTGCGTGTGCCGCTTATATCGGAGGCCGGCGTGGCCGAGAATTGGCTTGCCGCCCATTAAAAATGCCTTTTTCCAAAGAAAATATCTCTGCGCGACTCTCGCGTCTTTCGCTGTTGCCGGCCCTGCTGGCGACCATCTTCGGTATTCTCCTTTCGGGCTGTGTTATCCTTCCGCTGTGGGTGCTGATAGCGGGCTTTTTACTCTCGACGCTCTCGGCGTGGGTGACTCTTCGTACCTCTTGGGGCAGGCTGTATCTGTGTGTGGCCATCGCTCTGCTTGCGGCCATCTCGGTTGAGTTGCATCGCTCCACACCTCCGCACGTAAATCGATTGTTGTGCGACATCGAGGTTGAGGGCATCACCTCGCAGAGCCGTCGCACATCGGGCTATGGCCGTATCGTTGCCACCTATCGCGATACGGTTGCCTTGGCTTGTAATCTTCCTGTTCGTATCTCGGCCGATTCTACGCTGCACCTTACCTCCGGCACACGCCTTCGGGCTGTGTGTCATCTGCGCCCATTCGCTGTGACCGATACCGCCTCCTTTAATCGTTATATGGCCCGTCGGGGCTATGTGGGTGGCGTGTGGCTTGGTGAGCGGGATATCTTTCATTGCGATACCCTTTCGGGCATTGGTTTCAGTGTCGGTAAGGTCGCTCTGGATAATCTCTCACGCCTCGCGCTCTCGCCGGAGGCTATGGCTACCGCTGCGGCCGTCACGCTGGGCCGCCGTGAGATGCTCTCGGCACAGACCAAGGAGGATTATCGTCGCAGTGGCGGTGCGCATCTGTTGGCAGTGTCGGGCCTGCACGTCGGTTACATATATGTCATTGTCGGGGCGTTGTTGGGCTTCCTGCTGCTCGTGCGCAACGGGCAACTGTGGCGTAGCGTGCTGATAGTGGCCATTATGTGGATATATGTCGCTGTGGTTGGTTTTGCTCCTTCGGTTGTGCGTGCTGCGGTGATGTTTTCAATCGTGCAGATTATCGTTGCGCTGTCCTCGTCGCCACTATCGCTCAATACGCTCTTCGGCTCGGCGATGATTATCCTTTGGTTCTCGCCCCAGATGTTGTGGGACGCAGGTTTCGTGCTCTCGTGCTTGGCTGTGGCCTCTATTGTTGCGTGGGGTGTGCCGCTGATTTTATCTTTGCAACGCCATATCTCGACGCTCTTTGATGCACACTATCGATTATGGCCGAGCGTGGCGACCTATCTTATTATGTGGGTTGTGTCGGCCGTTGTTGTGAGCATTGTTGCCTCGCTTGCCACTATGCCGTTGGTTGCATGTATGTTTGGCCTTACCTCTCTGTGGGGTATAGTGTCAGGGCCGCTTGTGGTTGCTCTGTGTGGTGTGGTTGTGGGTGCTACGCTGCTGTGGATAATCTTCCCCATCGGATTTTTATCCCCGCTGTTTGGCTGGATTATCGAGTATGCGGCCTCGGCAATGAACTCTGTTTCGGCGTGGTGTGCCGAGCGTGAGGTGCTTATCTTCGAGGGCAGGATATCGCTCTCGGCGTGTGTCGTTATCTATCTGTTTTACATCGTGGCGACGGTGGTTATATGGTCGAGGGAGATAAAAAAATTGCCCAACCTGTAAGGGTCGGGCAACTATTATATATATTGTAGCGGACTATTTTCTTTTGATAATCATCGCAAAACCTCCGCCCGGGGCCATATGAACAGCCTGCTTGTCGCCAGATTTTACGGTGAGCGATTCGGTCTTATAGTCCAAACCCGTAAGGTCGGCGTTGATGCCGTCGCGGAACAATGCAACCTCCCACTCGCCCTCGCCGAGGAACGCAAAATCTACCTCCACATCGCGAGCCTCCCACGAGGTGAGGCCTCCGACATACCATACGCCATCTTTCTCGCGAGCCATCACGATATGCTCACCAACCTTACCCGACAACACCTTCGACGAGGTGAAAACCGTAGGAATAGAGGCTATGTAGCGTGTGGTCTCCTCCTCACGCAGGTAGTTCGACGGCGTGTCGCACAACATCGAGAACGGAGCATCATAAACCACATACATCGCCACCTGATGAGCGCGTGTTCCCTGACTCATAGGACGCTTGTCGATAGCGCGGAAATCACCCTTCGCAGCGTTGAGCATAGCACCCTGCGTATAGTCCATCGGGCCGGCAGCCATACGGATATAGGGAATCAACACATCGTTCAGCGGCATATCGGCCTTGTTGCGGTCGGTCCACTTCATCTGCTCCAAGCCAAAGACACCCTCGTAGTTGATGACGTTGGGGTAGGTACGGCTCAGGCCCGTAGGCTTGTACATTCCGTGGAAGTCGATGAGCAACTTATGCTTTGCCGTCACCTCCGACAAACGATATATATCCTGTACCAAGAGTTGGTCTTGTGCATCGAAGAAATCGACCTTGAAGCCCGCAATACCCAACTTCGAGTAGTATTCGCACGCCTCCTCGGCCTGCTCCAACAAAGTCTGACCTACGGCCCACAGCAGTAGTCTCACACCACGCTCCTCGGCATACTTGACCAATGCGGGGATATTCATCTCCTCGTAGGGCTTCAACAGGTTGCGCTCGTGGAAGGGATACCAGCCGTCGTCCAGCATAACATACTCGATGCCATACTTCGCCGCGAAGTCGATATGATATTTATAGGTCTCGGTGTTGATGCCGGCGCGGAAATCTACGCCATACAGACGCACGCCGTTCCACCAGTCCCAAGTCGATTTTCCACCCTTAATCCACGAGGTATCCTCCACGCGGCAGGGTGCAGCCAACTGATAGACCATATTATTTACGGGCAGTTGCCTATCGTCGGCAGCATAGCCCACAACACGCCACGGGAACGAGCGCACACCCTTGGTCTTTGCCACGATATCGTGGTAAGCCGTAGGACGCTTCGAGCCGCTGCCTGTAATCTTCCACTCCGAGGGTAGCGGTGTGGGGAAGGCCTTCAAGCCAATCTGCTCCTCGGCAAAGGTTACGAACAGGCCGGGGTAATCCTCGACATCGGCCTCGGTGATGAGCAATTTGCCGTTGTCGGCAATATCTACCAGCACAGGCATAAACGCCAAGCGGTCGGTGTGTGACTTTACGTCTGATAACTTCTCCAACGTGTATTGGCTCTCGAACGATGTGTAATAGGGGTCGTTACGCCTGTCTGCATAGGGGATTACGAGGTTGTAATCCTCCGCAAAGTTAAACTCTACGACCTCACCCTTAATCGACAAATCCTCCTTCTTTGCCGTTACGAAGCGATATGCCACACCATCGTTGTAGGCACGTAACTCCAACGAATAACCGTCGCGCGAGAAAATCGTGAGGTAGTTATACTCCGCATCAAACTCCGCCTGACGGTAGAGAGGAGCCACGATATGCTCTGTTTTTGTGCCTTGTGAGAACTTGCGCACACGCATCGCGTCGCCCAATATCACACCACTCTCCATCTCCATAGCGATACGTGAGGGGGTGATGACCTCTATGCCATTTACTGTCAGGGTGTAAAAGGTATGCTCGGCAACCTCCACCTTCATTTCCAGCACGCCATTGGGGCTTTTTAGGCTGTAACTCTTTGCCTCGATGCTCTGCAAAGCAAACACCGGCAAAAGGAGCATTAGAATTAAAATCCTCTTCATAAATCCATTTTTACTCTGGTTGAATATCAATATTTACACAATCCTCCGTTACAAACGAGCGCATCTCACCCAGCGTATAGGGATAAGCATCGGATTTTACAATCTCGTTATGGCGGAAGGTGCAACCATCTACGCTATAAAGGTTCAAAATTCGGGGGTCCGAGATGATGAACTTATTGTCCTCGATTAAGATGTTGCGGTTGTAACGACTCGCCTCTCTATCCTCCTTCGGGCCGGAGCCTACGGCGATGCAGGCTGTACCCCAGCGATAGTAACCGTAGTTGCAGTTGTCGAAGGTGTTGTTGCGAATGATAACATCACGCACACCTGCCTGCTCATACCAATAGTAGCCGTCGCCCTCGAAGTAGATGGCCGAACCGGGTATATGGAAGTAGCAATCCTCGATGATGGTCTTTTTGCGTGAGCCGAGCAGAAGGCCTCGTGCGCGGTTGTTACCCATACGGCAACCCTTAATCAGCACCTCGGGATAACTTATGTCGGTGATAAGGTCACCCACCGCAGCCTCCTCGGCGATGCTCTTTTCGAATGTGACCTCGTACCACTCCTTGTTCAGGCGTACAACCTCCTTCACTCGTATCTCGTCGTAGGTCGTAAGGCTCATCTGCTTCAACATCTCGACTGTGCGGCCCTCGCGCAATACGTCCAAGCCATACTGCTGGTCGTGAGGGAAGAATACCAACACTCGGTCAGGCTCTAAAATCTGCTTCACCACGCCATACATACCGTGAATGTTCGTGGCATCGTCAATCTGGTTGAAGAAGTGGCAATCAATCATACGCAGATAACCCTCGCAATGTGTGAAGTGTGTAGCATCAGCCGTAATGCTAATCATACGCTCACTGCCTGCCTCGGGCTCGATATAGACACGCAGAAGTTCTATATCGCGGCTATGCTGTGCCACAACGCCCATACCTCCGGCGTGGTGGATTGTCACATCGTGGATATTTACGCCTGAACTCTCGTCGATTGAAATGGCGGGGCAAAGTCTGTGTCCAGGGCCCAAGAACAACACATTACCAACCTTGGCTGTGAGTTTTTGCTTGAAGATACGCACCGTACCATCTTCACGCTTCTCGGCAGGAATGGTGTTGTCGGTAAGCCAGTAGTCGCTGGCCATAAACTCCGGCTCACGACGCTCCGAGTTCATCTCCAAGAGGTGTGAGAAGGGATATTTATTGCCACGCTCGTCAGAGAAGTAGAGGTTGCCGTTGCGTATGTCGTAGCGATAGTCGGCAGGGAAACGCAAATCCACCCAGCCGTCGCCTACGCGTTCAACCTTACCCTCCGAGTGGAAGGTGCGGGCATAATCCATCGTGAAGTTGCGGAGGGTTACATTGCGGCAACTATCGACGGTGAAGGCCGACACATATCCGTGCAGGATAAACTTCGAGCCGTTACCCTCGACGGTAAAATCCTCCATATTGGCCAAATCGAAGACAAAACGCTTCAAGCCGGCCGAGTTATTGGTCACATAGGCATACTTCTCGAAGGCCAATTCGGGGTAGAAGTGGTATGTTCCCTCGGGGATAATGAGTCGCTCGGCCCTCTGCTTGCGAGCCTGCTCCACAGCCTTGCGGAATGCCAAAGTGGCATCGTCACCAAAGGTGTATGTTTCGAGGTAGTCGGCCACATCGACCTCACCACCTTTTGTTTGACAGCCGCAGAGTGCCAAGCACAGAGCGGCTGCCATAACCAATGATTTCATCTTCATATATGTTGTCCGTTAGCGTATTTCACCAATCTCCTCGGCGGGAATCTCCCAATTATCCGAGCGGAACGGTACCAAAGGCAAATCGAAAGTGGTCTTTACATTGGCCTCGGGGCAGTAGTTCTTGAATGCGTAACGCACAGCCACAGGGTTCTTCACCTCGTCGGCCCATACGGTAATCTTGTTCTTCCACCACAACATCTTCGCCTTGGCAGGGTAGAATACCTTGTCCTCGCCGGCAATCTCGAAGCCCTCGATACGCAATGTGTGAGTCGAACTGAAACCTACCAAAGAGTTGGGCTCGTTGGGAGAGCCGTCCGAGAGGTGGTTGAACGACACTACGATAGTGCCATCTTTAACCTCGATAGAGTTCAGTGTGGGAGCCGCTGCGGGAACACCCTCCAAATTGTAGTCGCGTGCCAAAGCCAACCACGCCAGACGCTCGCCCACCTGCTTCTTCTTGGCGGGGTGGATACAGGTTGGGTGTCCGAGGTCGGTTGTGGGAGCCACCGCAACATTCTTCAACTCGGCAGCCGCCTGATACTGTGCCTCGATAACCAGAGGCAGTGAACGAAGGTTGTCGCCCTCGTAGCGGTAGGGTGCCAATTGTGTGATATAGAATGGCATCTCGTCGTTGCCCCACATCTTGCGCCACAGATTGATAAGGCCCTTCTGCAACTCGCGGTAGTCGTACCAATTCTGACGGTTTGAGCAACCCTGATACCAGATGAAGCCCTTGGCAGTATAGTTCACGATGGGCAGAATCATACCATTGTACAACTGTCCAATCTTCGATGCTTCGCCACGCCAAGCCTTGCAACGCTCGTGGTTGATGTTCTCCAACTCGGCGATAGACTCCTCCGACATCCAGGTCTCGATAGTCGAGCCGCCCCAGTTCGATGTGAGCAGACCTACGGGAATACCCAGCGCCTTATAGAGGTGCAGACCAAAGAAGTAGGCCGTAGCACTGAAATTGCTCACTGCGTGAGGTGTCGAGCAGAGCCACTCGCCCTTGCAGTCTGACTGTGGCTCAGAAGTAGAGTTACGCGCTACGGTGAACATACGAATACCGGGGTACTCGGCAGCCTCCATAACATACTTCGCAGAGTTCTCCACCGGCTGGTTGATGAAACCACCCACAGGCATCTCCATATTCGACTGTCCGCCGCAAATCCATACCTCGCCCAAGAGAATATTTTTCAAAACGACCTTGTCGCCGTCGTTTATCGTAATTGTATAAGGGCCACCGGCCTCGCCTGTTGCGAGTTTCACGCTCCATTTACCTTCGTCGTCGGCAGTGGTAGTATATTTTTCGTTATCCCACGAGGTGGTGATGCGAATCTTGGCATCGGCATCGGCCCAGCCCCAGAAATTTACCTCGGTATTGCGCTGCAACACCATATTGTCGCCCAATACTGCGGGCAACTTAACCTTTGCTACGGCCGTCGCCGAAAGCAACAAGGCAATAGCCAAAAAAACTATACGTTTCATATCTTAAAATCTATAAATCAGTGTTTTGGGGTTTAATCTTATGCCCACTATGCCCATTGAGCCATAGCCCGACGGGTGGGGGATTAAGAAAAGAGAGCATTGCAACCGCTGTTGCAACACTCTCCCTTTGTCTTATTTAACCTCTTCCAAGATGATACCAAAGCCACCACCCTGTGCCATAGCAATATTGAGTTTGCTGTCGGCCTTAACCACCTGCTCGGTGATAGTGTGATGTGTGGGGTTCTCGTTGGCATCGGCAGCGTCGGCCAAGATTGTAGCCTTATACTCCTTGCCCTCGTCGAGGAACTTAAAATCAACCTCTACCTCGCGAGCAGTCCAGTTTGTAAGACCTCCCACAAACCACTTCTCGCCGGCCTTACGAGCCGATACAATCCACTCGCCAATCTCGCCCGACAAAATCTCGGTCTTCTCGACCTCGGTAGGCATCTGTGCGATGAAAGCAGTGCACTCGGGCTCGGCCTCGTAACGTGTAGGAGCGTCGCACAACATCACGATAGGTGCGTCACAGACAACATACAAACCAACCTGATGCGCACGAGTACCCTGACTCATAGGATTATACCAGTCGCTCTTGAAGCCCTCGCGTGTGGCGTTACGCATAGCACCCGGAGTATAGTCTGCGGGGCCCTGTACCATACGGATATATGGGAATGTAACATCATACTCGGGCATATTGGGGTTGCTCCACTTCAACTCCTCCAAGCCATACACGCCCTCGAAGTTGATGACATTGGGGTAGGTGCGGTTCAGACCCGTAGGCTTATATACACCGTGAATATCCAACACAAGTTTGTGTGCAGCGGTCATCTCGGCCAAAGCATACACTACATCGACAGCCTTCTGGTCGTCGCGGTCGATGAAATCGACCTTGAAACCTGCGATACCCATATCGGCATAGTGCTTACACAACTCGGGGGTAACGATGTAAGCCGTAGCCCACAAGATGAGTTTTACATTCTTCTCCGAAGCATACGCAATCAACTCTTCGAGGTTAATCTCCTCGACGATGTTGAGCATATCGCCCGACTGCGGAACATACCAGCCCTCGTCCAAAACGACATACTCCAAACCGAACTTCGATGCGAAGTCGATGTAGTATTTATAGGTTGCATTATTGACACCCGGCTCGAAATCTACACCATCGTCGATGCCCCAATCGTTCCACCAGTCCCAGGCAACCTTACCTGTCTTAACCCACGAGCAGTCGCCAATGCGATTCTCGTCGGCCAACAGATATACGAGGTTGTTTGTCGGCAACGCCTTATCCTCGTCGGCTACGGCCAACACTCTCCACGGATAGGTGCGCTCGCCCTTTGTTGCGGCGATGTAGTCGTGACGCGATACCACCTTCTCCTGATGACGGCGCTCGTGACGATATACGCTATCGGGAACCTCTACAAACCAACCCGACAAACCACCCTCTTTGGGCTCAACAAACATACCGGGGTATGACTCCATATTGGCCTCCAAGATAAGGGCCTTGCCCGCAGCACCGCAATCAACGGCCAAAGGCAAGATGATGGGCTTGGTGCCATCTACCTCGCTCTGCTTGGTCTTGGTATAGGTAAACTGGAAGGCGTTGGCAATACCGTTTGTATAGGGAATCCACATCGTGGGGTCGCCTGCGAAGTTAAACTCGGCAGTCTCGTCATTTACAATGACATCGCCGTCGAATTTTGTCTCGAAGCGGTAGGCGCAACCCTCATCAAATACGCGGAAGGTTACAGCGGCACCGTCGCCCAAGTCGAGCGAGAGTTGGTTATAATGCTCGGTGACGCTCTGCTGACGATAGAAGGGAGCCTCAATGGTGCGATGCATCGTAGAGCGCTTTGCCTTTACCTCGCCCACGCCCACACCAATCTCACGACCATCGGCCAGGTGCATAGCCGCAGCCGAAGAGTCCAACAGCGGTGTGCCGTGGCGTGTAACTTTGTAGGTAAGGTTCTCGGCTGTCGAAACCTCTACAACGAGCGTTCCGTCGGGCGATGTAACCTGAAACTCTGTGCCGCGCTCTGTGCCGCACGACATAGTGAAAAGTGCAACGGCCGCAAGGGCCAATCTCGAAATTGTCTTCATATTATTAGGGTTTTTATGCTAATCTTCTCTTCTCGATTAGGCTGTTTAGTTGAGCAAATCGACAACGGCTGTTGCACCCTCCTTGATACGGAAGGTCTTGGGAGCCTTGCCCTGCGCTGCTACCACTACGGTAAGTTTGCCCTTGCCGGCGCGTGTAACAGTGATATCGATAGTCGAACCGAAGGCGCGCATCTGTCGGAGTTTCATCTCGGGCCACTCGGTAGGCATATGCGGAGTGATTTTGAATGAACGCATACCCTCGGGGCAGATGCCGAACAGACCCTCGGTGATGATACGGCAATAAAGACCGCTCTCGGCCGAGAGATGACGCTGTGAGCCCTCGGGCCATGCCTCGATAGGATATGGAACGTGGTCACCCAACAGACGACGACGAGAATACTTCGCCAAGAAGTCGGTAGCCTTGTCGGCATAGCCGGCATTGTAGATACCACGCAAAGCGTAGAGAGTAGAACGGTCCCAGAATGTGGTGCTGCCCTCGGCTGTGAGCAGACCATCGTCGGTCATCAACTTATCGCTCAACAGAGCCGCAACAGTGCCCTCCTTACGCTCCATAATACCTACAACCAAAGGCATACAAATCCACGAACGCAACACGTCGTTGCCGTCGTAGTAGCGATATGTGGGGAATCCGCTCACTGTGGCACCGAAATACTTCTCGATAGCGGTGCGCAGAGCGCGATGACGTGCCAAGTAAGCGTCGAGTTTCGCACCCGATACGCCCAACTCCTCACCCAACTTCTCGGCCAAAACCAAGGCGTCGTAGTAGAGTGTCGAGGTGCAGAGGTTTGCATCACCATCGGGGAAGCGGCCCTCCAACTCGTCGGTATCCGAAGCCACAACACCCGCAGGGGTGAGTTTCTTGTGGCAGTACTCCAAGCACCACTCGATGAGAGGCCACAACTCCTTGCTGATCTTCATATCGCCATAAGCCATGGCGAAGCGTGTGGCACCGTGTGCAATCATTGCGGCGTCACCACGGTCACCGGCACCGTTCCAGATGTCGTCACCCTCGGCGATGATAGAACTTGGAATGGGCTTGCCCTCGCTGTTCATAAAGCGTGCGAAGTGCTTGAATGAATTGACAGCCGACTTGTTACCCACATCGTAACCCAAGAAGGGGAAGAATGGATTTACATACTCTGCCTGGTCATTAGCCCAGATTGCGGCGTAGTATGACTCGCCACCCGGGCCGTGCATATAACCGCCACGAGTATTGAAGATAGACTCTGCGGCACGAATCTTTGCAAAGCGGAACTCGCGGTCGATAACATCGTCGGGAGTATCCAAAATGAGACACTTGTCAATCACACCGTGTACGAAGTCCATACGTGCGGCCAACTCGTTGCCCACATCAACCTTTACGGGGCGGTCGCCGGCAAAGTGTGCCTGACAAACCACGTCGAAGGTAATCTCCTCGCCCGGAGCCACATTGTGGAAGCCGGGGTTCATCACAGATGTATGAATGAAGTATGCGCCATCGACACCCTTTGCCGGGTCGGTTTGTGCTGTCTGCTCCAACTCGGGGATAGATACAGCGATAGGCTTCTCGGTGATGTTACGCAAGGTGTAACGCTCACACATCATAGGCAGGTAGCGTGAGGGGAAGATTGTACGAGTCATCTTCAACACAGGCGTAGGAGCCGCCTTGCGTGCCGAGCCTGTATTCTTCTTACCGATGTGCCAGAGGCTCTCGACGATGAGTGCGCCGTCCAACTTTACCTTCTCGACCTTCTCGGCCTGCAACACCAAGCCATTCACACCCAAAAGTGACGGAATGTCGGTTGCCACGCGGTACATAAGGCTGGCGTGGGTGTTGTTGGGGATAGTACGCATCATAGGGAATACCAACGAGCGCTCGCCGTGGAAAGCACCCTTCTCATCAACGCCCCAGCGCATAACGACCGACATCATCTCGCCGCTCATCTCGATATGGTCATCGTGAGGGATATTTTCTCCCACTTCCCATACAATACCTTGGCTGTCGTTATCCAACTGCCAGCGTTGTCCGTAAGCCACGACGCTCAACATAGCGGCTGCGGCTACAAAAAATAATTTTCTCAACATCTCAAAATAGTTTTTATAGTTAATATTATCGTTTTTTCGGACTGTTAAATATCTTGTTGTCAAACGGTTAAATATCTCGTGTCAGTTTTATGTCGCGTTTGAGCGTGAGGCATAGTTCGCAACTATCCTTACCCTCAAACCAACAATTTTCCACATAGTAGAGCGGCAACCAGCCGTAGGCCTTTTTACCCTCGGCCTCGACCTCCACAAGGCAGTTGCTGTACTTCACACCAAACTCCTTCTCGCGGCTGAACACCTTCTCGGTGGGCAGGGTAACTGCTCCCTTCTTTGTGGTGGCGGTGAATACCGCCTTTGCCGCAACCGAGTAACTATACCAATCGACGGGATAGAAACGCACCTCGGCCTTCTCTACCTCCTTGCCATCGGCCCAGCGTGCTTTGATTGTGATATTCTCGGGCAGAGCCTTCGACACGAGGTCGTCGATATCGATGTTACGACCTCCGGCCAGATTGAGCATATTGACAGCATAGTCGCTCCAATGGCTCTCGCCGTAGGGGTAGTCCATAATGCAGCGTGTGCCATAGAATGCCTCGCCATTTATGGGGTTTTTGTCGGCATCGACCTTCATAGCATAGATGTCGGGCATACCGCGTGCGTGACCAAACTCGTGAATAATACCGTCGATGGCCTGCTGCTCGAAGGGCGAGTTGAAGTGGTCGGTATGTGTGCGTGCGTGGTAGATTGTCTGAATCTCATCGCCATACCAGCCGCCACCGGTCTCTCTGGGGTGCGACTTATAGCCGTCCATAATGACCAGATAGTCGTGGTTGGGGTGTGGTTTCATCACCTCGTCAATCGATATGCCGTCGTAGATGTAGAAGGCCTCCCAATCGACCACAAAGTCGTATATAGCCGCAAAGCGAGCGTCGTAGTTGAAGGCTTTGTTAATCTTGCGGAACATATCGTTGATATGCTTGACAACCTTCTCCTTTCCGCCCAACGAATCGACCGACTCGCAGTCGATGCCAATCTTTACCGTAAAACGATGTACGGGTTGCGCCTCGGCACTCATTGCCAGCATAGCAGCAAAAAACAGTGTCAATAAAATCTTCTTCATCACAGATTGGATTTTTATTCTCGGAACTTACTATTTCGACTCACTATTTTGATGACTTATTTCAACGACTCCTCGATAAGTGCTATCTCCTGCTCGGTGTAGCAGGTCTTGACTACATCTTCACCTGCGGCCTTCGATACGTGAGAGAGGAAGTAGAGCAGTTTGTCGTAGTCGTTCCCCATCTTGGGGAGTTCGCTGTCGGGAGTAGCATACAACGAGCGGAATGCCGCCTTATAAACCTCCCAGCCATACTTATCCTTGATACGCAGGAATGTATAGTGCAGAGCGTCGCCGTTGTTTTTGGCTATGCCGGCACCAATGGTCTCGTCGTAGAAAATCTTGTAGTAGTTGATGATGTCGGCACCCTTGTAGCATACGTTGCGCTGTGAGGCGGTGCCGTCCAGAGCCTCCAAGGCGTACGACATACGGAAGTTGGCGAAAATCTCATCGTTCCAGTTCCAACTGCCATCACCCTTGATGTTGGAGTGCGAGAAGTCGTGAGCAATCTCGTGCAGGATACCGAAGCCCCAATCGTCAAACTCGGCGGTGCGAGTGATAACCTCCTCGACCTTGACATTGCTGTTCCAAAGTATGGGGTTGCCGGCCAAAGCCCAATAACCCGGCTCGATACCCGGGGTGTTGAGAATCATAATCTTCTCACCACCATAAGGAGCCTCACCCACAAGGTCAAGGTATGCCTCATAGGTCCTGTCGAGGTTTTTGAGCCACGCATCAACCTGCTCGTCGGTAATCTTCACCTTCTCTTTGTCGAGATTCAAGATGATGTGTTCGCCCTCGCGATGATAGAATGTATCGGCGGGAGTTGGTGCGATGGTGAAGTTGTCATACCACACCTTACCGGCGGTTTTGTTACCCAAGTATGTCGCCCACGGGAAGCCCAGACCGCAACATACCGTAGCACAACCCTCGCTGTCGGCTACAAAGTCGATATATACCTGCTGCCAATCCTGTGTGTCGTAGGTGAATTTCGAGGCGTTCCACTCTTGATGGCGATTTTCGGGTGTCACATACATCACGGCTCCGCGACCGCCCGCTACATCTTGGCATTTCATCATTGCCGAGGCACGATATAGTTTTCCGGCCTCCAATCCTGTGACGGTGTGCTTGACTGCTACGGCGGCGGGCTCGGTGAGGCTTATTTCCACACACCCCGAGTTCTCGATACCGCCCTCGGTGAGCAGTGTCACCTCGGCAGTGGGTACCTCGCTGTCGTATGCCCACTCCTTCCGGAATTGTTCGGCATTGTCAAAATTCTCGGTGAAGAGTGCTTTGTCGGGACAAGAGCAGGCGCACAGTGCGGCTGCAAGAGTTGTAAACAGGGTTTTTTTCATATCTTTTGAGTGTTTGTTTTTTGTAGTTTTATCCAAAGGATAAATATTTGCTTACAAAGATAAGGATTTTTTGTATAGTACAAAATTTTCCACCGACTAAATTACCCCTCGCAATCTCTGCCTTCTCTCCGAAAACAAAAAAAAGAGGCCCGAAAGCCTCTTCTGTTCCAATCTGTTGTGGCGGATTACTCCTCGATGGGAGCCTCCTCCTCGACGGGAGTGAGCATACGCTCGCTCTCGGGGTTGTATGATGTGCCGAGCGGCGCACGCTTTACCTTCAAATCGTCGTACCATACCGTACCTGTGCTCTTGATGCCGCTGTCCCACGGAGCACCCAAGCCACAGCAAATCATAGCCATACCGCTCTCGTCAGCCACAAAATCGACATAAATCTCCTGCCACTCTTTGTTGGTGCCGGTGAATGACTCCGAGACGTTCCATTTCTGCTGGTCGCCATCTTTGGCCACGAAGATAACTGCGCCACTGCCATTTTTTATATCTTTGCTACGCACCATTGCACTCACGCGGTAGAGTTTTCCGGCTTCCAGACCGGCGATGGAACTCTTCGCCGAGAGGTATGTGGGACGACGGCTTGTAATCTTCACGCAGCCCGTCTCGTCGATACCTGCCGATTCGGCGTAGATGATATTGCCGGGGGCCTTATACTTCTTGGTATTCCAATTCTTCTGGAATGACTCCAAATTGTCGAAATTCTCACTAAACACCGTACGCTGGAAGAGCGAACAACCGGCAAATGATACCGCCGCCAACAAAATCAAAATCTTTTTCATATACACAATCATTTTTTATATTTTTCACATCTCTTATCGGGAGCAAATTCCCACCAAATACGGGGCAAAATTCCACAAAATCTCCTCGCAGGAAATACCCTCCGAAGAACAAAGATAGTGATTTTTTTGTTGGTGCAATGTTTTTAGCCGAAAATTTGTTATCTTCGCAAAGGCGAAGCGGGCGGTGTGCCACCGATTTTTTTGCGAAGCGACACATCGGAGACCTCGCCACCAAACAATTGTTTAACAATAATCCTCACGCGATGACTATCAAGGAGATACTATTTTTCTTTACCGACACGATTTTCCGCAAGAAGCCCGATGAGTATAAAAATCCCGTTGTGCGTTGGGCTGCACGCCAGTATAAACTCATCTTCTATACCATTCAGGGCCTCTCGCAGCACGGTACTATGGTGCGTAGTGCCGCTATGACCTTCTATACGCTTATCTCCATTGTCCCCATCGTGGCACTGGTCTTTGCCGTAGTCAAGGGTTTTGGCTTGGTCGAGGGTTTGGTCGAAAACCTCTACGCCATCTTCCCGCAGATGCCCGAGGTGGTCGATTATGTGATGGAGTTTGCCCAAAAGGCTCTTGCCCGTACGCAGAGCGGTTGGGTGGCTGCCGTATCGTTGGCGACACTTTTCTGGGCTGTGATACGAGTCTTTGGTTCGGTCGAAGATGCCTTCAATAATATCTGGGAGGTGAAATCCACTCGTAGCATCGCCCGCAAGTATAGCGACTATATCACCATTATCATCGTGGCTCCGCTGTTGTGGATTGTAGCCTCGTCGGCAAGTACCTATATGAACGAGATTTTCGGTATCGATGCCTCGGTGATGTGGGTTAAGGTGGCCTCGAAGTGCTTCTCGCTGGTGGTTGCGTGGGTGATGTTTACATTCCTCTATGTTATGCTGCCCAACACCAAGGTAAAACTCGGCTCGGCCATCATCTCGGCCATCATTGCCGGCTCGGCCTTCTTGGTGTTCCAGTGGGGATATGTCTATTTGCAGAAGACGATGACCTCGTATAACGCCATCTATGGTAGTTTTGCCGCATTGCCCCTGTTCTTGGTGTGGTTGCAGACCTCGTGGCAGATTGTCCTTTTGGGTGGCGAGTTGTCGTTTGCCTTCCAGAATATACAGCGTTTCGACGAGGAGCGCGAGTCGCTGTTGGCAAGTTATGACTGTCGTCGTAAGTTGATGGTCGGCATTATGGTCATCGTGGGGCGTGCTTTCCGCGAGGGGCGTGGTGCTGTTGCGGCCACAGAGATTCGTGACAGGCTGGCTCTGCCGACGCGTATTTTGAGCAATGTGCTCTTTACGCTTGTCTCGGCGGGTATGCTCAACGAGATACGCCGCGAGGATAAGGAGTACGATGTCAGTTATGCTCCGGCCCGAGATATATCATCGTTGCGTGTCTATGATATCTTGGAGGCTGTCGATAATCAGGGCTTTGGTCGCGATAACATCGATTTGCAGGGCGATGATTTAGATGCGTGTGCCGATACTGTCGATGCGTTGAAGCAGGTGACACGCCAGAGTGAGCAGAATGTTCTGCTTTTGGATTTAATAGCAATGGAGTAAGTATGAGTGCAGAGAGAGATAACATCAAGAGTATTGGCAGTGTCGTTGTTGTAGGTAGCGGTAATGTCGCCGAGGCCTTCGCCTTGGCTGTGGCCGATTGCTGGGGCGTGGAGTTGCGTCAGGTTGTTGCCCGTAATGCGGAGCGTGCGATGGCGATAGCCACTGCTGCGGGGTGCGAGTGGAGCGATGAGTTCGACGAGGTGGCCGATGCCGACCTCTATATCATCGCCGTCAGCGACCGTGCTGTCGAGGAGGTTGCCGAGCGTTTGGAGCGTCGCGAGGGCTCTATTGTGGTACATACGGCGGGTAGCGTTCCGTTGGAGGCTCTGGGTGATGAGGCGTGCGGTGTGTTGTATCCGTTCCAGACCTTCACCATAGGTCGCAGGGTAGATTTCTCGGAGGTGCCACTCTTTGTTGAGGGGTGCGACGAGGCTGTTGCCGAGGTTATTGAGGAGTTTGCCAACCTGCTCAGCAGCCGAGTGTATCGTGCCGAGGCGGAGCGTCGTCGTGAGATTCATCTGGCGGGTGTCTTTGCCTGCAATTTCGTCAATGCTCTCTACTCGATGGCTGCCGACCACTTGGCCGAGAGCGAGGATTTACCCTTCGATGTGTTGCGTCCGCTTATTGTCGAGACCGCGGCGAAGGCTATCGAGGCCGAACACCCACGACAGGTGCAGACAGGCCCTGCCGTCAGGGGTGATAAGGCTGTTGCCGACAGGCATAAGAGTATGCTTGACGAAGGGGTGCAGCGTGAGGTCTATGAGTTGCTCGACAGATATATTTTCAACACGTGCCACAATAGCGACCGTAAAACTGTGTGTGATAAATAAATGAGAAACTGTATATGGGAAATTTTAAGGAGGATATAGCCCAAACACGAGCCTTCATCTTCGATGTCGATGGTGTGATGACCGACGGAGGCATTATGCCCATTGAGGGGGGTACCGATTTCATAAGAAAATATAACGCCAAAGATGGTTACGCCATAGCCTATGCCTTGCGTCGAGGCTATAAGGTGTGTGTCATCTCGGGAGGTCACGGCACGCTGCTTCGCTCACGCTTGGAGCGTCTGGGTGTGACGAAGATGTACCTTAACTGTATGGATAAAATCGCCGCTATGGAGGAGTTCTTTTCGGAGTACGACATCGACCCCGCCACGACAATCTATATGGGTGACGATATTCCCGACTTGGAGTGTATGGAGAAGGTGGGTATTCCGGTATGCCCGGCCGACGCTTGCTCGGAGGTCATCGAGGCCTCGCGTTATGTGTCGGAGTTTGGTGGCGGCAAGGGTGCCATACGAGATATTGTCGAGCAGACCTTGCGTGCGCAAGATGAGTGGGCGAAGGATAGACGAGGTGTGCTGGGCATAGCGTCAAAATAGTACAATATATTATATATATGAGTCAGGAACAGGATATGCGCCGCGCCAAAGTCTTTGAGTGGCTTGCGGCACACGATATAGAGTATAGTTTTTACGAGCACCCCGAGGCCCCGACCATCGAGATTGCCCGCGAGTATTGGCACGCCGACGGCTCGAAGCACTGCAAGAACCTCTTTTTCCGTAACCATAAGGGCAACCGCCACTATCTTGTGGTCTTTGATTGCGAGCAGTCGCTGGCCATTCACGACTTGGAGCATAGACTGCATCAGGGTAAGTTGTCGTTTGCCTCGGAGCAGCGTATGGAGCGTTATTTGGGGTTGCGCCCCGGGTCGGTGTCGCCCTTTGGTATGATAAACGACGAGGAGAGCCACGTGCATCTCTTCCTCGATGCCAATCTGCGTAACTATCCCTCGCTGTCGTTCCACCCCAACGATAATAGGGCTACGGTTGTTATCTCGCAGGATATGTTCGCCCGCTTCTTGGAGGCCGTGGGGAATAGTTATGAGTATATAGAACTATATTAACAAGAGCAAAGATAAAAGATGAAGGAGCAAAGATTTTTTTCTTTGCTCTTTGCTCTTTTCTCTTTGCTTTTTCTCGTCAAAGTCTTTTTATCACAAAATCTGACACTGTGTTGTGCCATTTGCCAAGGCGAAGTGTAGCGATGCGAGTTGGCTGCTACTGTCAAAAGGGGCAAAAACTACCTCGGAGGCGAAGTTCGTGGTGGCCCAATTACGCAGTTGCGAGTTGGCGAAGGAGTTGCGCGAGTAGTTTCTAAATGAGACGAAAAGCACTCTGTTTTCGTCGTATGCGGTGTTTAGATGTGCGGGAATCTTACGGTACAGCGAGCGCCCCAAAGTGACCACCACCGAACAACCTTCGGCAAGCAGAATATCCAATACGGCACGCTCTATGGGAGAATGAAAGCCACTGATAACAATTTTATCTGTTTTAGCGATTTTATGTGCCCAGCGACAAGCAAGGTCAAGAGCCTCGGGCGGCGAATTACGCGAAGCGAAGAAGGCTACCAAATCTCTGTCGAGTAACTCTTTATTTCCGGATAAGTCCATAAAAAGCGCAGGCTTTTGCATTTACTTATCCAACATCAAGGCCTTGGCTGCCCACTACACGAATAAGCAACACAAACGCCCACGCGGGGAATATCTCGCACATACCGAGCCAATCGGTAGTGGGGATATACAACCCAATGGGACATTTTGTTGCCGATATTCGTATAGTTCTAAACTGCCAAGTTTTGATGTTGAATAATCGTCAAAAAATATCCAATTAAATATGTGTGGTTCAACGGTTAACTCCGCCGACCACAACAAAGGTAAAAAAAATTATTAAAACTTCGAAATAGAGTAAAAATAATCGTAGAATTATATCAAATTCCCACAACAAAAAAGGGTTGCTCCCAAAGAACAACCCTTCGTTTATCGTATTCAAAAATAATTTTAGATGACTCCTTGCTCCAACATAGCCTGTGCGACCTTCATAAAGCCTGCGATGTTGGCTCCCTTCACATAGTTGATAGTGCCATCTTTCTGCTCGCCGTAGCGGACACAAGCCTCGTGGATAGACTCCATAATGAAGTGCAACTTCTCGTCAACCTCCTTGCCAGACCAAGAGATGTGCATACAGTTCTGTGTCATCTCCAAGCCCGAGGTAGCCACGCCACCGGCATTGACAGCCTTACCCGGAGCGAAAAGGATACCTGCCGACTGGAAGGTATGGATAGCCTCGGGGGTGCAACCCATATTCGATACCTCGGCAACACACCAAGTACCGTTTGCCAGCAACTCCTTCGCATCGGCCTCGTTGAGTTCGTTCTGGAAGGCGCAAGGCAGAGCGATGTCACACTTAACAGACCACGCCTTTTTGCCCGGAGTAAATGTGGTGTCGGTAAATTTCTCGGCAAAAGGAGCCACGATATTGCGGTTCGAAGCACGCAACTCCAACATATAGTTAATCTTCTCGTCGGTCATACCGTTGGGGTTATATATAACGCCGTCGGGACCCGAGATGGCGATGACCTTTGCACCGAGTTCGGTAGCCTTCTTCGCAGCACCCCAAGCAACATTACCGAAGCCCGAGAGAGCGATAGTAGCACCCTTGATGCTCTTGCCGGCCTTTGCCAACATATGCTCCACGAAATACAAAGCACCAAAGCCGGTAGCCTCGGGACGGAGGATAGAGCCACCCCAAGTCATACCCTTACCTGTCAAGACGCCTGTGTGGTACTCGCGTGCCAACTTCTGATACATACCGTTGAGGAAGCCAATCTCGCGACCACCCACGCCCACATCACCTGCGGGAACATCGGTATCGACGCCTATATTGCGCCACAACTCCAACATAAAGGCTTGACAGAAACGCATAATCTCGGCATCAGACTTACCCACAGGGCTGAAATCCGAGCCACCCTTTGCGCCACCCATAGGCAGGGTAGTCAAAGCATTCTTGAAGGTCTGCTCAAAGCCGAGGAACTTCAACATCGAAGGATTTACGGCCGAGTGGAAACGAAGACCTCCCTTATATGGGCCTATCGCGCTGTTGAACTGCACACGATAGCCGAGGTTGGTCTGAATCTCGCCATTATCATCTACCCAAGTCACGCGGAAGGTGAAGATACGGTCAGGCTCGACCATACGCTCCACGATTTTAGCCTTCTCGAATTCGGGGTGCTCGTTATAAACCTCCTCAATAGACTCCAATACCTCGCGTACTGCTTGCAGATACTCGCTTTCGCCCGGGTGCTTGCGCTCCAAATCTGCCATTACTTCGTTTACATTCATATCGATATAGTTTTAGGTGTTAGTTTTTGCACTTCTGTAAAAACAAATATATAAATATTTTCGTTATAAATGTTAAGCAAAAACAAAAATTTATCAAAAACATCATTTTTTAATAATATTTTTCGTTGTTATTTATAAGCGTGTGACGGTCGTGTGACGGCCGTGGGGGAGTGTTTGGGAGGTGCTGTCGGTGAGGTTGGGATAAAAATCGATAATAATAGTCGAAAAAAGTGTAGTTTATTACCCCATATCGGCGACTAATAAAGAACAGAGGAGGATTTGCCTATGTGATGGCAATTATTCCAATAATTTGTATATTTGCAACAAACTAATATTTTTAGGATTATGAAAAAATTGTTTTTATTCGTCGTAGCCCTCATCGTGGGTGCGACTTCGGCCGCTTGGGCGCAGATTGACCCCTCGCAGCCTATTCCGGCCGACAAGGAGATTCGTCAGGGTGTGTTGCCCAACGGTCTTACCTATTACATTCGTCACAACGAGAAACCCAAGGGTATGGCCAATTTCTATATCGTTCACGATGTAGGTGCCGCACAGGAGGAGGATAACCAGCAGGGCTTGGCTCACTTCTTGGAGCATATGGCATTCAACGGTACGAAGAACTACCCCGGCAAGACTCTTATCGAGTATTTGGAGAGTATCGGTGTGAAGTTCGGTGCCAACCTCAACGCCTTCACTTCGTGGGATTTGACCCAGTATTTTATGACTGATGTCCCCGTAGCACGCGAGGGTGTGGTTGATTCTACACTTATGATTCTTCACGATTGGTCGCACTTCATCGCTTTGGAGGAGAAGGAGATTGACTCGGAGCGTGGTGTGATTAAGGAGGAGTTGCGTACGCGCGACGGTGCGCAGTGGCGTTCTACTATCGAGATGTTGAAGGCCGTAGGTAAGGGTACTATCTATGCCGAGCGTAACCTGATTGGTTACTTGGAGGGCTTGGAGAGTTTCACTTATCAGGATATCCGCGACTTCTACCACAAATGGTATCGCCCCGATTATCAGGCTGTTGTCGTAGTGGGTGATATCGATGTTGATGCCATCGAGCATAAGATTCAGACCATTATGGCCGACATACCTGCTGCCGCAGCCGATGCCGCACAGAAGGAGGTTGTGGTTGTTCCCGACAACGAGGAGCCTATCGTGAGCATCTTCACCGACCCCGAGCAGCAGCGTTCTATGATGCAGATTATCTATAAGCAGCCGGCGTTGCCCAAGCAGTATAAGGGCTTGGTTATGGCCGAGTTGGTAGATGTTATGACCTCTTATATCTCGCGTATGATGAACGAGCGTCTGAATGATATCGCACGCAAGCCCGATGCACCTTTCACTATGGCATCATTCTCGGCTGCGTCATCATTCGGTATCTGCCCCACTCTCGATGTGAATGTTGCAGGTGTGATGACTCCCGACGGAGAGTTGAAGGAGGGTTATGCTGCCGTTCTGACCGAGATGGAGCGTATGCGTCGCTATGGTTTTACGCAGGGTGAGTTCGAGCGCGCCCAGCAGAATATCCTTTCCGGCATCGAGGCGCAGTACAACAGCCGCGACGACCGTGAGCACGACTTCTTTGCCGAGCGTTGCATCGATAATTTCCGTTTGGGTACTCCTATCCCCGATGCCGAAACCGAGCGTAACTTGGACAAGCAACTGACCGAGATGCTCTCCGTCGATATGATTAACGCTACGGTTAAGCAACTTTACAATCCCTTGAAGAATGTGGTTATCATCGTGCAGTCGCCCGAGAAGGAGGGTATTACAGTTCCTACCGAGCAGGAGGTTGTCGATATGTTGAAGGCTGCCGTGGCTGCCGAGGTGGCACCTTTCGAGGATAATGTTGTCAAGGAGCCGTTGATTGGCGAGGATGTCGTTTTGAAGGGCTCAAAGGTTAAGAAGCAGAGCGTGAATGAGTCTCTCGGCACTACCGAGTGGGTGTTGAAGAACGGCATTAAGGTTGTCATCAAGCAGACACCTTACGAGGCCGACAATATCTCGTTTGCAGCATACTCTGACGGTGGTGCGGCTCTCTTCTCTGACGAGCACTACTACTCTGCCCAGATGTTGGGTGCTGTGATGCAGATGTCGGGTATCTCGAAGTTCTCGGCAAGCGA
>CAZQMC010000026.1:0-24326 GCA_964594305.1 uncultured Alistipes sp. | reverse complement strand
TGAGTTCTTTTGTGGAGATATCAATCTAAACAATCAATTATCCCCTTATTTGCATCATCTATCACCGAGTTTTCCAACATTGTTAGATAAATCTGCGTAGTCTGCTCAGAGGTATGTCCCATGCCTGCACTGATGACAGAAATGGGAACGTTATGATTTCTTGCGGCGGTTGCCCAACTGTGGCGTGAGGTGTAGGAAGTCAGTTTGCACCCACAATCCAAAATCTCTGATAGTCTGCCGAGTAAGCGATTGTGAGCGTTGAGTGCAACCTGATACTGCTCGTATGCTTCGACTGCGTCAAGCGAAGTTAAAATTGGAAAAACATAGGGCAAAACGGAGTCTGCGTAGCGGTCAATTACACGCTGGATGCTTGGTTCGATACGCACACTCAACAGTTGTCCCGTTTTGCGACGGGCATAGCAAATCATTCCATTTAGTACGTTCGACTTCTTTAAGTAGGCAATATCTACGAAAAAAGGATTTGCAGAAGGCTTACGATGCAGGGCAAAAGATGGCAGAGCAGTAGCGGCTACAATTATGGGATATAAGAGAAAAAGTTTCGGCTTTTTCTCTTTTTTGTTTGGTGATTGTCAGAAGTTGTCAAAAACTAGGGGTTACTTTGTCGCAAAGTAACTCTTAATTGTTTTTGTTATGTCACTTTGGGATTGGCTGCTTGCAGCGTGGATTTATGAGGAATTGTTCGATGACGATTCGAACGATAGGTCTTGCGATAACATTCGCGACTATGATTCGTCATACGACTACGATGATTGCGAGGAGGATTATTGATGATTTTCCCTCTTTGTATTAAAATAATTGCTAACTTTGTTGTACTAAACCATAATATATCCCTGCTTATGAAGAAGATCATAATACTAATCGCTTATCTTATATGTGTTGTAAATATAACATTGGCACAAGACAAGATAGATACCCTCTATTATACCAAAGAGTGGAAATATGCACCCAATAAAGTTTTTGCTGATTTTTATAGGATAGCATATTATCCCGCTGATAGTTTACAGACAAAACAATTTAGGGATTATTATATTTCTGGAGAAATACAGAGTAGTGGTAACTTCATCAAGATAGACTCATTGGATGATGCCAATACTCTTTTTGATGGAGAATGTATTAATTACTTTAAGAATGGCAAACCTAATTTTATTAGAAATTACCAGCAAGGTATATTGAACGGTGATTTTTGCGTATATAGAGAGGATGGACTGATTAAACAGTCAGGTAAGCATTCTAACGGAGATTTATCAGGGTTATTTACGGAATTTCTTGATAACGGTGCATATCTTCAAGTTGAATATGTAGGAGGCAAACCTTTGTATGATTATTATATTGTTGGAGATGCGGAAGGTAATTTAACAAAATTCCATTTGGCAGACAATACACCGATTTGGGAAACACCATCAATAACTGAAAGGAAGTCTGATTACAAAGATGGCACGCCTTGGCAATTTTTCAATAAAAACGGAGTGATTATAGCACTTACAAATACTATTGTCAAAGATTATGGCAAGTGGCACCGAATAGATGTTGTAATCTCTAACAATACTATTATTCCAATCGAATTCGACCCCGTGATTAATATATCAGCGACATCGACAGATGGTGAAGGATTTACTACTAATCTGGAAGTTTGGTCTTCTGATGAATATTTGAAAAAGGTAAATCGCTCTCAAACATGGGCTGCTGTATTGATGGGTGTAGCAGAGGGAATGTCAACAGCTAACGCTGGATATTCCACATCTACAACAAATTCATATTATTCTGGCAATGCCTATGCTTATGGGTCTGGGGGATATGGATATGGCAGTTACTCTGGCTCCTCTACATCGTATACAAGAACTTATGATGCTGGGGCAGCGTACCAAGCAAGGGTGCTTTCTCAACAGCGTATGGCTGATTTTAGCAACGCTATGGCAGAAGAGCAGGAGATAAAGAAACTCGGCTATTTGAAAAAGAATACTATATATCCAGGTGAAACAATTTCGGGTTATGTGCATGTTAAAAGGATAAAAGGGGAAACAGTTCAATTTATCATTAAGATAGTAGAAGCGGAGTATATTTTCGATTGGAATTTTGAGTAAAAATAACGCTATGCTCGCCTACACCTACATATCCCACGGTAAGTTCGAGCTCGTCGACAAGCCGAAGCCCGAATTGCAAGGCCCTCGTGATGCCATTGTGCGAATTACGCTCGGCAGTATCTGCACCAGCGACCTACATATAAAGCACGGTAGCGTGCCGCGTGCTGTGCCCGGCATAACCGTTGGCCACGAGATGGTTGGCGTCGTTGAGGAGGTCGGCTCCGAGGTGCACACCGTCAAGGCGGGCGATCGCGTGACGGTCAATGTGGAGACCTTCTGCGGTGAGTGTTTCTTCTGCAAAAATGGCTTCGTGAACAACTGCACCGACCCCAATGGCGGCTGGGCGCTCGGTTGTCGCATCGATGGCGGGCAGGCGGAGTATGTGCGTGTGCCGTATGCCGATCAGGGTCTCAACCGCATTTCCGATAGCGTGAGCGACGAGCAGGCGTTGCTGGTGGGCGATGTGCTGGCGACGGGATTTTGGGCGGCACGCATTTCGGAGATTAAGCCCGACGACACGGTGCTGATTATCGGCGCAGGACCGACGGGAATCTGCACGCTGCTGTGCGTGATGTTGAAGCAGCCAAAGCATATTATCGTGTGCGAGAAATCGCCCGAAAGAGCCCGTTTCGTGCGCGAACACTATCCGAGCGTGGAGGTTGTTGCGCCAGAGGATTACATCGCCACGGTGCGCCAAAAATGCGAGCGTGGAGGAGCGGATGTTGTGTTGGAGGTTGCGGGTGCGGAGGATACCTTCCGCCTTGCGTGGGAGTGCGCTCGACCCAATGCGATTGTGACGGTTGTCGCGCTTTACGATAAGCCGCAGATGCTACCTTTGCCCGATATGTATGGTAAGAATTTGACCTTCAAAACGGGCGGCGTAGACGGCTGCGATTGTGCGGAGATTTTGCGACTAATTGAGGATGGCAAGATCGACACAACACCTCTTATTACGCATCGCCATAAACTCGCTGATATCGCCGAGGCGTATCATCTGTTCGAGAATAAATTGGATGGGGTGATTAAGGTGGCGGTAGAGCCGTAGTGGATATTTTACCAGATTTCAGAAAACGAGTGAACTTTTGTTTGCGAGAGAAGAGAAAAAGTTTCGGCTTTTTCTCTTTTTATTGTCGATTGTCAGAAGTTGTCAAAAACTTGGGGTTACTTTGTCGCAAAGTAACCCTTAAATTTGTTTGTTATGTCACTTTGGGATTGGCTGCTTGCAGCGTGGATTTATGAAGAAGTTTTCGATAACGATTCGGACGATAGGTCGTGTGATGATACTCGCGACTATGATTCGTCGTACGACTACGATGATTACGAGGAGGATTTTTAATGGAATAACCAATTAACTAAATATCTCCTCAAATTGTATCCGGGGGAATGTTATCTCAAATCCCACTTGGGGTGGGCGGGGTCCTCGGCAGTTAGGGCTTCGGCAAGGGAGAGTCCCAAAGCCTTTGACACGCCCTCGCCATACGCTGGGTCGGCATAATAGCAGTTACGGATATGTCGCTGCTTGATAAAGAGTTCCGCATCGCCCATCGCTCGCGCAGTATTCTCGCAGGTCGCAACCCTATCCTCCTCGCTCATCAGTCGCCACAGTTTGCCCGGCTGTGTGTAATAGTCGCTATCCAACTCGCGCTCGTCGTAGTTATAGACCTCGCCCGAAACAGCCAACGGTGGCTCTCTCAACGAAGGCGAATCCTGCCACTCGCCATAACTGTTTGGTTCATAAGATATTGTACGCCCGAGATTATCATCTGTCCGCATCTGTCCGTCACGGTGGTAGGCGTGATAAGGGCAGCGAGGACGATTGACGGGTATGAGGTGGTGATTTACACCCAGACGGTAGCGTTGTGCATCGCCATAGGAGAACAATCGTCCCTGCAACATCTTATCAGGCGAGAAACCTATACCGTCGATGATATTCATCGGATTGAATGCCGCCTGCTCCGTCTCGGCAAAGAAGTTTTCGGGGTTGCGGTTAAGTTCCAAGATACCCACATCGTGCAACGGAAAGTCGCCGTGATACCACACCTTCGTCAAATCAAACGGGTTGATGTGATAATCCCTAGCCTCGTCCTCT
The DNA here is from genome assembly GCA_964594305.1 of uncultured Alistipes sp. Lineage (GTDB taxonomy): Bacteria > Bacteroidota > Bacteroidia > Bacteroidales > Rikenellaceae > Alistipes. Next base: position 20,135 of record CAZQMC010000026.1, on the reverse strand, counting down.
GTCATCAGTTGCACCTGCATCAGCCAACGAGGATAATCACCACTTTCAATAGCCTCAAACAAATCGCGCTGGTGCGACTCGCGGTCTTTGGCAATCATTGCCTCCGCCTCGGCATCAGTCATATTTTGTATGCCCTGCAAGGTGCGCAGATGAAACTTAACCCAAGTGCGGCGGTTGTCGGCATTGATAAAACTGTAAGTGTGACTGCCAAAGCCGTGCATATGACGAAATGACGCCGGAATACCGCGTGGCGACATCGTAATCGTCACCTGATGCAGTGCCTCGGGCAGCAGTGTCCAGAAGTCCCAATTACTGTTTGCCGAGCGCATACCTGTTCGCGGATCGCGCTTTATGGCGTGGTTCAGGTCGGGGAATTTCAGAGGGTCGCGCAGGAAGAATACAGGCGTATTATTGCCCACCAAATCCCAATTACCCGTATCGGTATAGAACTTCATCGCAAAGCCACGAATATCCCTCTCCGCATCGGCTGCACCTCGCTCGCCCGCAACGGTCGAGAAACGCACGAAACATTCTGTTTTCTTACCTACCTCCGAGAAAATTGAGGCTCGGGTGTAGGCCGTAATGTCGTGCGTAACGGTGAATGTGCCGTATGCTCCTGCGCCTTTGGCGTGCATACGACGCTCGGGAATCACCTCTCGGTCAAAGTGTGCGAGTTTCTCGATGAGCCACGGGTCCTGCATCGTCACAGGGCCTCGAACACCCGCCGTCTGTGTATTCTGGTTATCGGCAATGGGACGACCATTCTCGGCCGTCAAATGCTTTTTGTCGTTCTGCTTCATATTAGAAAATTTAGTACCACGAAAAATATCTCCAAAATTGTGCCATTCATTTCACGCAGCCGCAGTTGCCACCTCGCAAAAAAAATGCTAACTTTGTGATATGGATATTCGAAAACAAGTGCTTCGGGCCACTGATATTACCGAGTTTCAACGGCGAGTATATCTTGAACTGCTGAATGTGCCGGCAGGCTCGACCATTACCTATGGCGAGTTGGCTCGACGCATAGGTTGTCGCAGTGCGCAGGCTGTGGGACAAGCACTCAAACGCAACCCCTTTGCGCCCGAAGTGCCGTGCCATCGTGTGGTGGCAGCAGATGGCTCGTTAGGCGGCTACAACGGCAAACGGGAAGGCGAACAAATCAAGCGCAAACAGGCTCTGTTAGAGAGAGAATCGATAACAAAATAAAAAGACGAGCTATGACACCGCAACAATTTATTGAGCGATTTCGGTCGGTCATTTCGTGGCTATTTCTGCCGGCTATTTCGCAGAAACATAATTGACGACCATATCAGCATAGGGCCTAAACCCGTATAGAACGATGCAGTGAATTGTATGGGTAATGAAGGGATAGATTTGAGGACAAGGCCAAGGCCCATCATAAAAATCAATAAAATCCAACCTCGCAGTGAAAATGTCTGCCAGATAGGGGCTACTGCCGGAAGCGCAGCAATACGGGCAGAATATCTCGCTACAATACGACGAAACATAAAATAAAACGCCACAAGCACACATAATGTAACGGCCAACGGCCACCACTGCTCACCCAACGGCAAGCAGCCATACGCCCTAATTCCTTTCAGAGTAACAAGCACACCCGGCACACCCCATATCAAGGCCGCCATAAAGTAGAGATAGATTCGTTTTACCGACATCGGCTAATACTTCTTAAAATCATACCTTACCCGCAATGCCTCCTTCTCGGTCGGCGAAAGCGAGTTAAAATAGCCCTTCCAGCCCGGGCAGAAATTGATATGCCATCGCCAAAAACGACCAACAAATGATTTCGGATTATTCTCATATTTCGCCCTCATAGGACAAGTAGCACATTTATACTTTTTCATAAAGCATTTATTTAAGGTTTTTCATCATCTTATTCAATAACACATAGAGTTGCATAGCCTCCTCGTTATCGAGTCCTACACACTGCGCCATCTTCTCCGGCACCTCGGCAACCATATCGTGCAGAGCCTCGCCTTTCTCGGTAATACTAATAACGACCAATCGCTCGTCTTCTTTCGACCGCTGCCTATACAACCACCCTCGGCTCTCCATCTTTTTGAGCATCGGCGTCAAAGTCCCCGAATCGAGAAAAAGAAATCGTCCCATCTGCTTGACTGTAACACTTTTATGTTCCCAGAGCACCATCATAGCAATATACTGGGTATAGGTCAATCCAAACCTTTCGAGCAAGGGCGTGTATTGACGCACTACCTCCTTTGTGCAAGCGTATAACGGAAAGCACAGTTGATTTTCGAGTTTTAGTTTATCGTTCATAGCGACTTAAAATATTTCACCCCAACTTTTTGGACCACATTTGCGACATACCCTCTGCCGACTTTAACACATATTTACGCTCGGCATCGTTATAAACACATCACAAATTCGCCCTATTATGAACAGATTTAATTTTACACAATCGAATTGTATGCTACAAATGTAGTTAATTATTTTGAAAAATACAAATTATTCAAAATTGTTGACTTGTGGAATTTTAGAGTACCCCAAGGCGGAAAATAAAGAGTGACAAAAAAATGCCTGATTGTCTATAATTCTACAATATCAAACCGACTACCCCCCCCCAAAAAAAAGCGGCACAATCAAAATATACAAACATTTTTCGCAACCCGAAGAAAATATAAAATCACACGGCAACGCACGACTTCTGGTAAAACGCCATTATCATCGGCATCGAAACATCACCTTGCATTGCCGATAATTATTGCGTAATATTCTTCTAACACATTGAATTACCGTATATTCAACCACCCCACTCTTATTCAACCATCAAATCGGACCGTATCGAAAAACCAAACTTTCAAAACAATATTTCTCACCAAAACAAGCAGCAGAACCAAAAGGGCTAAAACATATTACAAAAATTCTTAAAAAACATTTTTTATAATCCGAAAAGTTTATTGTATCGCACAAGGATTTTTTTATCGTTTTGGGGTATAAAAAACCACAAACAAAGTTTGTTTTTCCAAATTTTATTGTTTAACTTTGCGTAGATAAGATGTGATATTTATTTGAGGTAGGCGCTCGCCACCCTTTCAAAATACAACCGAAATGAAGCAAACATACAAACGAATTTTGTTGTCAATCGTCGCTATTTGTGCCGCTATGAGTGTTGTGGCACAGGAAAGGCGCGTTGAGACCAGCATATCCTTCCGTCAGGGACACGGTACAATCGACCTCAACTACGACGGCAACCGTGAAAAGTTAGACCAATTAGTCGCATTGCTCGACTCGATAAACTCTACCGGCAGCGTAGTGCTGACATCTGTCGAGTTCTCGGGTGCCGCATCGCCCGAGGGTAGTGCCGCGATTAACCGCCGATTGAGCCGCAAGCGTCTTACCTCTGTCGAGGAGTATATTCGAGCGAGGGTATCCATTCCCGAAGATAAGATTGTCCGCAACGACAACTACATCGCGTGGGATTATCTCGTCGAGAAGGTTGCCGCCTCTGACATCGCCAACAAGGAGGAGATTATCGAAATCATCAACACCGACTACGAAGATGCCAAAGATACCAACGGTCTGATTGTCGATGGCCGTATCGTGGCATTGAAGAAGTTGGACAATGGCGCAACTTGGCGCACCCTGTACAACCGCTTTTTCAGCCAGATGCGTCACGCCTTTGCCGCGCAGGTATCGTTTAAGCAAGACACCAAAGAGAGCGTAAATATTGTCGCCGAGATTAAGCCTCGCGAACTACCTTTTCCCACTATGGATACAGGCAGAGCCGATGTTACTTCACAGCGTCCGCCGTTGCATCTGTATCTGAAAACCAACGCTATCGGTTGGGGTATGGGCGTGTCGAACATTGCCGTCGAGATAGACTTCGGCAAGCGTTGGTCGGCACAGTTGCCCATCTACTATTCGGCAGTAAACTACTTCACATCAACCATAAAGTTCCGCACATTCGCCGTTCAGCCGGAGGTGCGTTATTGGTTTGCAGGTAATATGAACGACAAATTCTTCCTTGGAGCGCATTTCGGATTGGCTTATTACAACTATGCGCTCGATGGAAAGTATCGTATTCAGGACAAAGATGGTGATTATCCGGCACTTGGCGGAGGTTTGAGTGTCGGCTATCGTATGCCCATCGGTCAGAGTGGTCGTTGGAAGATGGAATTTTCATTGGGAGCGGGCGTCTATTCGCTCAAATATGACAAGTTCTACAATACCGACAGTACTCCCGACGGTGCTTTGTCGCATACGATTGAGAAGACGTGGTTTGGCTTGGACCATGCTGCGGTGTCGTTCTCTTATATGTTTAACCTTAAAAGAAAGAACAAGTAATGAGAGCGATTAGATATATACAGCGATTGGTTTTGGTATTGGCCGTAGGTTATGCGGCACTCTTCTCGTCGTGTGCTGTTCACGAGTGGCCCGAGCCCGGGGAGAAACTCCACAACTTCATCATTCACTTGGAATATACTACCGATATGCCTCTTTATAAGGAGGAGGTACTCCAAACGGGGCGTGCGGTATCGACTTTGGCGGCCGACTACGATGTGCGTTACATCGTCGAGGTTTATACTAACCCCACAGCACCTATGGAGAGGTCGCAATTTGTCACTCGCAAGGTATTCAGTCGTGACGATGTCAGCCTGCTCGACAACTCGGTAGAGATGGGCCTGCCCTTCGGTTCTTATATATTTAAGGTATGGACCGATTATGTAGATGCCGGTTCCACTTCCGATAAATTCTACGATGCTGATGACTTTACCGCCATCGTCTTCAATGGCCCGCACACTGCGAACAACGATTTCCGCGACGCTTTTGTCGGCTCGTTGGAGGCCGAGATTAGCGAACTCACCACCGAACTTATCATCGAAAATGCTCGTCCGATGGGTAAATTTATCTTCATCTCGAATGACCTTGAAAGATTTATCGAGCATATGCTCGAATTGAAGGCCGAGTCAGAATCGGAGTCAGAGTCGGAATCAGAATCTGGCGACAGCACCAATCCGGACGATGGACGTGTTCCCGAGGCCTCTACCCCGAGCCGTGTCATCGACATCAAGGAGTATAAGGTTGTCTTCACTTACGCTTCGTTTATGCCCAATGAGTTCCATATGTTCGAGAACGAGGCTGTGGATTCTGCCAACCCCTATACCGTATCGTTTGACTCTTCTATCAAGAAGATTGACGATTCGAATGCCGAGTTAGGCTTCGACTATGTCTTTGTCAATGATGATGAGTTGCGTATCAATATTGTTGTCGAGGTATTCGACAAGCAGGGTGTTTCGGTGTCACGCACCAACCCCATTACCGTACCTTTGTTGCGAGGCCAATACACCATTGTCCGCTCGAACTTCCTCACCTCACAGGCACAGGGAGGTGTAGGTATCGACCCCGGCTTTGATGGCCCCGACCACGTTGTTTGGGTTGAGTACGACGACAATCGTCTCGACGACAGATATATTAACCGCTAAAACTAATTTTTTCGGGTGAGGAATCCTTGAACTCAATTTTGAGAATTTTTCAACCATTTTATAAACCTATTTAAAACTAAAACTTTATGAGAAAACTATTCGTTGCTGTCGCAGCATTGGGTATGCTGTTGACATCGTGCGCGAAAGACGCCGACGTCGTTACCGGAGGTAATGAGTCTATGGTGACTTTCAATGTCGCACAACCGCAAATGAGTATCCGTGCTGCCACAGGCACTCACGATGCTACTTTGACTTACGGTAATGGTGTTGCCGCCGAGGATTTGCAGTATGCTATCTTCGAGGTAAAGGATGGCCAGGAGAATCCCGTATTGCTCAAAAATTTGGTTAAGAGCGTTGATGGGTTCTTTAAGGGAGATGCTCTCAACGGCACCATCACCGAGCGCCTTGTAAATGGCAAGACTTATATTGCTGTTTTCTGGGCTGATGCCGAGATGAACAAGTACTACACCGTTGATTGGGAGAATGGTACTATTTCATTTGTCGATGCTACCAAGTTGAATGCTCAGGACGAGAACCTCGACGCATTCTGGGGTATGACTGAGGAGTTCACCGTAAATGGTCCTGTTACTCACTCGGCTACTTTGAAGCGTCCTTTCGCACAGTTGAACATCTCTACTTGCGACACATCGGAGGCTGCTGATGCTGGTTTGGTAGTTGAGACCTCTTATATCGAGGTTGGCGATGTTTACACTGCTTTCAACTTCTGGACTGGTGAGGTTGACACCAACACAGCGACTAATGTAACATTTGCTAACGCCGGTATTCCCAAGACTTGCATCTACACTATCGACGGTACAAACTTCGACGTTCTTTCATTGAACTACTTGCTCGTTAACGAGAAGAAGACTGTTGATGTTAAGTTCCACTATGCAAGCACCGACCAGCAATTCGAGAGCGAGTTCACTGCTGTTCCTGTTCAGCGTAACTACCGCACTCATATCATCGGTAACTTGTTGACCGACCTTGCTACTCTTTCTATCAAGATTGATCATTTCTTCCTTGAGCCTGATCACCTTGTTGACGCTGACTTGCTCCATGCATTCCAGTATGGTGGTGCGGTTGAATTGACTCGCGATGTTGTTTTGAGCGCTCCATTGGAGATGTTGAACGATGTTGAGACTACTATCAACCTCAATGGTCACACTATCACTTACGCTAACCCCGACGAGGAGGCTTACACCGCTGTATTTATGGTGAAGAAGGGTACCTTGACTATCGAGGGCGAGGGTAATGTTGTAGCCGAGGGCGAGGGTAATATCGCTGTTTGGGCTGGTCGTGGTGACGCCGAGAACGATGGTTACGTTATCATCAAGGGCGGTAACTTCTCTAACACTACCGATCAGGAACTTATCTACACTACCAACAAGGGTATTATCAAGATCTATGGCGGTACATTCCAGGTTGCCGAGGAGGATCAGGATAGTTTCGCTGCTCCTCAGTATCCTGTTTTGAACCTCTATAACAATGGTAAGACAGGTAACGATATCATCGTTTATGGTGGTACATTCTACAACTTCAACCCTGCTGACAATATTTCAGAGAATCCTAAGAAGAACTTCGTAGCCGTTGGTCACGCTTCTATCGCTTCTACCGATGCCGAGGGTAACAACATCTACACTGTTGTCGAGGCTAAGGAGATGGAGGGCCTTACAGTTGCCGCTTTGGGTTACCAGAACGCAAAACTTACTTGGACAGAGGTTGACGGCGCCGACCACTATAAGGTATCTTACGGTACTTGGACATCTGACAAGATTACAGGCGAGGAGTATGCCGATATGCCCGAGGGTACTGTTACCGATACTCGTAAGCCTGCATTCCAGGTTGTAGCATACGACGCTAACGGCGGTACTTTGGCTATGGGTACAACTGCCGGTGATGTTGAGATCTTCACACTTGTTGATGTTCGTGAGCCTAAGATGGTAATCGCAAACAACACTCTTACCGTAAATGATGTATTGGATTTGGGTGGTGTTGTGATCGATTTGAAGGTTGATTTTGTTAAGGATGGCGTTGTTAAGTATTCAGCTGTTCACAGCAAGCAGTCGGGTGTAAATGGCTACACAACTGATTCTCAGATAACATCGAACCGTTTCACTTCTGCTCAGTATGGTTTCTTCCTTATGAGTGGTAAGACTTGGACTTGGACTTTGGCCGATGGTTCTACTGTTAATTCAGCCACAATGCCCACATTTGAGCCTGGTACTTATGAGGTTAAGTATACTGCTACTTATTATGCTATCATCAATGGCTATTGGGCTGCCAAGATTAACGGTGCTTACACTGCTGTTGATACAGAGGCTCAGGCTGACCGCGTAATGTTCAAGAATCAGACTGCTGATGTTTGCCAGACTGGTGCTGTTCGTACCGATGTTGCACTTGGCACTTATTCAGTAGCATCTGTTAACATCACATCTGTTGCTCCCGAGGGTTACAAGGGCGTTAAGGTTGCTTGGGACGCTGTTGCTGGTGCTACTTCTTACGAGGTAACAGTTGATGACCAGACTGCTAATACTAACGAGGCTTCTGCTGTTATTACTATCGAGAGCGATACCAAGAACTTTGTAGAGAATATCGCTATCAAGGCTTTGGACGAGAATGGTGCTGTTGTTGCTGTTGGTAACCTTGCCGCAGAGACTCAGGTTTGGACTTTGGCAGGTATGCCAGATCCCAACATTGCATTTGACGGCTCTACATTGAAAGTAACCAATGTTTTGGATGTTATGGCAGTATGCGTGGATATAACTATTAACTTTAAGAAGGATGGCGTAGTTGCTCATACCGCTTCTTACAACAAAGTATCATCAGCATACGGATGGGATGGCACAGCGATGTCGCATATTACATCGGGCCGTTTTACCAATGCTATGTTTGCTGACTTTGTACCTTCTGGCGCTACCAGTCAACCCAACTGGGTTTGGGATGATGTAGAGAGCGCAACGGCTCCTTCATTTGAGCCTGGTGAGTATACAATTGAGTATACCGCTTCATACTGGCCTATCGTTAATGGTTATTGGGCAGATAGCGATAAGAAGCCGACATCAGATCCCACTAAATACAACCGCGTAATGTTTGACGGCAAGGATGACGATGTATTGAAGCATACAGAGACTGATGCACAGATGGTTAAAACAGGTACAGCCGCCAATCCTTATGTTGTAGGTTTCAACGCTACTGCTGCTGATGAGACATTGGTTGATGCTGTTAAGATTTCTTGGAATCCCGTTGGCACTTCTACTTACGAGATTTATGTAGGTGGTAATAAGGTTGGTGAGACTACCGAGACTTCATTCACTTACGAGAAAGAGGGTCGTGCTACTTATAGTTTCGTAGTCAAGGTTCAGGGCACAGAGGTATCTGCAACTGTTGATGCAAGCGTAAATTACACAATGTCTTCTTACATTGAGCCTGTTTTCGACATTGCAAAGACAACCGACGGTAAATACACAATGCATGTATGTGAGTTGATTGCTCCTGACTATGCATACGCCTCTGGTACCATCTACCTTAAGAATGGCGATACAGTTGTTCATACATTCACACAATCATTCGCCCGTGCCACATTGTATGCATGGAGCCAATATAATGGTTGGAATGCTAACAACTGGGTACCTTACCGTAAACATTGGGCATTGGATGGTGCCAGCGAGAGTGAAACATTTACATTGACTCCTGGAACATATACACTCGAGTATGCTCTCGATTATATGGTTCACAAAAAGGGCTATTGGGCAACTGACTACAATATGGAAAAGACTTGCACAAAGGAAGAGGCCATCAATGCTGGGACTCCAAAGATTTATATTCCCAATATGCGTTCTGGTGGTGTTAAGGGTTTGACTTCGTCTTCTGTATTCACTGTAACCAAGACTGGCACACTTGCTACACAGGTTGTAATTGAATAACACTCTAAATATTCTATGTGGGGCGTAGGCCCTGCGTAGGATTACGCAAAGGGGACTGTCTAACAAGTCTGATTTTTACGATTTCACCCCCGCCAGAAGTGTGTCTGACGGGGGCGATTTTTATTTTTTAGGACTTGTTAGACAGGCCCTTTTTTCATGCCCGCCATATGCCCTTTCCCTCACCTTCTACTTCAACCCCCTCAGTAACGCGGGTAGTGATTTTACTACCCGGGCCAATGGTGGGGCTTTCATCTTTCATCTTTAACCCTGCTTCGCAGGCTTTTAGTTGCTACGCCATAACATAGTCTGCAAGCAGCCTCTGTCTATGGCTTAATCTCAACTTTCATCTTCCACGTTAACGCGGGTAGTGATTTTACTACCCAAGATAACAGCGGGAACACTCCTCCAACAAAACACCACCCCACACCCCCTCTATCTCAACACCCACAGTAACGCGGGTAGTATTTTTACTACCCAAGCCAACGGTGGGAACACTCTACCACCTCACTCACTCCCCTAAAAAACGGGCCTGTCTAACAAGTCCTAAAAAATAAAAATCGCCCCCGTCAGACACACTTCTGGCGGGGGTGAAATCGTAAAAATCAGACTTGTTAGACAGGCCCTCATTCATAAAATAGCCTACAACTTAACCTTCAACAACTCTGCGCCAAGTTGGTGGATATAACGCTCAATTTCTTGCCTGCGTTCGTCGGAAGGCCGCTTTGCGCCACTGACATAATTCTGCATCAATCGCTCATTTATACCCATTGCCCGCGCGATTTGACGAACATTCAATTCGGGGAATTTTTCAAAAAGCGCACCGACAGAATTTTCCTCTGCCAAAATGATAGGTTCTAACTTCATAATAAACAATATTTCCCCAAAGATACAAAAATAATCGTAACCCCTCAGTAACGCGGGTAGTAATTTTACTACCCGAGATAACGGCAGGGGAGAATCATTATCTCTCTAAATTCGCCCCTAATGTAGGGGAGATGTCACGCAGTGACAGAGGGGTACATCTTTGCTCTTTGCTCTTTCATCTTTTTTTTATACCTTTGTGTGCTTATACAAAAAAAATCTATGAAGAGACTATTTTTATTTATCGCAATAGTTGCCGCATTGTCGATTGTGATGTGTTGCAGCAACGAGGGGGACGACACAACGCCCAAGAATACGACGAGTGCATCGATTGAGCAGTCGGAGACCGGTTATGCGGCGGCGACACGCGCGCTGACGATGTCGGCCACATCGAGCACCTACTACACCGCGCAGGTCAAGGAGGGCAAGGATTGGTGTACATTTGACGCCGGAAAGACATTGCTTATGGGCGAGATTGAGGGTGGTCAGATTTCGTTAAACATACACCTCAAAGCCAACACCTCGGCGGCAAGTCGTCAGGCGAAGATATGGGTAGGTTTCGACAATGGCGACGAGTTTGACCTGACAATCACACAGGCCGGAAACCCCAACGGAACAGACGAGGGCGACAATGGCTCGGGCGATGATTCGGGTGATGACGGTACAGGTGATGACGGCGCGACCGAAGATGATGGCAGAATCACCATTGCCCAAGCAAAAGCCACAACACTGAATACCGAGGTAAAGGTTAAGGAATCGACCGTTGTAGCCGTTTCGACAAAGTCATACCTTTTGTATGACGAGAGCGATTATATCCTCGTCTATAAAAATGACACCCCCGAATTTGAGGTGGGCGACAGAGTCGAGGTCGAGGCTACGGTAACCGAGTATGGCGATGTAGTGCAGTTGCAATACCCTACGGCAACAAAAGTGGGACAAGATGTGTCGTTTGAGCACCCCACAGCCGATGAGTTTAGCGGCTCCGATGCCGAGGCGTTCCTCACAAATCCTTATATCAAATATGTGAAGTTGTGCGGCACATTAAACAAAAACAGCAACTACTATAACATCGCTCTCGCAGACTCTTCATCGGCTATGGCATCGTTGGCATATCCCTCGTCGGAGATGTGCCCCGACAGTTATGACGGTCAGGAGTTGGAGATTTATGGCTACACTATATACGTAACAAAGTCAAAATATGTCTATGTCATTGCAACCAGCGTTGAGGTAGTCGAGAGTGGCTCGGGTGATGACGGCTCTGGCGACAGCGGCGATTCGGGCAGTGACGGGTCAGGTGATGATAGTGGCGCGGGTGATGATGGCGGTTCGGGCGATGATAGTGGCTCTGGTGATAGTGGCACTACGGGCGGCAATGGTGAGGCTGTATTTTATCGCGATTGGGCCGAGTTGCCATTGTGCGACGACCGCGGCTCAAACTTCCAATATGTATCGCACGGCGACATCAGCGTAGGCGGCAAGAGCAACCAACGTAACTTTACAATGTGCTTCGACAAGGCCAACAAAGCAGCCGTATGGGTGGCATATCCGTTGCACGACGCACATGTGGGCAGTTCTGGCCGCACTAATGCTTGGCAGTATGATCCAAAGATTGCTACGCAGTATCAGCCCGACTTGGGCAAATCATATAGTGGCAGTTATGACCGAGGTCATCAGTTGCCTTCGGGTAGTCGTACAGGCTCAGAAGAGATGAATTATGCAACATTCTACTACTCGAATATGACGCCACAAGCGAGTGATTTTAACCAGAAGGGATGGCAATATTTGGAAAACGATGTGCGCAATAACATTTGTAGCGATACTCTCTATGTGGTTACTGGTGCACTATTTAAAGGCAATAACGACTCGTCGATTGACGCTTCGACAACCGACAGAAACGGTGATGTATGCCCCATTCCGTCGCACTATTTCAAGGTATTGCTGCGCACGAAGAGTGGCTCGACCGGCAAGGCTATAAAGAATATTACCAGCGCCTCGGATGTAAAGGCGATTGCCATATTACTCAAACACACCAGCAGCATTACATCGGTGCCCGCATCGGCATTTATCAGCGTCGAGGAGTTGGAGGAGTTTTCGGGCTTTACGTTCTTCCCGATACTCAACGACGCAATTGAGGCAGATGTAAAGAAGCAATGTTCGCGAAGTGCTTGGAATTTATAATCTCATAAAAAAGTATCACAAGGCTGTTTTCCATTTGGGAGACAGCCTTTTTTGATTTTTGAGCGGCGAAAACAGGTGTTAGAGATGAAAAAATACAGAAATGTGGCGAAAATGTCTATTTTGATTGTAAAATATATATAATGATTTTTGCGCAGTATCATTTTTTGTACTATCTTTGCAATGTCATTAGAATAAATGGTCGTTCGACTGTTTCACAACTAACGAATTAACGTACTATAATATGCAAGATTTAAGTGCCCTTGAAGGCAAAACGCTCGCCGAATTGCGCGAGATTGCGAAAGTATTAGGAATCACAGATGCAACGCTACGAAAAGCAGAGTTGCTGAAACAAATAACCGCTGTTGCCGAGGCCGAAGCCCCTGCAAAAAAAGAAGAGACAGAGCCCACAGCCGAGGCTCCTCGCAAGAGAGGGCGACGCCCCCGTATGAGCAGTTTGCGCATCGAAGAGAACAAGCCTTCGGGTGAGGTCATACGTGTAGTGCCCGAGAATAACACTACTCCCAAAGAGACAATCGTCGAGAAACCGACAGAGGAGATTACAACCCCTGTTACTACGACAGAGGCAACCCCTGCCCCCGAGCCACAGCCAAAGCGTCGTGGCCGTAAGCCCAAGGCATTGAAGGAGCAGGAGGAGCGTGAGGCGCAAATGCGTGCGAGTCAGGCGACAGAGCCCACTCCGGAGGTAAAGGCCGAAGCACCGGCCGAGCCTAAACCTGCAACATATCAGCAACCGGAGGCACAGCGCGAGCATATAAAGGATTACTTTGCCGGCGAGATTATAGGCGAAGGTGTATTGGAGGTTATGCCCGACGGCTACGGCTTCCTGCGCTCGGCCGACTACAACTACCTCAACTCGCCCGACGATATCTATGTGTCGCCCTCGCAGATAAAACTATTCGGTTTGAAGGCCGGCGACACAATCAGTGGTATCATTCAGCCACCCAAGGAGGGAGAGAAGTATTTCCCGCTTATTCGCGTGAATGAGATTAACGGTCTGAAACCCGAGTATATCCGCGACCGCGTGCAGTTCGAATATATGACACCGCTCTTCCCGAGCGAGAAGTTCAACCTTACAGGCAAGGGGCATAACAATCTCTCGAATCGTGTTGTAGATTTGTTCTCACCCATAGGTAAGGGACAGCGAGGTCTTATCGTAGCACAGCCCAAGACGGGTAAGACGATGCTTTTGCAATCTATCGCCAATGCCATAGCTGACAACCACCCCGAGGTATATATGATTGTCCTGCTGATTGACGAGCGTCCCGAGGAGGTTACCGAGATGGCACGTAACGTAAAGGCAGAGGTTGTTGCTTCGACCTTCGACGAGCAGGCATCACGCCACGTGAAGGTGGCCGAGATGGTCTTGGAGAAGGCAAAACGTATGGTTGAGTACGGTCACGATGTGGTTATCTTCCTTGACTCTATCACCCGCCTTGCACGCGCCTACAACTCTGTACAGCCGGCATCGGGTAAGGTGTTGTCGGGAGGTGTCGATGCCAACGCATTGCATAAGCCCAAGCGTTTCTTCGGTGCAGCACGTAATACCGAGGAGAAGGGCTCTCTTACCATCATCGCCACAGCACTGATTGACACAGGCTCAAAGATGGACGAAGTTATCTTCGAGGAGTTCAAGGGTACGGGTAATATGGAGTTGCAGTTGGACCGCAAACTATCCGACAAGCGTGTATATCCTGCTGTAAATGTCATCGCTTCGGGTACTCGTCGTGAGGATTTATTGCTCTCGCGTGATGTTATGAGCCGCACTTGGATTATGCGAAAATATCTTTCGGAGATGACTACCGTCGAGGCTATGGAGTTCCTGCAAAAGCAGATGGGTATGACCGAGAATAACGAGGAGTTCCTCGCCACTATGAATCAATAAAGGGGTATGCGACACATAATTTGCCAATTTTTTGCACTCCTTTTTGTAACCAACGCGTTTGCGTGGGGACAAAAAGGGCACGATGTAGTGGCATATGTCGCCGAGAATCATCTCTCGCCGGCCGTTGCGCAGAAGGTTACCAAAGTTCTGGAAGGCCACTCCTTGGTATATTATGCCAACTGGCTGGACAATGCCAGCCATACGCCCGACTACTACTATACCCTATCGTGGCACTATGCCAATGTCGATAAGGGCCACACCTACGCCACGATGCCACGCAATGAGCGAGGAGATGTGGTAAGTGCCGTAGCGCTGCTTGTAAGGCAGTTGGAGAGCAAAAAACTATCGGCCGAGCAAGAGAATATTGCGCTTCGTATGCTCATTCACTTGGTGGGCGACCTACACTGCCCTATGCACGCCGGACGCAAGAGCGACTTGGGTGGAAATAAGATTTCGGCAAAGTTTTTCAACAATAAGACAAACCTGCACTCTATTTGGGATTCGTCACTCTTGGAGGCGGCTCACAAATGGACATACACCGAATGGCAACGCCAGATAGACCGATTGAGCAAAGAGGAGGCTGCAAAGGTGACCGAAGGTAGTGTAGAAGATTGGTTTAACCAGACGCACGCCATAGCCTGCGAGGTCTATGACAATATGCCGAAGGGGCGAAAATTTGCCTACAACGAGATTGCACGATATGCTCCCGTCATCGAGCAACAACTACTCTACGGAGGTCTGCGCTTGGCGCATCTTTTAGAGCAGATATACGGTGAATAAGATTTTTTAACGCAATAAAAATAGCCTGTCCAAAACTTTCGAGGACAGGCTATTTTTGTGTCAGAGGTTGTATAACAACCTATCGATTTCTGATATATTCATCTATCGCCGTCGCCGCCTTACGGCCCGCACCCATAGCCAATATCACAGTAGCGGCACCCGTAACGGCATCTCCGCCGGCAAAGACGCCTTCACGCGAGGTTACACCCTCGTCATTGGCCACAATGCAACCACGACGATTTGTCTCCAAACCCTCTGTCGTCTGTTTCAAAAGCGGATTAGGAGATGTACCGAGTGCCATAATTACCACATCGCACTCCATATCAAACTCCGAGTCGGACTTCACAACAGGTGAGCGACGACCGCTCTCGTCGGGCTCGCCCAACTCCATCTCTACGCAGGTTATGCCTCGCACCCAACCCTTTTCGTCGCCCAAAACGCGCACAGGATTTGTCAGCATCTTAAACTCGATGCCCTCCTCTTTGGCGTGATGCACCTCCTCGACACGCGCAGGTAACTCGGCCTCGCTACGACGATAGACGATAATAGCCTCGGCATCCAGACGCTTGGCAGTACGCACAGCGTCCATAGCCACATTTCCGCCACCCACGACAACGACTCGCTTGCCGACATAAATCGGAGTATCGTACTCCTCGTCGTAGGCACGCATAAGGTTGGCGCGAGTTAAAAACTCATTAGCCGAAACTACGCCATTCAGATTTTCGCCCTCGATACCCATAAAGCGTGGCAGGCCCGCTCCCGAGCCGATAAAGACCGCTTCGAAGCCTTCGTGCTGCATAAGCGAGTCGATGGTAATGGTACGACCCACGACAACATCGGTTTCGAATTTAACTCCCAAATTGCGCAACTTGCCAATCTCACGAGCGACAATCTTCTCCTTGGGCAAACGGAACTCGGGAATACCATAGACCAACACTCCTCCCAACTTATGCAGGGCCTCGAAAACGGTCACATCGTATCCCATTTTTGCCAAGTCGCTCGCACACGCCAAGCCCGCAGGGCCACTACCTACGATGGCTACCTTATGGCCGTTTGCAGGGGTTTTTGTCGGGGTTTCCACACTATTCTCCAAACTCCAATCGCCCACAAAACGCTCCAACTTACCGATTGCCACCGGCTCGCCCTTTATACCCAGAATACAAGAGCCTTCACACTGCGTCTCCTGCGGACACACACGCCCGCAAATGCTTGGCAATGAACTATCTTCGGCGATAATCGAGGCCGCCGAGGTGATATCACCCTCACAGACCTTCGAAATGAAAGCCGGTATATTGATATTTACGGGACACGCCGCGACACATCGTGGATTCTTACAGTTCAGACAACGCGAAGCCTCCAAACGAGCCTCCTCGGCATTATAGCCATAGCATACCTCCTCGAAATTGGTGGCACGCAGACGGGCATCTTGCTCGCGAACAACGACACGTGGTATCTTATTTGCCATAACAATTACATTTATGTTCGTGTCTCTCGTTTGCCTGCTGCTCTTGGGCTCGATACATCGCCTGACGACGCATAGCCTCGTCGAAATCGACCTGATGACCATCGAACTCGGGGCCATCGACACAAGTAAAACGAGTTTGACCTCCCACACTCACGCGACACGCGCCACACATACCTGTACCATCAACCATCAATGCGTTGAGTGAGACAGTCGTCGGCAGAGAATATTCGCGAGTGGTAAGCGTCACAAATTTCATCATAATCATAGGGCCAATGGCAATACATTCGTCGTATTGCTTACCCTCAACCTCGACAAGTTCTTTGATTTTGGCCGTCACCATACCCTTAAAGCCTCGCGAGCCGTCATCGGTAGCGATATAGAGATTGTCGCACACTCTCTCCATCTCGTCGGTATAGATAAGCAGGCTCTCGGTCTTGGCACCGATAATCACATCGACCTTTGCGCCGCGCTCATAGAGCCATTTCACCTGCGGATAGACGGGTGCTGTACCCACACCACCGGCAACAAACAGATAATGACGCTTCTGCAACTCATCGTCGCTCAAATGAACAAACTCCGAAGGATTGCCTAACGGCCCCACAAAATCGGCCAACGACTCGCCCTCGTTCATCTCACACATCTTGCGAGTCGAGATACCTATCGTCTGAATGACAATAGTAACGGAGCCTTCCTCTCTATCGAAGTCGGCTATTGTAAGTGGCACACGCTCACCCTTTTCATCTACACGCACGATGACGAACTGCCCCGGCAAGGCACTCTTGGCCACACGAGGAGCATCAATCCGCATCAAGTAGATATTTTCGGCAAGCAGCCGTTTTTCCAAAATCTCAAACATATCTTTTATATAGCGTCAAATTAGTTGTGTTACAAAATATATACTAAAATGCCTGTCCAGACATTCCGCCACTACTACCCTTCGGACGGAATTGACCCTGCGGCCCGGATTCCTCCCACGGATTACCATGCAAATCTTGCAATGAGCCATCAGACAATCGCTGCAACTCGACAGAGCGGCCCGCATCGGTGTCCCAAACCATAATACGAGAGCCATCAGGAGCCGCCACGCCGCTACCAAACGGATTCGACAGAACATTGAGCGTCATACCCGTCATCATACTTAACAAGAAGGACATAGCCACCAGGAACAACAAGAACCATATAGCCGCAATACCGATAAAGCCTGCAAGAAGATTTATACCAAAAAGGAAAATCATATAGGGCAGACGGCGTGTGCCGTTATAGGTATAGATATAGGCGTAATAGGTCATCAAAGCAGGCATCAGGAAAATCAGTACAGCCGACGCCTTGGGAGCCTCAAAGCCTACGATAGCAGCCAAAATTCCGCATAACATAGAATAGATTAAAAATCTTCCGCTTTGTGCGACATAATCCTCTTTTGGCACATCAAGAGCAAGGATTTTATGCTCCCAATAGGGGTAACGCCAGATAATCACTACGCCCAAGATACACATCGGAATTGCCACCTTGGCAAGCGAGGTATCGAACCACTCCGTGGGGTCAATCGCAAAATCCTCGGGCAACAGAGCAATCAGAATATGGGCCGCCGCACAAATCACAGCACCCAGAACAACCGCCACCGAAGTCGATGAGGGGCGTGGAATGGTAGCCTGCGGATTAAATTTCTCATCGGGATTGGCTCGATGATAATCATACATATCCGAATATCGGACAAACAGCGTCCAACCCAAAACGGCGAAGAATGGGATAGTGGTATATGTACCCGCATCAATGCTCCAAAAATCCAAGCCGAGCAAAAGATAGAACAGCGGCAACACCACAACCATACGAAAAGACTTCAATCCTTCGAGGTTCTTCATCGAGGCCTCGATAGCATCTATCGCGCGGCTGAGACGCTGCGTAGCAATCAATACGGGAGCAAGAGCAACGATTGAGATAATATAACTGTCTATGCCGATAATCTTACCCAACAGAGTATTGATAGCACCAGCAACAAATACCGACATACCCAACACCAAAAAATTCTTGGTGAAATAATCGTTCATACGCTCCGTATCCTTTTTCTGCAAGCGATAAGAGACCACTAGAATTGCCACAAAAACAGCCGCAATCAAAAACACATCAAAATTCCACGCCGGCGAAGCCGCAAAAAGTATCGAACCAACCAAAAGTCCAATAGTGGCAACCAACGGAGCCATACCCCCTAATAATGATTTAAGTATCCCAAACATAGATATACTATTTAATATTTACCTCTTCTATTCTATCACAATGGCCGTTAAGCGCACACTCTGCATCGGGTGTCGAGGGTCGTTGGTTATAATTCGCAGACGCTCCACCCACGCTCCATAATCGCACTTCGACGCATCGAGAGTCAATCTCACACGAAGGCTCTCGCCGGCCGCAATCCTGTCGCCCGCACGAAGCGAACACTCCAAAGCCTCGCTACCGCACTCAATGGCTCGGATTATCAAATCACCAACGCCGTCATTGACAATCTCCAATTCTTCATCAAATGCCACCGAAGAGGATTTAACCTCTGCGAATTTAATGATTTTTTTCGTAACCATAGCCACCGGCGCCGACATATCTTCGCACGCTCGATTAAATTTATCGACCGCCACGACATTTGTGCTGAACATTGTACGGGAGCGACGACCATTTAACTCCAAATAGAATAGGTCGTCAAGTGTCCCATAACGCTCACTATCGGCCGGCACACTATATGTAATATAGAACTCCCCTCTGCCTCCGGCCGGTAGAACATCTGGTGCCTCGATATGGAAAAATCCACTGCTCTGCTTGGGAATAAACCTCAAATCGACATCGTGGTTCGAGGTATTCACCCACTCCACCGTCTCTCGGGCACTCTCGCCACGCCCGATAAACGAGAAAGCGTGGAAGTTTGTCGAGAAACGCACGCCCTCACCTATTGCGAAAGGATATCTCTCTTCGATACTTCTCTCCCGAGGGGTAACCATACCCTCAATAATCAGCACTTGCGGCTTTGCGCTTGCCGAAGTTGATACCTTGATACTTTTTGAGAAACGACCGGGGCGATTCATCGGGTCGAATACCACCGTTATCTGACCACCCTCCCCCGACTTTATGGGCTTACGCGAATATTGCGAAGTGGTACAGCCGCAACTCGTATGTGCCGATAGAATAATCACCGGCTGCGACGAGAGGTTTTTGAACCGAAAAGTATATTCCACCTTGCCGCCATCTTCGGCGATGGTGCCAAAATCATATTTATCGGTATCGAACTGTAACGCTTCCTCCTGCGCACACAAAATTTGCGTACCCAGCAGAAGTGCAATCACCACAAGCCAAAATCGATGTATTTCCCTAATATATGCGCACATAAGCCCTCGGTTATATAGTACTAAACGCTGATAACCGATAACAAAGATATATTTTTTTTCGTTTTTTTTCATCTTTTTCTTGCAGGTTAAAAAAAATGCTCTTATATTTGCACTCGCAAAACGGATAACACGTTCTTACAAACAAGCCTGAATAGCTCAGTTGGTTAGAGCACATGACTGTTAATCATGGGGTCCTAG
>CAZQMC010000025.1:0-24917 GCA_964594305.1 uncultured Alistipes sp. | reverse complement strand
CTAAATAGCCCGTGCTACAAAGATACAAATTTTTATCATCACAAATATAAAAAAAAGCCCATCTAACAAAACTTGTTAGACAGGCTCTTTTTTTTTGATTTATAAGTTCTCAAAGTGTTTTTGGATTTTTGTAAAAAATAAATATATGACAAAATTATTGTTACCATATGCATATGATGCTGTGGGGAGTTTGGTGCATATTGATGATGCCCAGAAAGGACAAAAATATATCTGTCCCAATTGCGGTGCTGAACTTTCATTGAAAAATCCTAAAATTTCTAAGGGGCAAAAGCATTATAGAAGAAAACACTTTGCGCATAAGAATATTCCCGATAATCATTGTTCGGAATCATTTTTACATAAGTTGTTTAAGGATAAGTGTGCAGAGTTTATTCGAGATAAAATATCAAAACAGGAAGATTTATTTTTTTGGTGGGAATGTCAAAAATGCAATGAGAAACATAATGGTAATTTACTAAAAAAGGCTGCGAAAGTTGCTGTTGAATATGATTTAGGAGAGTGTAAACCCGATATTGCTTTGCTTGATAATAATGGCAAAATAATAATAGTTATTGAAGTGGTAGTTTCTCATAAGCCTGAACCGTCCGCATTACAATACTATGAAGAAAACAAAATTGCCTGTTTGCAAATAAATGTTGAAGATTTTTCAGACTGTGATATGATAGAAAATAAACTATCTAATCCTGTTGATGTTAATTTGTGCCCAAATCCTATATGTGAGAAGTGTGGCAAGAGAAAGAATAGCCTTAAATTAGTAACGGTTGTTGCAGATTGCCCCAATAATAAATGTTCAAAAAAAATGCGTATAGCATTTATAGTTACCCCTCCTCCTCATTATCCAATAAGCCCCAAAGATTTTAATGCTGAAGAAATCGCTATGGCAAGAATTTTTGGAGCGAAAATAGAACAGCGATATAGTAAAACAAGAAAAGATGACTATTTTGCGAATGTGTGTGAACATTGTAATTCTTTTGTTGGGGATCACTATATGTACCGCTATGTCCATCTCCCATATGAGCAACAGCGAAATTTGGATTACAGATGTTTTCATTGTGAAGAAGAAGCGGAGCGGATAGAGTATGAGAAAATTCGTAAAAGGAATGATATACTAATAAAATTACAATTTAATGAAGATATTAAATGTCTTAAATGTGGAGGGATATTAACCATTAGAAAAGGTCCTCGTGGCCATTTCTGGGGTTGTAGTAATTATCCAAATTGTAGACATACGGAGAGTATTAAAGAACTTGAAAATATAGAGTAGTGCATACACAAAAAAGGCGCTCCCGAAGGAACGCCTTTTTTGTATCGGACTTGCGGTGAGTGTCACTCGCGGCCCAATCCCAAAAATTATTTCTCGGCGAAGTATGCCTTGATGTCAGCCTCCTCAAGAATGTTCTGTGACTTGAAGATGTAGGCACCGGTCTTCTCCGACTTTACCATCTTGATACACTTGGTGTACTTCTTGTTGGTACCCGTCTTAAGGGTTGCAACTACTTTCTTTGCCATAACTTAATCCTAAATTACTTAATTTCACGATGAACTGTCACTCTCTTCAAGTAAGGATTGTACTTCTTACGCTCCAAACGATCGGGGGTGTTCTTCTTGTTCTTGGTAGTGATGTAGCGTGACATACCTGCTACGCCTGACTCCTTCTGCTCGGTGCACTCCAAAATCACCTGAACTCTGTTACCTTTCTTTGCCATTTGTTACTCGAATTTTTTAGTAAACCTTCTTGGGTGCAACGGCCTCCTTCAAAGCGGTAGCCAAGCCCTTCTTGTTAATAGTTTTCATACCGGCAGTTGTTACCTTCAAGGTAAGCCAACGGCCCTCCTCCTCTGACCAGAAACGCTTTGTCTTCAAGTTAGTGTTGAACTTGCGCTTGGTCTTGCGGTTTGAGTGAGAAACATTGTTACCCACTACGGCAGTTTTACCTGTAATTTCGCAAACTCTCATTGTTTTTTACTTTATTAGTTTCTACTCCCTCATATTAAGGGTGCGCAAAGATACGCAAAATAAATTCAAAATTCAAAATATTTTCGTCGAAACATTCTTTTCGGCATCTCTTATTCCAGCAGTCGGCGGTATAAATCAACCTCACGCTCGTCGCCCATAGCCTTGCCCGGCACATCCGAGAGCTTCACGCACTTGCGCTCCTGCTGCTTCTCGTTCATACGGCAGGTCGATAACTTCATCACGATATTGCTGGGCTTATAGCCTGTGTCGTTGGTGATGTTTGTACCTATACCGAACGAGCATCGTATGCGTCCCTCGCATGCCTTCATAATTTCGGCTGCGCGCGGGAAATCGAGTGAGTCGCTGAAAATAATGGTCTTGGTCATAGGGTCGATACCCAACTCGTTGTAGCGGGCGATGACCAAATCGATAAATCGTATCGGGTCGCCAGAATCGTGTCTTACGCCATCGAACAGTGAGGCGTGCTTTTTCGAGAAGTTCTTGAAGAAGATATCCGAGCCATAGGTGTCGGTCAGGGCAATGCCGAGGTAGCCGTCATAGACCTTAACCCACTCTTCCATAGCCAGATAGTTGGCTTGGCGAGGGCCTCCGTTTACTGCGGCAATGAACATCGGCAACTCGTGCGGATAGGTGCCGATGGCCTTCATTCCGAGTTTCATTGCAAGGTAGCAGTTAGATGTGCCGTTGCAGCAGTAGGCGTTGGCCTTGATATACTCCATTACGGCCTGATGCACCTCAAACGAGAAGCGGCGGCGTGTGCCGAAGTCGGAGAACGGTATGCGCTCGCGATTTGCCAACTCGATTTTCGGTTTCAGGCGCGCTATGACATCGTCCATATCAATCTTGTTGTTCTCATTACGCAGTGCTGATACCGTTGCCAAAACAGCAATCTCATACAAGGTCACCTTATAGAGAAAATCGGTCGCCTCGATATGCAGATGGCCCTTTTCGCTCAGCCACGCTTTTAATTTTGTCTTGTCGAAGCGGAAACTGCGCAACCACTCAAAGTAATTTTGCGGTATGAAGCGGCAATTATTGACCATATAAGCAAACTCTTCGTCGGTGAGTGAGAGTTTTTCAAGGTCGGCAAAGGCCGCATTAAGGCGAGTCAGGAAGGCCTCGTCATAAACAGTGTTCTCACGGTCGTGGAAGACGAATGTTCCTTGTGCCTGTGGGAAAGATTTGAAATAAGCATACGACGTGGTAAACTTATACAAATCGGTGTCGATGATTGATTGAACTATCATAGTCAGTAGTTTTTGTGTGTTTTCATCTGTTATTTTGCGCCTATGTTCTCTTTGAGAATCTGGTAGAGCATCTCGATAGCATAGGCCGAAGCACGATTGATAATCTGACCTCGGTCGGTACCCGAGGGACGCATCGTGCTGAGCGTACGTGTGGGTGTCGCCACAGCAAGCCATACCGTACCTACGGGTTTTTGCTCGGAGCCTCCTGTGGGCCCTGCGATACCTGTGGTGGCTATGGCATAGTCGGCACCTGACAATCGCTTTACTCCTTCGGCCATCTGGCGGGCTACGGCCTCGCTCACAGCCCCGTAACGCTTTATGTCGTTGGGATTTACCCCTAAAACACTCTCTTTTATCTCGTTGGCATAAGCCACTACGCCACAACGGAAATAGGCAGAAGCACCTGCCATAGCCGTAAAGCGTGAAGCAATAGTGCCTCCTGTACAACTCTCGGCGGTGGCAAGTGTAAGTCCGTTTTCCGTGAGTAGATGATGCACCAACTCCTGCACCGAGGCATTTTCGAAGCCTACGATATGCTCGGGAATAATCTCGTAGAGGCGGTCGAAGAGAACCTCAATCTCGTCGCGCGCAGCCTGTTCATTGTCGCTGTCGTAAGTCGAAAGACGAAGTCGTACAACATTGGGAGCGGGGAGGTATGCTAATTTGATATGCTCGGGCAGTGCCTCCTCCCACTCGGCAATGCGCTCGGCCAGCATCGACTCGGGCAGTCCCGAGGTAATCATCGTGCGATGAATGTTGGCGTGCAACGAAAAATGCTCTTTCAGGCGTGGCATAACCTCATCTTCCATCAAATGTTCCATCTCGAACGGAACACCCGGCAGAGAGATTACCACCGCTCCGTTTTCTGCCTCAAACCACATTCCGGGGGCTGTGCCGTGAGCGTTGTGCAGTACTGTGCAGCACTCGGGTACGAGCGCCTGCGATTGGTTGAGAGAGTTGTATTCTATACCGCGAGCCGTCAGCATACGACATACGTGTTCAGCCACTTGCTCATCGCTTACGAGTGTCGAATGGAAGAATTCGGCCAGCGTGTGCTTCGTGATATCGTCTTTCGTGGGACCCAAGCCGCCTGTGATGATGATTATCTGTGCGGAGGCGAGAGAGCGGTTGAGAGTCGAAATTATCTGCTCTTTATCGTCGCCAATAGATAATTTCTCCTCGACGGTGATGCCTGCCGTATTGAGGTGGCGTGCGATACTTGCAGAGTTGGTATCGACAATCTGCCCGATGAGAATCTCATCGCCGATGGTTATGATGGAAGCCTTAATCATTTTACTTGTTGTTTGAGGTGGCGCTCTTCTCCGCGTCGGCTGTCGGTATGCTCTCGCTCTCTTGTTCTGCGGCAACGAGTTCGCCGTCGAGTATACGATTCAGACGACTTATGGATTTGCCGCCGCCGTAGATAAATTCGGTGCATATCTGTACCAGCGTCGCTCCGGCCTGTAACATATCCTTTACATCATCGGGTGTGGATACTCCACCGCAACCGATAATGGGATAGGTGCCCTTCGAGCGGGCGTATATGCGTTTGATGACCTCGATGGCACGATTTTTCAGCGGACGACCGCCTATGATTCCCGTCGTGCGACCAAGTTTATGAATCTGTGCCGTCGAGTTCTCCAAACCGTAACGTCCCGTAGTGCCGGCAACAGCGACAATGCCGTCGAGTGGCGTGTCGAGCATAATATCGGTCATCATATCTATCTGCTCGTCGCTCATATCGGGTGATATTTTCAGCAAGATGGGGCGGTATTGATTCTGCCCACGACGAAACTCAAATAGCGGGGTGAGAATATCCATAATCTCGCTTTTGTCGGTCGGTATGTAGGTTGTTGCCGTAGTATTCAGACAGATATTTACTGTGAAATAATCCACATATTGATAGAGCGGTCGGAACAGTCGCAGATACTCTCTGGGGGCATTTTCGCTCTCGGTGAGCGCATTCTTCGCGATATTGCAACCGACGATAATTTTACGGTGATGTTGTTTGATGTTCTCGATAACCTGCTCTACGCCGTCACTCTCGATTTGTGAACGATATAATACGGCTCGGTCGTTGTTGAGGCGGAATAGGTAGGGGTGCTCCGAGCCACCTTGCGCACGAGGTGTGATGCTTCCTACCTCGACAAAACCAAATCCTGCGGCGGCAAGTGAGTCGATAATCTCACCATTGCGGTCGATGCCTGCGGCCAACCCTATGGGAGAGCAGAAGTGCATACCAAAGACATCTCGCCCCAGACGGGGTGATGTGGTGTTGTAGAGTTTCCGCATAATATAACCACCCATAGGTAGCGACTGCATAGTGCGCCATCGCCATACCTTGAAGCGCAACCAGAAATTGGCACTTCGCAGATAGTTTATAGGTTTGGTGAGCAACTTTATCATAGCCTTACTATCTTGTTTCAACGCTCTATTTCGACAGGTCGAAATCCAAAATTATCACGCCGTTAGAGGGGTGTATGCGCAAGATGCGACGACCTTCACCCTTCTCGAATTGGCCACGCAGGGCATTTATCTCAAATTCATTACCATTCTGCTCGGCCTTGATTTTTTGTGCCGATATATCGCCGAAAGGAGTACTTTTGCCTCGTGCTATGGTCAGTTCCAAAGCCCATTGTACGGTACTTTGAGGCATACTGACCTCCAATGTCTTCTCCTTGCATTTTATAGTCAAATTACCCTCCTGCGGGTGGCATCGGGCGATGAGTTCCGAACAGTGTTCCTCGATTTCGGGACGACCTGTCTTTATCTCTCGAGACTCTCCGTTGGGTAAAATCTCCACCAAGCGCAGGCCTGCCCATTGTGAGTGCTGACTCCACAGATAGCCATCGACAAAGGGAAGTGTTATAAACATGCATTTATTCGATGTGCAGGGTGTTTTCAGATAGTCTGACTCTATGCGCTCGTCGAAGAGGTGTATGTCGCGGAAGCGGAAGTCGTTGTGCGACCACATCATATTGACGCGATAGAAACGGCTGTTATACCATACGCTGCCTATGGGGTTGTCGTTATGGTCCAACATCGCCGTAACGGCTGTGGCGGGCGTGAGCGGGAAATTTTTCTTGAACCACGCTCCCGATTCGGCCAAAGTCTCTACTCTTATGCGTCCCTCTTTGCGCCACTCGGCAACAAGTGGAATCTGAATATTCCAACCCTGATTGATGCGGTTCCAGCCAAATGAGTTCTCTTGACCAACCTGTACATAGTTGAATGCCAGCGAGGGCTTTGTGAACATCGTACGGAAATACCACTCAACCCACTTTTGATTATCACCCACACCGTGACAAGAGGGCTCCAATGTGATGACGCCTTGTACGGCATTAAGCCCCGTATCGTATTGATAGACAGGGTCACTGCCCAACATACGGAAGATAGGCACAGGAATTTGTCCCGCTTTGGTTTGGGCCGGCATATAGGAGTTCAACTTGCTCGGATAATAGGCTTGATTCCAATAACCACCCCAGAAGGTGTAGCCGTCGGTGCCATATTGGTCGCGGCAGTTGCACGAAGCGACGATGCCATATTTTTCGTACATATAGGCGAGCGAGTGTGCGTCAATAAACCATGAGCCGACAGATTTGGGGTAGGTGCCGAAAATCTCCTTGAACTTTGCCATATAGACATCGACCAAAATCTCGCGCTCCTGCGGTGTATAGCCTGTTGCAAAGCCTACGTCGGCGTGCCAATCCCACGGATAGCGACCACGCCATTTCAATCCTGCCGCCTCGACGTGTGGCTTGGTAATTTCCCACCAGCCGCCTATCTCCGAGCCCTTATAGAGCGAGTGCTTGAAAAGTTCTTGATAGCGGGGTGTGATAAGGGCATCGTATTGCAACAAAAATGTCGCCGGTAACTCCTTTGCGTTGAGGTCGGCAACCTGCTTCTCGACGGTCTGGAAGAGTACATCTTTACTGAAATTAACGGGGTCGCGAGGCTCCAACAGACGAACGAAGTTGATGATATTTACAATGCGGGGCTGCGAGGGTGTCTGTGCTTGTGCAAATATTATTGAGTGAGCAAGCAAAATCGTTGCAACGATGAATAATCTCAAATGTTTCATAGCGTATATACCTTATTATAGACTGCAAATATAACAAAATTTTCCTCTTTTCGCTTAATTTTCTATCTTTGCAAAGCAAAACTTTAATTTATAACCACGATGAACAATCTTTTTTCTCGATTGAAGAGTTTGACGGCTGTGCTTGCAGCTGTGTTGTGTATGTTGCCCCTGAACGACCTTTCGGCACAGGATAAGATAGTTATGCCCGGTGAAAATGGCACAAAGGAGGCGATAGATTTCGAATACTTCCCTTCGCGTCAGCACGCCTTTGTATGGCGTAATTGGAGCGTGGTCGATAAAGAGCGTTTGGCGGAGGTTATGGCTACTTCGGTCGAGAATGTCGAGAGTCTGGCTCTGTCGATGGGCCTGAATCGCAAGCAGAAGATCGAGCCGGAGTGGGCTACTACACGTGGCTATATTACCATTTTGCGCCGAAATTGGCATCTGCTTCCTTACGAGCAATTAACCGTGTTGCTCGGAATGGGGCGTGAGGAGTTAAAATATCGCTTGATAGAGGACGACTTTTTGTATGAAAAGTTGGGTAGCGTGAAGCCTCAATGTGAGCCGTTGCGATATACCGAGCCTGACGAGGATATGCAGCGTCGTGTGGAGCAGTTTGCCCAAGATGTAGCACCGCTTGTTAAACAGGCCTATAAGGTTGAAGATGAGCGATTTGGCTTTATGCGAGAGTTCGATAAGGTGAAAAAGTCGAAGAGCGGTGCTGTCGCCGAAGAGCAGCACGAGGGCTTTGAACTTCGAATGATATTCCCATATTTTGCCGACTATGGCGACCCGTTGCTTGACGAGGAGTTGACCTCCTATCCCGAGGAGTTGTTCCGCCGTCTGTCGGAGGCGGGAGTGAATGGCGTTTGGCTACACTCGGTTTTGCGTATGATGGTCTTGCCCGAGGGTGGTTTCCCGGGTGATGCGAAGGCGTTGGAGCGTATCGAAGGATTGAAAAGATTGGTTGCAAGAGCCGAAAAATATGGCGTCAAAATATATCTCTACCTCAACGAGCCTCGTGCTATGCACAAAGAGTATTTCGATGGCAATGCCGAGCGTGAGGCGTTGTCCGGTCCGGAGTTTCAGGGTTTGCGCTCGTTCTGTACCTCGAAACCCGAGGTGTTGCAGTGGATGTCAAACTCTATGGAGAGCCTTTTCAGCAAGGTTGAGGGGCTGGGCGGTGTCTTTACCATTACAGCCTCGGAGAACTATACCTCGTGTGCTTCGCGAGGTCACGCCCACAAACATTGCCCCTTGTGTAAGGATAGACCTTATGCCGATTTGATTGTCGATGTGAATACCGCTATCGAGCAGGGCGTACATCGTGGTAATCCCGATGCAAAGGTTATCGTGTGGGATTGGGGCTGGCCCGAAGGGGAGTGCGAGGAGATTATCTCTCGCCTGCCGAAGAGTTGCTGGTTTATGGCCGTCAGCGAGTGGGGGAAGCCTATCGAGCGTGGCGGTGTGAAGTCGCAGTTGGGCGAATACTCTATCTCGGCCGTAGGTCCCGGGCCTCGTGCGTTGCGTAATTGGGAGTTGGCACGTAAGGCGGGACTGAAAACCGTAGCAAAGGTGCAGGTTAATGCTTCGTGGGAGATGGCCGCCGTGCCGTCGGTGCCGGTATTGGATTTGGTGGCGCAGCACGCCGAGAATTTGTCGAGCCAAGATGTGAATGGAGTGATGCTCAGTTGGTCGTTGGGAGGCTATCCGTCGGAGAACTTAAAGTTGTTCCAGTCGTTCCGCCGAGGCGATACGGCCGATGCTGCTGTCGAGCGTTTGGCACTCTCGGAGTATGGCGAGAAGGCCGCTGCAAAGGTGCGTGATGCGTGGAGAGTTTGCTCTGAGGGTTTCGAGAATTTCCCCTTCCAGATGCGTATGCTCTATTCAGGCCCGCAACATTGGGGCCCGTCGAATCCTATGTACACCCGACCTACGGGCTATCCTGCAACATTCGTCGTGGGCATACCTTACGACGATGTGAATTATTGGAAGACCATCTATCCTATGGAGGTGTGGTTTGATTTGATGGATAAGAGCGCCGATGGTTTTGGCGAGGGCGTGATGCTCTTGCGAGAGGCTATGCAAGATGTTGATTGCAAATATAAAAGGGTTTTGCAGACCGAGTTAGGCCGTATGCAGGCGGTGTATAATCATCTGAAATCAGGAGCCGAGCAGGGCCGTTTCTTCGATGCCCGCAACCGCTATTTGAAGGCTACGACCGATGCCGAGCGCGAGGAGTGCAAGGCGACGATGCGTAAGGCGCTGGAGGTGAATAAAAAACTTATCATCGACCATTTGGGGGTTGTGGTGCGTGACTCGTCAATCGGCAATGAGTCGTCGAGCCAATATTTTTATGTGCCTGCCGACTTGGTTGAGGCTTATGCAAGTGTGTGCTATGCCGAGCGTTGGCTCGATGGTTTGAAATAAGTGGATTTTTTATGGAACGATATATTGATATAAACGATTTCGATTATCCGTTGCCCGACGAGCGTATTGCGAAATTCCCGTTGGAGAGGCGTAGTGATTCCAAACTATTGGTCTATCGCAATGGCGATATTCGGGAGAGCCGCTTTGCCTGTTTGGCCGAGGAGTTACCCGAAGGCTCACTGCTCGTGTTTAACAATACGAAAGTTATTCGCGCACGAGTGATTATGCACAAACCGTCGGGCGCACGTATCGAGGTCTTCTGCTTGGAGCCTCATCTTCCGGCCGATTATGAGCGGGCCTTTGCCGTTAAGGGCGAGTGTGAGTGGAGTTGCATCGTGGGTAATCTGAAAAAGTGGAAAGAGGGCTTTGTTGAGATAAACTTCGACTATGAGGGCGAGCCTTGCCGGTTGCGTGCCGAGATAGTGGAGCGTGGCGAGCGGGAGCATATCGTCAGATTTGAGTGGGAGGTCGATTTGACCTTTGGCCAACTGTTGGAGTATCTGGGGCGTATCCCTATTCCGCCATACCTCAATCGCGAGAGCGAAGATATCGACCTTACACGCTATCAGACCGTATATTCGAAGTTCGAGGGCTCGGTGGCGGCACCTACGGCCGGTTTGCACTTTACCGACGAGATTATCTCGCAGATGCAGTCGCAGGGCTTCTGTTTCGAAGAGGTTACATTGCACGTCGGAGCAGGTACGTTTCTGCCTGTAAAGAGCGACGATGCCACCAAGCACCCTATGCATACCGAGCATTTCGAGGTGCGCCTCTCGACGCTTGAAAATCTTTTGGCTCACTATGGCGATGTGACGGCTGTCGGTACAACCTCGGTGCGAACATTGGAGTCCTTACCCGTTCTGGCGTGGAGAGTGCGCAGTGAGGGTAATCCTCGCACAGATGAGGTTATAGGGCAGTGGGAGAGTTATGATATCCCTGCCGACTTCTCGGGCCGTGAGGTGTTGGAGGAGTTGATTGGTTATATGAGAAAGGAGGGCCTTACGAAGATGAAGGCCGCCACGCAGATTATGATTACACCGCTGGGCTTTAAGTTCCGTATCGTGAGCCGTATCATTACCAACTTCCACCAACCCAAATCGACACTTCTGCTGTTGGTGTCGGCCTATGTGGGTGACGATTGGCGTGCGATGTATCGCTTTGCGTTGGATAACGGTTTCCGCTTTCTCTCGTATGGCGACTCGTCGCTGCTCATAGTGGATAGAGAGTGATGATTTCTCTTTTCAAAAGGGTGTAAAAGTCTGCCGAGCGCAGACTTTTTTTGTATAAATATTCCGGTATTATCGGTCGAGTATAAAAAATATTCATTTTTTTATAACTTTGTAGCCGGTATATGCCATATTTAGTTAGGGTAAAGATATGAAAGTTTATAAGTTTGGAGGAGCGTCGGTGCGCAATGCCGACGGCGTGAGAAATTTGGCTCATATAGTTGAAGGCGAGGAGAATCTCTTTATTGTGGTGTCGGCTATGGGAAAGACCACCAATGCGTTGGAGCGAGTATTTACCCATATGCAAAACGCCCGAAAAGAGGAGGCCAACGAGGAGATACGCCAGATTCAAGCCTACCACGCCAAGATTATCGACGACCTGTGGGGCGAGAAGAGCGAGATAAATGAGGTTACATTGCTCTTCGGCCAGTTGCGTAATATTGTCAATGATATAACCTATCGTCAGGCCGATGCCGAGTTGTGGTATGATACGATTGTGGCCTTCGGAGAGTTGATTTCTACGACCATTATATCGAAGTACCTCAACCATATAGGCACTCGCAACCGCTGGATTGATATGCGTACGACATTCATCACCTCGCAGCGGCACAAAGACGCAAATGTCGATATCAAGGCCTCGAAACTGCGTCTGCGTGCAGCGTTGGAGAATACGGGTGTAGGGGTGTTTGTCGGTCAGGGATTTATCGGCGCGGCACCCGACGGTACGACCACCACACTCGGTCGTGAGGGTTCCGACTACTCGGCAGCCGTTGTGGCTCATATCCTCGATGCAGAGTCTATGTCGGTGTGGAAGGATGTCGATGGAGTACTCAATGCCGACCCCAAAATTTTCGATGATGCGGTGAAGATTGACTCGCTGAACTATTTGGATACCATCGAGTTGGCTTATAGTGGTGCGCAGATTATCCACCCCAAGACCATCAAACCGTTGCAGAACAAAAATATACCGCTCTATGTGCGTCCGTTTGGCGATAAATCGAAGCCGGGTACGGTGATAAATGGCAGTTCGGAGCGTGTTAAGTTACCCATTATGATTTATAAGCGTGACCAAGTCTTTTTGATTGTTCGCTCGCGCGATTTCTCGTTTGTTATGGAGGAGCAGTTCGGTGTAATCTTCTCGCTTTTGGACCGTTTCCGCATCAAGACGCACCTTATCCATAACTCGGCGGTTGATTTGGGCCTATGTGTCGATTCTTCGTGGCATATAGACGAACTTATCAAGGCTCTGGAAGAGGAGGGCTTCGAAGTCGAGAAACACGATAACTTGGGATTGCTGACTATTCGCAACTATACCGACGAACTTTATGGTCGTTACATCAAGGGCCGTCGCCATATCGTGCGCCAAGTAAATCCCGAGTCTGTGCGTGTGGTGATGCGTGAGGAGGATTTTTCGAAATAGAGCATAGAGACAATCTCTCGTATCAGAGGCAATATATTGAAAACGAATAACAAAGAAAATAGATAATTTTGCGTCAAAGAGGGAAAATTTTGAATTCTTAATTTTGAATTTTGAATTATAAAAAGTACCTTTGCGACCGAAATCCCCGAAAGTGTAGGGATGCGTTTAATATTAACTAATAAAATTTTATAGCAAAATGGCTGTTAAAATTCGTTTGGCACGTCACGGTAAGAAGGGTGCTCCTTTTTATCACATCGTTGCCGCAGATAGCAGAGCGCCACGAGATGGTAGATTTATCGAGAAGTTGGGTACTTATAATCCCAACACTAATCCTGCTACAATTGATTTGAAGTTCGACAGGGCTTTGGATTGGTTACTCAAAGGCGCACAACCTACCGATACTTGTCGAGCAATTCTCTCGTACAAGGGTGTTTTATACAAGAAGCATTTGTTGGGTGGCGTAGCCAAGGGTGCATTCTCTGAGAGTGATGCCGAGGCAAAGTTCAACAAGTGGCTTGGTGAGAAGGAGGGCAAGATTGCCGCAAAGACCAACAAACTTGCTGCTGATGCAAAGGCTGCCGAGAAGGCTGCTTTGGCACAGGAGACCAAGGTTAAGGAGGAGCGTGCTGCCGCCATCGCCGAGAAGAAGGCTGCTGCCGAGGCTGCCGCTGCTGAGGCTGCTGCTGAGGCTGCTGCCGAGCAGGTAGAGGAGGCAACCGAGGAGGTTGCGGCCGAGGAGTAAATCCTGTCACTTCTTGTAAGAAAGGGGACTGTCCAAAAGGGATAGTCCTTTTTTGTTTGTCGTCAGATGTAAATAAGCGAGGCGTTATGGTGAAAAATAGGATATTTTTACTATATTTGTAAAATAACGGTGGAATGCCTAAAATTTTTGCGATGGATATAGTAGTAACCTATATTAACGGTCTGGACCCGTTGTGGCAGAAGGAGTACGAAGAGTACACCAATATCCCTATTTTAGAGAAGCGTTTTCGTGATTGGGGTACGTTGCGCTATCTTTTCAGGGGTATCGAGGTCAATATGCCCTTTATTCGCAAGGTACATCTTGTGGTGGCTCGTGAGAGTCAGGTCCCCGAGTGGATAAACCGCGACGAGGTAGATATTGTTCTGCATAAAGATATCATTCCGGCAGAGTATTTGCCCACGTTTAACAGCAATACGATAGAGATGCACCTGCATCGCATTGCGGATTTAGACGAGGAGTATCTCTATTTCAATGACGATATGTTCCCCGTCAAGCCGTGTAAGCCGACGGACTTCTTCCGAGGAGGTAAGGGTGTTATAGGTATGAGCCGTCATCTGCTCGCGACCGATATGTTTAAACGTATTTGTCGCAACTCCGACCGTATGGCCCGTCGTGCTCTGGGGTTGAAACCTGCCTGTCTGTTTTTGCGACCGCAGCATATATGCTCGCCTATGCTGAAAAGCGAATGTGAGCGTTTGTATGAGCAGATTAAGATGGAGATTTTGTCGTCGCTGACGCGTGTGCGCACGAAGGATAACCTGACGCAGTATCTCTTTCTGGATTATATGTACTTGCAGGGAAAGATTATCCCCGAGCGATTGTCCAAACGTCACTTCTCGGTGGGTATTACCTCGACCAAACGCCTGCACCGTTTTATTGAGCAACCCACACGTAAGTTGGTGTGTGTGAATGATGTGCGTTTGAGTGAGGAGCGATATCAGTCGCTGCGCTCTGCATTGCACGAGGCTTTCGAGACACGCTTCCCGCAGAAATCGAGGTTTGAGAAGTAAAGAGGTTGTTGGCAATATACAATAGACTTATGAACGATAAGCAGCAGGTTATGGTTGATGCCGTAATCACTTGGGTAGATGGCGAGGACCCCAAACATCAGGCAAAGAGGGCTCGTTTCCTGACACAGAAGAGAGAACATAAATTCAAAGATGTCGCAGGCGAAACCCGATTTAATCAAGTAGGCGAGATATATTACTGCATAGCGTCAATTTTGCGCTTTGCGCCGTGGATACATAAGATTTACATCGTGACCGATGAGCAAGACCCCAAGGTTGAGGGTTTCATCAAAAAGCATTTTCCGGAGAATAATATCCCTATCGAGATTATCGACCATAAGGTGATTTTTGAGGGTTATGAGGATTGCTTGCCCACATTTAACTCGCTGTCGATTACCTCGATGCTGTGGCGTATTCCGGGCCTTAGTGAGCAATATATCCTCTTTAACGATGATGTTATGCTTTTGCGAGAGACCTCTGTCGAGGATTATTTCGTTGATGGTCGTATCGTGCTTTATGGCGAGAAGTGGATACCTACTTTTATGGCCGAGACTACGATTGCTCTGCAAATGATGTTTCGACGCTTGCAGGGGAAGAAGGCTTTGCTGTCGTTTAAGAAGTTTATGCTCAATTCGGCCTATGCCGTCGGCTCTTCAAAAATTCTTCGTTTGTGTCATACCCCTCACGCCTTCTTGAAGAGCATTTTCCACGACTTCTATGCTGCAAATCCGCAACTTTTGGCCGACAATGTAAAGCATCGTTTTCGTAATAAGGAGCAGTATAGTGCGGCCGAGTTGCATCATCTTTTGGCCGTTGAGCAGGGTAGAGCAGTTTTGCCGTATAGAAAAAATCGAGATATGATGCTCTCGCCCTTTAAGTATTCGTTTGACAGACTTAAAAAGCAGTTGCAAAAGATTCAGGCAAACCCCAATTACCTCTATTTCTGTGTCAATTCGTTGGACCAGTCGTCAAAGGATAGTATCGAGGAGGTGAGCCGTTGGATGAATGATATTATTGGATTGAATGAGAATTAAATAGGTTAGTAACAGTATAATTATGGATAGGAATATCAGTGAATTAAAATCAATTATAGAGCAGGCGTGGGAGTGCCGTGAGATACTCGCCGATGCCGCGGTGAAAGATGCCATTAGAGAAGTCGTTGAGTCTGTCGATAAGGGAGAGTTGCGTACGGCAGAGCCTATCGATATCGAGAAGAGCGAGTGGCAGGTAAATGAGTGGGTGAAGAAGGCAATTATTATGTATTTCCCCATTCAGCAGATGCGCACTATGCGAGGCGGCGAGTTGGAGTGGTACGATAAGATGGAGTTGAAGCACGATTACGAGAAGTTGGGTGTGAGAGTTGTGCCGCAGGCCGTAGCACGCTATGGCGCATATATCGCTCCGGGTGCTATCCTTATGCCCTCGTATGTCAATATCGGTGCTTATGTCGATACAGGGACAATGGTCGATACTTGGGCGACGGTAGGCTCGTGTGCCCAGATTGGTAAGAGCGTGCATTTGAGCGGTGGCGTAGGTATTGGTGGAGTGTTGGAGCCTGTGCAGGCGGCACCCGTCATCATCGAGGATAACTGCTTTATCGGCTCGCGTGCCATAGTTGTCGAGGGTGCTCATATATGTCGTGAATCTGTGCTTGGCTCTAATACCGTCATCACCGGCTCTACACACATCATAGATGTTACTGCCGATGAGCCTGTGGAGTATCGAGGCTATGTCCCGGCACGCTCGGTGGTTATCCCCGGCACTTATACCAAAAAGTTCCCCGCAGGGGAGTATGGCGTGTCGTGTGCCTTGATTATCGGTCGTCGTAAGGAATCGACCGATAAAAAGACCTCACTGAATGATGCTTTGCGTGATTTCGGCGTGAGTGTATAAGTCTTTGAGAGTGTGTAAATCCCAACAGATATATGGCCCGCAGAAAGGTATATAAAAATCATAAACCCCAATCACCCCAACATCGCCCCTATCGGGTGTTGGAGAGTGAGTATTTGGCTCACGAGGCGTGGTTTACACCCCGCCGCGACAGGGTGGAGTTGCCTACGGGAGCCATCGTGCCGGCGTGGTATGTCTTTGAGTTCCCCGATTGGGTGAATGTCATTGCTCTGACGAAAGATGACAAGTTTGTCTTCATCAGCCAATATCGTCACGGCTTGGGCGAGACTCGTTATGAGTTGGTTGCAGGGTGCTGCGAGGAGGGTGAGACGGCCGAGCAGAGTGCGCGTCGCGAACTTATGGAGGAGACGGGCTATGGCGGAGGTCGTTGGGAGCAGTTTATGGTGACTTCGGCAAATCCTTCGAATCACAATAACCGCGTCTATACCTTCTTGGCTGTGGGTGTCGAGAAGTTGGAGGAGCAACATACCGAGGCGGGCGAGGATATCGAGGTGCATCTCTTTTCGCGTGAGGAGGTTGAGGCACTTCTGGCCGACGACGAGATTATGCAGTGTCTGCACGCTGCGCCGCTATGGAAATATATGTTACGAAACCCTTTTTAGATGATATATCGCTTTGATACACTAACCTCGACAAACGACGAGGCGTTCAATCCACGCTATGGCGAGGGCGATGTCATCGTGGCCGAGCACCAGAGCGAGGGACGAGGTCAGCGAGGCCATAAGTGGATAGGTGGTCAGGGCGAAAACCTGATGCTTACCGCAGTTTTTGAGCCGTCGTTTTTGCCCCCTGTCAGGCAGTTTCTGCTTTCGGAGGCTGTCGCTTTGGCGTTGGTCGATGCTATGCGGGAGTGGGGTATTGAGGTGAAAATCAAATGGACCAACGATATATATGTCGGCGATAGGAAGTTGGTCGGGATTTTGATAGAGCATAAATTGTCGGAGGGACGACTGAATCGCTCGATAGTGGGTATAGGCCTTAATGTCAATCAGTTAGATTTTGATGCGAGCCTGCCCAATCCCGTATCTATGGCGCAGGCAGCCGGGCATAAGTTCGACAAAGATATGGTGCTTGAATCGTTGGTCGGGTGTTTGCAGAGGCGATATTCGCAATTGCGTGAGGGAAGAATTGAGCAACTCGAAGCGGAGTATAGCCGTCGGCTCTATCGCCTCGACGAAAAACATTGGTTTGCCTTGCCCGACGGAGAGCGTTTCCGCGGTATAATACGCGGAATCGATATTTCGGGGGCGTTAAAAGTTGAAAACGAAGAGGGGAAAGTTAATTCGTATATGTTCAAAGAGATAGAATTTGTGTTAAAAAACTAACATAGTATATTGCTAATTACGAAATAACTCCTATCTTTGTAAGGATTAACGATATATTACGTATATCGTGAGTTGGGTAGAACAGAAAACAAAAACAATTTATAAAACCATAATATTATGAACATTCCGTCAAATTTGAAGTACTCGAACGACCACGAGTGGTGTCGTGTCGAGGGTGAGTTTGCCTATGTGGGCATTACCGATTTTGCACAGAGCCAGTTGGGCGATATCGTATTTGTTGATGTTCCTTCGGTTGGCGAGACTTTGGCCGCAGGCGATGTTTTCGGCTCTATCGAGGCTGTTAAGACCGTCAGCGATGCATTTATTCCCGTAGGTGGTGAGGTGGTAGAGTTCAATGATGCTATCGATGCCGACCCTTCATTGGTAAACTCTGACCCTTATGGTGAGGGCTGGATGATTAAGGTTAAGATGAGCAATCCTTTGGAGGTTGATGAGTTGCTTTCAGCCGAGGCTTATGCTGAACTTATTGGATAGTTAGTATTTCAGAAATCATAAAACCAAGAAAATTATGTCAAAAGTAACAGTTATTGGTGCCGGTATGGTGGGCGCAACTTGCGCTAATGTATTGGCAATGCGTAATGTGGCTGATGAGATTGTCCTCATCGATATTAAGGAGGGTTTGTCAGAGGGTAAGATGCTCGATATGTATCAGGCATCGGCTACAACCGACTCAAAGAGCAAGTTGGTAGGTAGCACAAACGATTATAAGAAGACTGCTAATTCAGACGTTATCGTTGTAACATCAGGCATTCCTCGTAAGCCGGGTATGACTCGTGAGGAGTTGATTGGTACTAACGCCAATATCGTGAAGAGCGTTGTATCACAGGCTTTGGCTCACTCGCCTCGCGCTATCTTCCTCATCGTATCGAACCCTATGGATACTATGGCTTATCTTACCTTGAAGTCAACAGGTCTTCCCAAGAATCGTGTAATCGGTATGGGTGGTGCTTTGGATTCATCTCGTTTCCGTTGCTACTTGGCAAAGGCTGCTAACGCTAATATCCACGACATCGAGGGTATGGTTATCGGTGGTCACGGCGATACTACTATGATTCCTTTGACATCGAAGGCTACTATCAAGGGCGTTCCCGCATCACAGTTCCTTTCAAAGAAGAAGTTGGCACAGGTTGCTGCTGATACTATGGTTGGTGGTGCTACTTTGACAGGTCTTTTGGGCACATCGGCTTGGTATGCTCCGGGTGCTGCTGCTGCATCAATGGTTGAGGCTATCTTGGGCGACCAGAAGCGTATGATTCCTTGCGGTTGCTATCTCGAAGGCGAGTATGGTCAGGAGGATATTATGATTGGTGTTCCCGCTATCATCGGTCGCAAGGGTATCGAGAAGATTGTTAAGATTGACCTCACAAAGGAGGAGCAGGAGAAGTTTGAGGCTTCGGCTGCTGCCGTACGTAAGGTAAATCAGATTCTTTACGATACAAAGGCTATCTAATTGAGCATAGAGAAAAGCGAGGCCGACTTCCCGAAAGGGAGCCGGCCTTTATTGTTGGTTATTATTGTTGGTTACAAAAACCAATATATTGACTAAAATATCGCTATGCGGTCGATTGCAAGGGGGCCTCGTGCATCGGTAAAGCGTATGCGAATAGCCGATGTGGTAGTGCCGCCGTCGGGTAGTGGTAATATGCGTTTGTAACCTACGGTGGTGCCTTGTGCTATCTCCACCCAGCCATCATCGCCCTCTGCCTCGACAACAAATGCCTTTACGCGTTGTCCCAGAGCGATATGCTCCTGAATCATAACATATTTGGCGGTAATAGGCTCTGCCCAATGTAATGTCACATCGCCCGTTGTGGTATTGTCGTCGGTGGCCCAGCATTCATCGCCCTCGCCGAGCAGGGCCTCGGCCCGAAAAGCATAACCTCGTGATGATGATGTTTCAACGTCGGCCGTCAGTGCCAAATCAACGGCGAAAGCCTCGTCAATCATTCTGCGCCACTCGCACAAAGACTCAATGTCCTTTCCCGGAATTCTGCCACGGCGGTCGGGTGCAAGGTTAAGCAACAGCGTGCCGCCACGTCCGACAGAGGTTAAATATATATCGAATAGTTTTTCGGGTGTTTTGGGCTCTTCGTTGTCGTGATAAAACCACCCGCGACGAATCGATACGTCGGCTTCGGCAGGAGCCCAGCGTGTACCATTCTCTTGGCCGTGACGTAATACCTCCAAACTATCGCGCCCCTGTGGATACATATCTTCCGGCGAGGCCATAGCCCAGCAATGCTCGTCGATTACGCCACGCTCATTGCTGCACCAACGAGCATCAGGCAGAGAAGAACTCCATACAATACATTCGGGCGACAGTTCGCGGATTATATCCACCACTTTGGGCCAATCGTAGTATAGGTATCCCGACTCTACTTTGCGTCGCTCGTAGGCTCCGCCATAATATCCGTCGCCGCCATTTGCTCCGTCAAACCACATCTCGAAGACGGGGCCATAGTTGCCTAATAATTCGCGTAGTTGGTTGCGATAATACTCCAAATATTCGGCTGTGCCATATCCGGCGTGGTTGCGGTCCCACGGCGAGAGGTATATGCCGAATTTTACGCCGTGACGACGACACGCCTCGGCCACCTCACCCACAATGTCGCCCTTGCCATCTTTGTAGGGCGAGTTTTTTATCGAGTGCTCGGTATATTGGCTGGGCCATAAGCAGAAGCCGTCGTGGTGCTTGGCGGTGAGAATAAGTCCTTTGAGGTTGGCATCCTTGACCACCTTCACCAATGCATCGGCATCGAAATTCGTAGGGTTAAAGAGTGTAGGCGACTCGTCACCATAGCCCCACTCCTTGTCGGTAAAGGTGTTGATTGTAAAGTGTACAAAGGCATACTGCTCCATCTTATGCCACTCGATTTGGCGTGGTGAAGGTACAACGCTCATAGGCGTTGGTGCTTCGGTGCGACACGCCATAAGTGTCGCTAATAGTGCCAGAGCGAATAATACTTTTCGCATATCTATTGATTGCCTTTAATCAACGCATCGAGGTGCGGTATGCGTACTTCGATATAATCTTTTACAGACTCCACCTCCGCCTCGTGAGAGCCGAGTGCGCTGATGTTCTGGTGGAGTTTTGTGTTAAGGATATTCCACCGCTTGAAATTCAGCGACTGCGACTCGTCGATAAGGTTTTTGGTCTGGTTGATATACTCGATAAGCGATGTCGTCGTTATATTACGATTCTGGCACGCATCATTCCAAATTTCCACAAGTTGCTCACGAGCCTTGCTGTCATCTTTTATTATGCGATTGACGATGTCACGCATCGGGCCGGCCGAAGATGATGCATAGGGGGTGCTGTCGCTGCTGTAATGGGTATATAGGAAGTCGGTCATACCGCCTATGGGATATGTGTAATAGGAGTTGTGGAACGCCAAATCATTATCCCATATAGGGCCTGTGAAGAGTTTGCCGTCGCCGCGCTCCTTATACATATAGACACTCCAAAAAGCATCGGGGTTACCCACCAACTCGCCAATGATAAAGTTGCGTAGGAAACTATCCAAATCAAGATATTTGCGGTAGCCTGCGGTCTCGTCATCGAAATTGTCGGCAAATACCGCCGCCTCCATCTGGTTGAAGTAATTTGTTATGTAGTTCTTCTCGTTATCTCCTTCGTCGGGCGATTTTATGGTTACGGGAATGTTCTTGGTCGAGTAGAAATAGAAATCTTCGTTTTGATAAACTTGAAGATTACCATCAACCTCAATCAAATATCCGCCCGTAATATCGCTGTCACCTGCCTCAATTTCGGTGACATTTACACGATTTGAATTCACCTCCACTTGGTCGCATAGTTGGTAGCAACCTTTATATTCGCCGTTGAGGAATACATCTACGGGGTGACAATAGGGTGTATAGGCCATACCCATACGGCGACTAATCTCGAAAGCCAAGATGTTGCGCATCAGGGTCTTGTCGCTGTGGTTGTTTATCAAGGTCCATTTCTTGGCCTTGGCCGGAGCATCGAGCGGACTGCGCTTTTCGCTGAATTTCAGGCGGTAAGGTTTCTTTTCAAATGTCCAACTCGAATTTCCTCGTCCTCTGACACCTGTTTCGGTGTCGGTGAGTAGCGATGTGCCCTCCTCGGAGATGATATGCACTGTGCTTGTAATCTCATTCTCTTTCGATACGATATCCTGCGCCCCCTCGGTGTTGATAACCACCATCGGAAGGTTTGTCGCTTGGTATAGTTTCGTGTCGTCGCCATCGTGACGCTTGCCATAAAACTCCAATTCGGCGATGTTGCATCGGGCGTCGTGAGGCCCTACATAACGCACATAGCGGAATCCTCGCGAACAATCTACCTCGGCGTATGTCATCTGACCTTCGGGCGCAGACTCTTTGATGAGATGTATGGGCATAGCGTCGCTGAAATCACTCTCGTTTGCACCCTCAATGACTGCCAACTGCACACGC
The DNA here is from genome assembly GCA_964594305.1 of uncultured Alistipes sp. Taxonomy (GTDB): domain Bacteria; phylum Bacteroidota; class Bacteroidia; order Bacteroidales; family Rikenellaceae; genus Alistipes. The sequence goes on along the minus strand of CAZQMC010000025.1, from coordinate 3,051 downwards.
AGACTCATCTCGGCACGTGGCGCATAGCCAATCTTTGTGATTACATACTTCTGCCCTAAATCCAAACCCACCCACGTTCCCGAGCGGTTGTATGAGGCAAAGAAGGTGTTTAGTTTGCCGTCGAAGGCCATCTGCTTGGTATTTATGGTCGTTGATTCTGCTCCTGTTGTGTAATCAACCGAAATGTCTGTGCCGATGATATCGCCCTGCAACTTCTCCTCGTCCAGATGCTCCGCTTTTGTCTCTATCGTTACCGTGCAGGTCGCTACACGCTTGCCGTTGGCCGCAGAGGCGCGTATCTTTGTTTGGCCGGAATACACTTTTGCCGTTACAAGACCTTCGTCGCTTACGGTGGCTACGTCAGCATCATCACTCTCCCATACCACACTCTTATCGGTAGCATTGTCGGGGGCGACTGTCGCTGTCAGTTGGCACGATTCGCCATAGTGAAGCGTCATAGCGGTTATGTCAAGAGATATGCCATCAACGGCAATTACCGTATCTTCCACCTCCTCTTGCGGCGGAGTGTCGTTGGGTGTTGGCATCTTGTCATTATCCACACACGTTACGCTAAAAATCGCGGTAGCAAAAATCCAGCACAGAAGGTGCAAACGATAAGGTATTTTCATAGTCGGCTTAAAGAATTTTACTCTACAAAAGTAACAAAAGGTTTGAAAATCGCATAATAAAATATTGATTTTCAAGTATATTATTTGATGTTTTTGCAACAGCCGCTGTACTTTATTAGGAGATTCCAATAAGCCCCATAAACCCTAGTATGCCGCTTATTGGCCAAAACTACATAAAACAAAAAATCCGATGGAAAACCATCGGACCTTTTGTTGTACCCCCTCAAGGCTACGATGGGTTTTATGCGCCCGTAACGCCTATTTCGCAACATTAGGTTACTTATAGGTTCACGACTTTTGTCGCATTTTGTCACAATGTGCGGATAGTTCTATTTATAGTTTGCCAATAATGTTTTGATCTGCTCAATGCATTTAACAGTTGCGTCATAGGTAAGTGGTTTGAAGTATTCAGCTTTGTGGATTGGTTCATCTACTTTGCGTTCTCCCCTTATCAAGGTCATTATATGTAAATCAACATCAAAATGAGACATCAAAGTATGACTGCTGTGACTACCCAATATAACAGGTTTGTCAATTTCGGAATAATCACCCGTTAGTTGACTTTCAAATTGTAATAATGCACATTTTAGGTTCTTGTAAACCGATTTGAGCAATGTAAAGTCCACGAGGATTCTTTTTAACATAGCATTCTCCGTATATGCTTTACACTCAATGCCCAGCACGAATTTATCGTCAATCATAGCGTGATTATCAACTTGTGCCTTAAATACGAAATCTGGATAGTTTTCGGTAATCCATTTTTTACCTCTTCCGATTTTATCTTGTTGATATACTCTTTGCGAAGAGGAATATCCACCCTTTTATTTGAGAATGATAATCTACCACTATCGCCGCCCAATTCATTCCAAGCTATTGCAACCAATTCTTTACACAACTCTTCCAACAATTTGCCTTTTGCCGAGCGAATTATACCACCGTATGCCCTATCTTGATCCACTTGTGCGACATATTCTATACCTTGGATACGGTGGTTGACAATGTCAATGAGTTGTTTTAGGTGTTTTTCATTTGCAGGTTTCATATTTATATAGTTTTAAGTTGTTCTATCAAATTATTTGCGATTGCATAAGCCAACAATACGGGAACGGCGTTGCCAATTTGCTGATATTGACTCAAGCCTTTCTCCCACGACATTTTGGTTCGCATGCCCTCAAAAAAGAAGTCATCGGGGAACGATTGTAAACGAGCGCCTTCTCTTGCCGTGAAATTTCTATCCAGGTATGGGTGTATAAAATTTGATTGGAAAGATGCCGCAATTGTAGGCGCGGGCAGGTTGCCAAACACGCGCTGATTGTTTTGACTAAACTTAATGGTTGATTTCTCGGTCGGTGTGCCTCGTTTTACTGCTCCGTGTGTATCCCAAACATCAATAAGTGATTGTCCTGGTTTAATGGCTTTGAAGCGTTCTACCAAACGAGGCGTATGCTTCATTGCAATATGATTGTTTACAATATTAGAGTTTCGTCGGACAAATTGTTGAAATAAGTTTGCAGGCTCTGACGAGTATTTTGCACCCTCTACTCCTTCTCCGGCGTTGATTGGGGGCAAATCACTAATTGCATCATCAACGGTTACATACCCATCCATAGAATATGGGGTAGGATGCGTAGGCTGTATATTCAAGTCCTTTCTAAAACCAATGAGAATAACCCTCTCTCGATTTTGAGGAGTACCATAATCTGACGCCTTTAGGACCTTGTATGCCACATTATATCCAAATTGACCAGCATTAGTAAATTCCTCTACAATCGTGCGAATAACTTGTCCATTGTGCATTGACAGCAAACCTTTGACATTTTCCATAACAAAGGCTTTAGGCGAATACCAATTGATAAACTTAATAAAACCATAGAAGAGTTTGTTGCGAGGGTCATCCGCAACCTTATTACGCCTTTTATTAGCAAGACTAAAACCTTGACAAGGAGGACCTCCAATAATTATATCAGGTACTTTCCCCTTCAATATTTCATCAGTTTCATCCTTTGTAATCTCTGTAATATCTACGGGCACAAAAACGAAGCGTACAATGTGAGTGTGGTGCTTTGAGTGCTTAAACCTCTTTGTTTTCAGTGAGTTATGTATGGTTTTTGTGTTGAGGCTCGTTCAAAACGAAGTGTACGATTTCTTTAATTTGCTTTAATCAGGCTTTAATTTTGATGAGGCTGGTGTTTAATCGGGCTTGTGGTACCGTTAAATGCAGCTTTAATTCGCTTTAATTTACGGCGGTCAGATTGTCGATTTTTCGGCTCTCTGGCTGCCTTTTTTGTGTGCAGTAGTGGAATGTGTGTAAAACCGCTTAAAATGGCGTACAGCAAGGGTTTTGGCTTGTTTTGGCTTGCTTTCGTGCGTGCGTTCCTTGATGACAACGAAGCTTTAAGTGTACACAGTGAATTCCTTGATG
>CAZQMC010000024.1:0-25758 GCA_964594305.1 uncultured Alistipes sp. | reverse complement strand
CTCAAACAAAAAAAAAGACCTGCCTAACATTTTTTTATTGTTAGACAGGCTCATTTTTCAATAGAATGATATGGTTTGGTCTGCCACGCGTCATTCTGAACATTTGCTGTTCGACGGGTGGCGGTGTCGAAGAATTAGTCGTCAATACTACGAAGGTAGCCGCGTTTATCAAACGTGAGTTCCAATCCGTTGGATAGTTCAACCTCGCAGGAGCGGCGGTCCCGTTCGATACGCACGATATAGGCGTCGGGGTAGTTCTTCTCGACACACTCGGCCACAGCCCAAGGGACAATGCTTGCAGGGACACACTCCGAGCGCATCTCCACCTCCTGCCACTCTCCCGAGGAGTTGAAATCTATGTGAGCGCCATTTTTCAGCACCACGCTATACTCCTTGTAGAGCAGGTCGTCATCTTGCGTAAGGAGCGATAGTTCGATACCCGAAAAATGCTCTTTCAAAAATTGCTTTGCCTTTGATGGCAGGCTGTCGAAGGTGATGGGCTTATCGCCGGCCAATGCGACACTTGCAGCCAAAGCCACGAGCGATAAAATCAATAGATACTTTTTCATAAGAGATAATTTTTAATATTCCACACCCTCTTCTTTATCAAATATTATACAAAAATGTTCCTAACGGGCCCAAGTATAAAAAAAAGAATTTAATAATTTTGAGCATAACGGGAAAAACCATACCTTTGTCTATAACGTAGATATGTCGGATTGGCCACAGAACGGGTTGTTGCCAATAAATGACAGAAAAGCAAACGGATTATGAATATTGCTATCGTAGGTACAGGTTATGTCGGATTGGTCTCGGGAACGTGTTTCGCCGAGATGGGTATAGATGTCACCTGCATCGATATTAACCAGAAGAAGATTGACGCCCTGCGTGAGGGAATCATACCTATTTACGAGCCCGGCTTGGAGGATATGGTACGCCGTAATATTGCAGCCAATCGTCTGCACTTTGCCACCGACCTCGCCTCTTGTTTGGATAATGTAAGTGTGGTTTTCTCGGCCGTCGGGACACCGCCCGACAAAGATGGTGCTGCCGACCTGAGCCAAGTCTTGGAGGTAGCCCGCATTTTTGGCCGCAACATCAAGAGATATACTCTGCTGGTGACCAAATCGACTGTCCCCGTAGGCACTGCGCACAAAGTTGCCGAGGTGGTACGCGAGGAGATAAAAAAGCGTGGCGAAGATATCCCCTTCGATGTGGCATCAAACCCCGAATTTCTGAAAGAGGGTGCCGCCATCAAGGATTTTATGACACCCGACAGGGTTGTCGTCGGCACCGAGAGTGACCACGCGCGTAAGATTATGGCACGCCTCTACAAGCCCTTTATGCTCTCGGGCGAGCGTATGATTTTCACCGACATCGCAAGTGCCGAGATGATAAAATATGCCGCCAACTCGATGCTTGCCACACGCATATCGTTTATGAACGACATCGCCAACCTCTGCGAGAGGGTGGGCGCCGATGTTAATATGGTACGCAAGGGCATAGGTGCCGACACACGCATAGGTCGCAAGTTCCTCTACCCGGGTTGCGGATATGGAGGCTCGTGCTTCCCGAAGGATGTGCGCGCACTGATTAAGAGTGCCGAGCAGAACGGATATCGTATGCGTGTTTTGGAGGCTGTGCAGGAGGTGAATGAGTCGCAGAAAAGCATCTTATTCGAAAAACTCCTACGCCATTACAACGGCGATTTGAAGGGTAAGGTAGTGACACTTTGGGGCTTGGCCTTCAAACCCGAGACCGACGATGTGCGTGAAGCACCTTCGTTGGTACTTATCGAGCACCTTATCGAGGCGGGGTGCCGGGTCAAGGTATATGACCCGATTGCTATGCCAAGTGCAAAGAGTGTGGTAGGTGACAAAGTTACTTACTGTTGCGATATGTATGATGCGGCGGTCGATAGCGATGCCCTGATGCTCGTCACCGAGTGGAAGGAGTTCCGTATTCCGAGCCTTGCTGTCCTGCAACGCACGATGCGCCATAAGGTTATTCTCGACGGTCGTAACATCTACGACAGCAAGGAGATGGAAGAACACGGATTTACCTACTACAAGATAGGCTAACGTTATGAAAAAGATTCTCGTCAGCGGTGTTGCCGGTTTTATCGGCTATCATCTCGTCGCACGACTGCTCGGCGACGGGTACTCTGTTGTGGGAATCGACAATCTGAACAACTACTACGATGTCGGGTTAAAGGAGTCACGTCTGCGCGAGTTAGGGATTGATATACAGGAGATTGAGTCGGGCCGAGCGTTACAGAGCCTCACCCAACCCAATTTTCGCTTTATAAAAGCAGATATAGCCGACCGAGAACTCTTGCCGCAACTCTTTTGTGAGGAGAAATTCGATGCGGTGATAAATCTCGCGGCACAGGCGGGTGTGAGGTATTCATTGGAAAATCCTTTTGCCTACGCAGAGAGCAATGTGATAGGGTTTCTGAATGTTTTGGAGTGCTGTCGTCACTACCCCGTCGAGCATCTGCTCTACGCCTCATCGTCGTCGGTTTATGGCTCAAATCAGAAGGTGCCGTTTTCGGAGAGCGACGAGGTGTGCAGCCCCGAAAGCCTATATGCCGCCACCAAACGCTGCGACGAACTTATGGCGAGCGTATATGCAAAATTATACGGCATAGCGGCCACCGCCTTGCGTTTCTTTACGGTCTATGGCCCGTGGGGCCGTCCCGATATGGCACCGATGCTCTTTGCCGAGGCCATTAGCAAGGGCGAAGCCATAAAGGTATTTAACGGAGGCGATATGGAGCGAGATTTCACATATATCGACGATATTGTCGAAGGTGTCGTCCGAGTGCTGGCTACCCCGCCCACGAGCGAGGGTTGCGACCGACCGCACGCCATATACAACATAGGCTCTTCGTCGCCCGTTTGCCTGAATGATTTCATTGCCGAGTTAGAGCAGGCTCTTGGGAGCAAGGCCGAGCGAAAGAATATGCCTATGCAGGCCGGCGATGTCGTACGCACCTATGCCGACACCTCGCTTTTGGAGGAGCGGTTTGGCTATCGTCCCACGACTACGCTGCACGAGGGCATCAGAAGATTTATTGATTGGTATAAAAATTATTACAACAAAAAATAGTCGCTTATTATGAAAGGTATTGTACTTGCCGGAGGTAGTGGCACACGCCTCTACCCCATCACAAAGGGTGTGAGTAAGCAACTCCTGCCCATATACGACAAGCCGATGATATACTACCCCATATCGGCTCTGATGAGTGCCGGCATACGCGACATACTCATAATCTCTACGCCGCAGGATTTGCCGAGTTTCCGCCGCTTGTTGGGCAATGGCGAGGATTTTGGCGTGCGTTTTTCTTACGCCGAGCAGCCGTCACCCGATGGCTTGGCGCAGGCTTTCATCATCGGCGAGGAGTTCATCGGCGAGGATAATGTGTGCCTTGTCTTGGGCGATAACATCTTCCACGGTGCCGGCCTTGAAGATATGCTCTGCGAGGCGGTACGCTCCACCGACGAGGAGCAGAAGGCTACCGTCTTTGGCTATTGGGTGGATTACCCCGAGCGATATGGCGTGGCGGAGTTCGACAGCGAAGGGCGTTGCCTCTCGATTGAGGAGAAACCCCAAAATCCCAAATCGAACTATGCCGTTGTAGGACTCTACTTCTACCCCAACAGAGTGGTGGATATAGCCAAGCAGATAAAGCCTTCGGCACGCGGCGAGTTGGAGATTACGTCGGTTAATCAGCAATTCCTCAGCGATGGCGACCTGAAAGTACAACGCTTCGAGCGTGGTTTTGCGTGGCTCGATACGGGTACGCACGACTCACTGGCCGAGGCTTCAATCTTCGTGGAGGTGATAGAGAAGCGTCAGGGTTTGAAGATAGCCTGCTTGGAGGGCATAGCCTATCGCAACGGCTGGATTTCACGCGAGAAGATGCAGCAGTTGGCCGAGGCTATGGGTAACAACCAATATGGACAATATCTGTTGAAGGTTATCGACACAGAGAAATAGTTTTTTGAGAGATGAAGGTAATTTCGACCGAAATAGAGGGTGTGGTAATCATCGAGCCCGAAGTATTTGGCGACGAGCGCGGATACTTTATGGAGAGTTGGTCGCAACAACGCTTCGACGAGGCGGTGCGTCCCACTCGCTTTGTGCAGGATAATCAGAGCAAATCACGCTATGGGGTAGTGAGAGGTCTGCATTTCCAAAAAGGGCATTATGCGCAGTCGAAGTTGGTGCGTGTCGCGCAGGGCCGAGTGTTAGATGTGGCGGTGGATATTCGTCGCGGCTCGCCCACATTCGGACGACATATCGCTGTGGAGTTATCCGACAAGAATCATCGTCAGTTATTCATTCCGCGCGGCTTTGCTCACGGTTTTTCGGTATTGAGCGACGAGGCAGTCCTGCAATATAAGTGCGATAATTACTACTCGCCCCAAAATGAGGGTGCCATAGCGTGGAACGACAAGGAGATTGGCATCGATTGGAAATTACCCGCAGAGGATATTATCCTCTCGGCGAAGGATTTACACCACCCCACGCTCGCCGAGGCTGATGGGTTATTCGACTATAACACAGACTATTATGCAGAGTAAGCACACTATACTCGTAACGGGAGCCAATGGTCAGTTGGGCCGCGAATTGCGTCGCTTGGGAGAGGCGTCGCCACATCGCTACATCTTTACCGACCTCGCCGAGTTGGATATTACCGACAAGGCGGCTGTGGAGAGTATGATGCAGGCCGAGAAGGTGGATATTATCATCAATTGTGCCGCCTACACCAATGTCGAGCGTGCCGAAGAGGAGGCAGATGCGGCAGAGCGGATAAACGCCTATGCCGTAGAGAATCTGGCGCAGGCGGCAGCGAAAAACGATGCTACACTGTTCCATATCTCGACCGACTATGTGTTTGGCGATGAGGGTAATACCCCTCGCACCGAGGATATGCCGACAAATCCGCTGGGTGTGTATGGCCGCACGAAACTACAAGGCGAAAGAGCCATCACCGCATCAGGTTGCAAAGCGATTGTAATTCGTACGGCGTGGTTATATTCGGAGTTCGGGAGTAATTTCCTGAAAACAATGTTGCGTCTGACAGCCGAGAAGGAGTATATAAATGTGGTCTTTGACCAAGTGGGTACGCCCACCTATGCCGGCGACTTGGCTTTGACAATTTTCTCGATTATCGAGGGCGACAGGTTCGAGGGCAACGAGGGTATCTATCACTTCTCCGACGAGGGTGTATGTTCGTGGTACGACTTTGCGGTGGAGATTGCTCGTGCCGTAGGCAATACAAAGTGCCAAATCAACCCCTGCCGAAGCGAGGATTTCCCCACAAAAGTTCAGCGACCGGCATATTCGGTCTTGGATAAGGATAAAATCAAGCGCACATTCGGTGTCGAGATACCGCAGTGGCGCGAGTCGATGTTCTATTGCTTGAAACGCCTTTTGACTGAAAAATAAGTAGCCGATGAAGAGGAATATTTTGATAACGGGAGGAGCAGGTTTTATAGGTAGTCACGTGGTGCGACTTTTTGTCGAGAAGTACCCCGACTACCACATCATCAACCTCGACAAATTGACCTATGCGGGCAATTTGGCCAACCTTCGTGATATAGAGAATGCCGAGAACTACACCTTCGTCAAAGGCGACATATGCGACTTTGAGCAGGTGTGCGATATTTTTGAGCGTTACGATATCGATGGCGTTATACACCTTGCGGCCGAGAGCCACGTCGATAGGTCGATAAAAGACCCTTTCACATTCGCCAAGACCAATGTGTTGGGTACTTTGTCGCTCTTGCAGGCGGCACGCCACAGATGGGAGGCCGACGCCAAAGGCTACGAGGGAAAACTCTTCTACCACATCTCGACCGACGAGGTGTATGGTGCTTTGGAGATGGGTGATGAACTCTTCACCGAGCAGACGAAGTATGCTCCGCACTCGCCCTACTCGGCATCGAAGGCTTCGAGTGACCACTTCGTGCGAGCATTCCACGACACCTACGGTATGCCTACGATAGTGACCAACTGCTCGAACAATTATGGCCCGTATCAATTCCCCGAGAAACTTATTCCGCTATTTATCAACAATATACGCAATGGCCGAGAACTCCCCGTATATGGCAAGGGCGAGAATGTGCGCGATTGGCTCTATGTCGAGGACCACGCCAGAGCAATAGACCTTATTTTCCACCGAGGTCGAGTAGCCGAGACCTACAACATCGGAGGGTGCAACGAGTGGCGTAACATCGACCTGATAAAGGTTATCGTTAAGACCTGCGACCGTCTGCTGGGAAATCCGGAGGGTACGAGCGACAAACTTATAACCTTCGTCACCGACCGTGCCGGCCACGACCTGCGCTACGCCATCGATGCGAGTAAGTTGCGCCAAGAGTTGGGCTGGGAGCCGTCGCTGCAATTCGAGGAGGGCATAGAGCGTACGATAAAGTGGTATTTGGAGAATGAGGAGTGGCTCCGCAACATAACCTCGGGCGACTACGAACGCTATTACGACGAGATGTACCGAGGGCGATAACCCTCCACTCGGACAACCCTGACTCACGACGAGAACCGAAAAACCTCAACACTAAATGGCCCTGACCTCGATAAAGAAGAATTTTGCGTATAAGAGCATGCTGAACCTGTCATCATACGTGGCGGGCTTCATCACCTTTGCCTATACGGCGCATATCTTCGGTGCCGAGCGTATCGGATTGGTCAATTTTGTCGATAATACGGTGAGTTACTTTCTGCTCTTTGCCACGATGGGCATAGGTCTGCTGGGCGTGAGGGAGATAGCCGCCACGCGTCACAACGAGCGAGAGCGAAGCCGTGTTTTTGCCAATATATTGGGTCTTAATATGGCTTTTACGGCGGTAACGCTTGTGGCCTACATCATCGCCGTCTGGTCGATTCCTCGTCTGGCGGCACACCCCGAGATGTTTTTCATAGGTGGTGCAAAAATCATCTTCTCGGCACTTGTCGTGGAGTGGTTCTTCTCGGGTATGGAGAATTTCCGATATATCACCCTGCGAAGCATTGCCGTAAGGGTTTTATATGTATTGGCTGTACTGATTTTTATCCGCAACCGCGACCAATATATACTCTTCTTTGCCCTGACGGTGGCATCGGTTGTGATAAATGCCTTGATAAACATCGCCTATGTACGCAAGTTTGTCAGCCCCAAGTGGCGCGACTTGGCGGATATGCGTTATACACGCAGTAACATCACACTCGGCATCTATTCGATTATGACCTCGATGTACCTCACATTCAATGTCGTATATCTGGGATTCGTTGCGGGCGACACCGAGGTAGGTTACTACACCACCGCCTTCAAACTCAATACCGTAATGCTGGGCCTTTTCTCGGCCTTCACCAATGTTATGATGCCGCGAATGAGCGCTTTGGTGGCGGCCGGAGCGAAGGAGGAGTTTCAGGTTATGATAAACAAATCGTTCTCGGCCGTAGCGACATTCAGCGTGCCGCTGGTGTTATGCAGTATGGTTATGGCACCGCAAATCATTCGTCTGTTGGCCGGCGTGGACTTCGACGGGGCGATACTCCCTATGCAAATAATACTGCCGGCAGTGATTATGGCGGGCGTGGCACAGGTGCTGGCCATACAGATTATTATGCCGCTGAAACACGACCGCATACTACTGCTCGCTTCGGGCATAGGTGCTGCGGTGGCCATAGCAATAAACATCTTCTTTGTGCCACATTTGCACAGCATAGGCTCGGCCATAGTGCTTTTGTGTGCCGAGACGGTCGTGACGGGCACATATATTGTATATGTGACGAGGAAGAAAATTGTGAAGATTCCTATAAAACTCTTTGTGCGTAGTACGCTGCTCTCACTACCCTGCGTGGCGATATGCTTTGCGTCGGCACATCTTATCGAAAACCCATTCATTGCTTTGGGCGTGGGCTTCACGGCGAGTGTCGTGGTGTGGTGCGCCATTAACTTCCGCGAGTTAAGACAATATTTGGGCATATAATGGACCTATCCATAATCATTGTAAATTACAACACGCTCCACGTTACGGCAGCGTGCATCGAGCGTATATTCTCCACCACACAAGGAGTCGATTTCGAGGTTATTTTAGTCGATAATGCCTCGACAGATGGCAGTCGGGAGTACTTCTCTTCCGACTGCCGCATCACCTATATCTACAACCACGAAAATCTCGGTTTTGGTCGTGCCAACAATGTAGGACTAAACAGGGCACAGGGGCGAAATGTGATGTTTCTAAACCCCGACACGCTCTTTATAAACAATGCCGCCGCAATACTCTCCCGCTATCTCGACGCCCACCACACGGTGGCGGTAGTGGGAGGTAACCTCTACGACGAGCAGATGCAACCGGCGCTGTCGTTTCGCCGACAATGCCCATCGCTACGCTGGGAGATAAACAACCTCTTGGGGCATCTGCCCGAGAAAATCATTTTGCCACGACGCTGGTTCTTTAACTTCACGCACCGACCCTTGAACGTGGGATATATCACCGGAGCCGATATGATGGCCCGACGGAGAGATTTGCTAAATGCAGGGGGCTTCGCCGACGACTTTTTTATGTATTACGAAGATACCGACCTCTGTCACCGAATGGCCGCTTATGGTGATATAACATCGCTCCCCGAGGCCTGCATACAACACCTCGAAGGTGGCAGTTTCGAGCAACGACATATTCCTCGACGACGCATAATGCTCTCGGAGCAGGGGCGCGACCGATACTATCGTCGTAACTTCTCACCGTCGTATCATATCGCAGCCAATGCCATATATATAGCGGCACTTACGCTCCACAGCCTGATTTTCCGCCTCACAAAGCGACCTCTGCGCCACCGCATCTGTCGTCTGCGCCGCAGAGTGGTTCTGCACCAACAACGACAACTCATTGGCCACAGACGATGCTGACGGCACTACCCTATATTGTGGTGGCGATTGCGCTGTTGTGGCTCTATAAGTGTGAGCAACGACGAGTGAAGGTTCTCTCACCCCGCACAGCCGGGAGGGTGGCCTTTATTGTCGTTTTCCTGTTTATAGGTCTGCGAGGACACCTCTACTCCGACTTTATCAACTACTACCCTTTTTACGAGGAGTTACCGACCATCACTCACCTCAACTCGTCGGCTATGAGCCGTTACCTTTTCGAGCCGGGTTTTGTCATATATTCATCACTCGTAAAGAGCCTCGGTATAGATTATTTCGGGTGGGTGGCATTGGGTACGTTTCTCGACTTGTGGGTTTTCCGCACAACCTTTCGACGATACACCAATTCGGTGGTGTTGCCCTTTCTCTTTTTTATGGCCTACAACGGCCTTACAATTGAGTTCAACCTTATGCGCAACGCCAAGGCTATGGATTTGTTTCTGCTCTCGATACCATATCTGCGAGCACGCAAAGTGTGGCCCTATATGTTGCTCAACCTGCTCGGCACGACATTTCATCTCTCATCGGTGGTCTATCTGCCGTTATATTTTCTGCTTCACAGGTCGATGGGGCCTGTTTTACGATGGGGTGGAATAGTTTTTGCTAATGTTATATTCCTCGGTGGCGTAAGCGTCATTGCAGATATAATAGAATCACTCGGCATATTTCGGGCTATGGCCTTTTATGATAAGTTGTCGGGCCACGCTGCCCACAGCACTGCCGGCTATGCCTTGTCATTCGGACATCTGGAACGCACCTTTGCCATCGTACTTTTCACGGCACTCTATCGTCGTCTTGGGCGACAAAGGGCCGACAACCTGATATTTTACAACTGTTTATGGATATACTACACAACTTTTCTCCTCTTCCACGAGGTGGAGGTCCTTGCCAACCGTATCCCGCTGCTCTTCGTGAGCGGATATTGGATACTCTACACCAACATCGCCACGCTACGCTATCGCTGGCGGCAGGTCGTTCTGCTCATTGCCATTTTATTGGCTTTGGCCAAGATTGTAACGGCCAACACCTCGCCGCCGGCACGCTATGAGAATATATTGACGGGTACAACCGACTATCACACTCGCCGCCGCGAGGTGATGCCATACCTCGAAAAACAATAGACCGATGAAAATACTCTACGACCACCAGATATTCGCCTCACAAACCTATGGAGGTGTATCTCGCTACTTCGCCGAGGTAATACGTCGCCTGCCCGCCTCGTCGTGGGAGGTGACGGCAACACTCTCGAACAACCACTACGCACGCCGCTACGGCGTTGTGCATTGCCACACATTCCTGCCCGACATCGATTTCCGCCACAAAGGTCGCCTTATGGCCGAGGCAGGAAAACCCTATTCGGCCCTGCGCCTACGTTATGGACAATATGATATTTATCACCCCACCAACTTCGACTCTTTTGGGTTGAAACATTTGGGCGAACACCCTATGGTAGTGACCTATCACGACACCAACTTCCTCACCTCACACAACCATAACAGCCGTATGGCTCGACTGCAACACCGCTCTTTGCGGCGTGCCGATAGGATTATCGCCGTGAGCGAGAATACACGTTGTGACCTGCTCTCGCACTTCGACATCGCACCCGAAAAGGTGGAGGTGATATATCACGGTGTAAGCACATTGCCGAGCGAGGCATTTGCAATGATAAAATCGCCTGACTATCCCTACATATTGTACGTAGGGCTGCGCCACGCCTTCAAGAACTTCACAACCTTCGCCAAAGCCTTTGCGCTCGTTGCTCCTCGCTATCCCGAGGTAAAGGTCATCTGCACACGCACACCATTTTCGCACGAGGAGTTAAGGCTCTTTCACTCGCTGGGCATAAGCGACAGAATGAAGGTTGTGGTGGCCGACGAGGCTATGCTGGCAAGGCTCTATACCGATGCTCTGCTGTTTATCTTCCCCTCACGCTATGAGGGCTTCGGAATGCCGATACTCGAAGCAATGGCCTATGGCACACCTTGTGCTTTGGCTGATGCGAGTTGCTTTCCGGAGATTGGCGGCGAGGCGGCACTCTACTTCTCGCCCGACGATGTTGGCGACGTGGCCGAGAAGATGGAGCAACTGCTCTCTTCGCCCTCTCAACGACGATATTTCGCCACTCTGGGCCGACGACGTGCTGCCGACTTTACGTGGGAGCGGAGCGCACAACAACATCTTAACCTGTATGCTTCGCTCGTATGATTGGTGCCGTCATAGTCCTTTATAATCCCGATTTTGTGCTGTTGCACGAGGTGTTGAAGGCCCTGCACGGACAGGTTGATATGCTCTGCGTGGTGGATAATTCGACAGATGATAACTCGAAAAACATACCCCGCTTCGAGGGAATCGACTACACCCCGCTCCACGAAAACCGAGGCATAGCCGCAGCACAAAACATCGGCATCAAACGAGCCTGCGAGCAAGGGTGCAGATATATTCTTTTGGCCGACCAAGACAGCATAGCCTCGCCGAGACTTGTCGCCGAACTGAGGCGTCGTCACCGCATATTGAGCCATCTGTACGATGTGGCGGCCGTAGGGCCTATGCCGATAAATCGTCATAACGGACAGCCATACATCACCAGCCACAGCGAGCGACTGCTACGCTCGTTCTGTCACGAGGGGTACAACTTTTACGAGGCCCACAGCATCATCGCCTCATTTTCGTTTATCGCGGCAAAAGCCTTCGAGGTGGTGGGCGCGAAAAACGAGGCGTTGTTCATCGATTTTGTTGACCAAGAGTGGTGCTGGCGAGCGCGACACAAAGGATTAAGGGTGTTTGTAGCCCCCGACATATGCTTTTCGCACGAACAGGGGCGTTACCGCAGATGGCTGGGCCTCGACCTCAACATCTCGACACCTGCAAGGCTCTATTTCCAGATTCGCAACCTGCTGTGGCTCTCACGCACTTCGCTGGCTCCACGACGCTGGAAAATCAGGAACTTACGAAAACTATGTTATAAAATAGTCGGCTATCCCCTGCTTGTGGCTCCTCGTACCAGATACCTCAACAGCATCGTGCGAGGCCTATGGGACGGCTTGACAAGAGAGAAAAACAGATATGAAACGAGTGGAAAAAATATCGGTTTTGATGGCCGTACATAACGACATCAACCCCTCACACCTATACGAAGCCTTCGAGAGCCTGCATCGTCAGACACTGCAACCATCGCAGATAGTATTGGTGGAAGATGGGCCGCTGAACAGTGAGTTAAAAAGAGTCATAGCCAAGTGGCGTTGGGTGTGGCAACACCGCCTCACCCTTGTACGCAACCGCACAAATCGAGGATTGACCGTATCGCTCAACCGAGGTATCGGGCAGGTGCGTTATCCTCTTATTGCCCGTATGGATAGTGACGACATAGCACACCCTCGACGATTTGAACGTCAGGCACGATTTTTATCCCTACACCGAGATATAGCCGTCGTGGGTGGTGCTATCGAGGAGTTTGGGGAGGTGTCATCTCACCACATTCGCCACTACCACCTCTCGCACGACAAGGCGCTCGGCTCGATTCATCGTGCCTCGCCGCTGGCACACCCTGCGGTGATGATGCGACGCGAGATGTTTCGCAAGGGAGTGCGCTACGACGAGCGTTACCGCACAAGCCAAGACATCGCACTTTGGTTTGACATAATTTGCGCAGGCTATCGTATCGCCAACCTGCGGGAGACGGTACTCTACTATCGACTCGACAACAACACCTTCCGCCGACGCGGATATGGCAAGGCGTGGGGAGAATTTGTAATATATTGTCGTGGCATACGGCGACTATATGGCCTCTTTTCGTGGCGTTATATCTTCCCGACGTGTCGGTTTATTGCCCGACTTATGCCCTCGACAATAATTCGTCGGCTCTATCACAGCCCGATACGACGGGCGGTAACAGAGGGGTAAAAACCCCTCCTTTCAGTTACTCGCGGCTCAACGAATAGGGTTTATCACTCAGGGCTATGCCGCGACGCTTGTTGGGTTTGTCGCTCATCACGAACTCCAACTCGCCGCCACGCATCAAATCCTCGTGTGTGATGTAGGTCTTGGTGTAGGGCTTACCATTGAGGCGCACAGCCTTCACATAACGATTCTTATCGCTCACGCCCTCGGCCTTTATCGTCAAACTATTGCCGCTCGGCATATCAATCTTGATTAAAGGCATATAGGGCGCACCCAAAATATATTGGTCGCTACCCGGACATACGGGATAGAAGCCCATAGCCGAGAAGATATACCACGCCGACATCTGGCCGCAGTCGTCGTTGCCACCCAGACCTCGGATTTTGTTGCGATACATTTTGTTCATCACCTCTCGCACCCAATATTGGGTCTTCCAAGGCTCGGAGGTCCAAGCATATAGATAGGGGATATGGTGGCTCGGCTCGTTGCCGTGAACATATCCGCCGATGATACACTCCTCGGTGATATCCTCGTTGGCGGCATAATACTCCTCGGGCAGATGCATACCGAACAGTTGGTCTAACTTGCGCAAGAACTCCTTCTCGCCACCCATACACTCGATAAGGCCTGCCACATCGTGCGGTACGTGGAACGAGAAATTCCACGAGTTACCCTCGATGAAACCCTCGCCGTGTGTCTGCAACACATCGAAAGGCTCCTTGAAGCGGCCGTCGTCGTGACGCGGACGCACGAAGCCTAACTCCTCGTCGAACAAACGACGATAGTTGAGCGCGCGTTGGCGATACTCCTCGGCTATGTCGTTTCGCCCTGCGGCCAATGCTGTTTTGTAGATTGTCCAATCGTCGTAGCAGTATTCCAGCGTCGTCGAGGCGGCTGTACCCGACTTCTCCAATGGCACATATCCCAATCTGATATAGTCGCCTATACCCTCCAAATACTCCACCTTCGATGTCGTCACCATAGCCTTCAAAGCCTCCTCTCGGTCGATATCGGCACCCTTTGTTATGGCATCAGCCAAAACCGAGGTGGCGTGGTAACCGCTCATACACCAATTATCGTTGGCCATATGGCTCCATATAGGCAACAGACCGTGAACACTCTGCTGCTGGTGGCGAATCATCGAGAGTGCCATATCGCGAGCCTCCTGCGGTTTGAGCAACATCAAGAGCGGATGCTCGGCACGATAGGTATCCCACAGCGAGAAAATAGTGTAGTTTGTAAAGCCGTCGGCCTGATGTATATTTTGGTCCAATCCTCTATACTGCCCATCGACGTCCATATATACCGAGGGGTTTATCATCGTATGGTAGAGCGAGGTGTAGAACATCGCCTTGTCATCTTCGCAGCCCTCCACCTCGACCGAAGCCAGATGTCGGCCCCACATCGCAGCGGCCTCGGCGGCTATCTTATCAAAAGACTTGTCGGCAGCTTCGGCGGCGAGGTTTTTCAATGCTCCCGCTGTACTTGTAGCCGAGAGAGCAACCTTTACCACCAACTCCTGATTGGTCTGTGTGTCGAAATCGAAATATGCCACCAACTTACGACCGCCCATCTCGGGGAAATTCTTGTAAATAGGGAACTTACGCCAAAAACCGTTGTAGAGGGTTTTGTGATGCTCCGTATAGCCGTAGTTTTTTATAGGCTGCGAGAACGATATGGCGAAATAGGTATAGTTTGTTCGTGCCCAGCCGTTGGTTATACGATAACCTGTCAGCAGGGTGTCGTTCTCGACTCTCACCGAAGCCCATAAGGTCTTGCCGTCGTAGTTGTAGATGCCGTGATTGAGGTCCAAGATAAGGTGACTTTCGGCCTCCTTGGGGAAGGTGTAGCGATGTACTCCCACACGTTTCGTGGCCGATAGTTCGGCCTTCACGCCATAGTCGTCGAGCATAACCTCGTAGCGGCCCGGAGTGGCACGCTCCGAAGAGTGCGAGAAACGCGAGCGATAACCCTCATCGGGGCACTCCTCGCTACCTGCCGTCAAGCGCAACTCTCCCGTTGTGGGCATCAGCAGAATATCACCCAAATCGGAGTGGCCTGTACCGCTGAAATGTGTATGGCTGAATCCGACAATTGTAGTGTCGTCATATTGATAGCCGGCGCAATATTTATAGACGTTGGGTTGGTATTTGCCATCTATGTTGTGGGGCGTGGTGTCGGTATCGGGGCTTAACTGAACTATACCGAAAGGCACACACGCTCCGGGGAAGGTGTGGCCCATACCCTCGGTGCCAATCATCGGATTGACATACTCCACAACGCTCTTTGATGACTGTGCAAAGAGCATCGTGCTACCCAACAATAGTGTGGCGGTGCAGAGCAGAATTCTGTTTTTCATAGTGATGTTTTTGGGTTATAAGAAAGCGACAATGCGCCCCGAGAGCGCATTGTCGGCCAAATATTTACGATATGTTACATTTTGCAGCAGGGTGACCACGGCTTCAACTGCTTGAAGAAGTCGTTACCCTTGTCATCTACCAGGATAAAGGCGGGGAAATCCTCCACTCTAATCTTCCACACTGCCTCCATTCCCAATTCAGGATACTCCACACACTCGATATCCTTGATATTCTCTTGTGCGAGCAGTGCCGCAGGGCCTCCGATAGAGCCGAGGTAGAAACCTCCGTGCTTCTGACAAGCGTCGGTAACCTGCTGTGAGCGGTTACCCTTGGCAATCATAATGAGTGAGCCACCATCGGCTTGGAACGCATCTACATAGGGGTCCATACGCTGTGCTGTGGTGGGGCCCATCGAGCCGCAAGGCATACCTGCCGGAGTCTTCGCCGGACCGGCGTAATATACGGGGTGATTCTTGAAATATTCGGGTAAGCCCTCGCCCGCATCTTGACGAGCCTTCAACTTGGCGTGAGCAATATCACGAGCCACGATGATTGTACCGCTGAGGCTTACGCGTGTGGCTACGGGATACTTCGAGAGTTCCTTGCACACATCGCGTATCGGCTGGTCCAAATCAATCTTTATAGCATCGCCCTCGCCTGCCTGACGCAACTCCTCGGGGATAAGTTCGTAAGGTTTGGTATCCATCTTCTCAATCCAAAGGCCCTCTTTGTTAATCTTGGCCTTGATGTTACGGTCGGCCGAGCAACTTACACCCATACCCACAGGACAAGAGCCGCCGTGGCGAGGCAGACGGATAACGCGAATGTCGTGGCAGATATATTTACCGCCAAACTGCGCTCCAAGGCCTATACGGTGAGCCTCCTCGGTGAGCCTCTTCTCCAACTCCACATCGCGGAAAGCACGACCGGTCTCGTCACCTGTCGTGGGCAGGTTGTCGTAGAAGTGAGTCGAAGCCAACTTCACTGTCAGCAGGTTACGCTCGACGCTCGTACCACCTACAACAAAGGCAATATGATAGGGAGGACACGCCGCCGTACCGAGCGATTTAATCTTCTCGACACAGAAGGGGATAAGTTTTTCGGGATTGAGCAGGGCCTTTGTCTCCTGATAGAGATATGTTTTGTTGGCCGAGCCACCACCTTTGGCGATGAAGAGGAACTTATACTCCATACCCTCGGTAGCCTCGATATCGATTTGTGCCGGCAGGTTGCAGCGGGTATTAACCTCGTCGTACATCGTCAGCGGAGCATTCTGCGAGTAACGCAGATTCTCCTCGGTATATACATTATAGACACCTCGTGAGAGAGCCTCTTCGTCGCAGAAATCGGTCCATACGCGCTGGCCCTTCTCGCCGTGAATGATGGCGGTACCCGTATCCTGACAGATGGGTAACTGTCCCTTGCTTGCCACCTCGGCATTGCGCAACATCGCCAGAGCCACATATTTGTCGTTATCCGACGACTCGGGGTCGCTTAAAATCTTGGCCACTTGGGCATTATGCGTGCGACGCATATTGAACGACACATCGTGGAATGCCTGCTGTGTGAGCAAGGTGAGTGCCTCGGGCTTTACCACCAAAATCTCCTTACCGTTAAATTCACTAACCGACACACCCTCTTTGGTGAGCAAATAGTATTCGGTTTCGTCTTTGCCCGTCTGGAACATCGGGGCATACTTAAATTCGGGAACTCCTGCCATAATTATAGTTTTTGTTGTTAAAATTTCGTGTTCAATCACTACAAATATAGCAATTAAGTTTGAAAACTTATCCCATTTTCCGACCCCATGTTAATATTTTTTCGTTTTATGCCAAAAAGAGTCAAAAATATTGGTACAACATTGAAAAAAAATTATAAATTTGTAGTACTTTATAACATCATTTTGAATTATGGACAAGAAAACTGTTGTAATTGGAGTTATTGGTGCCGACGCTCACGCCGTAGGTAACAAAATCATCGACCTGACACTTACAAATGCAGGTTTTAATGTAGTAAATCTCGGTGTGATGGTGTCGCAAGAGGAGTTTATCGACGCTGCTGTCGAGACTGATGCCTCTGCCATTTTGGTTTCATCACTTTATGGTCACGGCGAGATAGACTGTATGGGCCTCCGCCAGAAGTGTGATGAGGCAGGTCTGAAAGATATGCCTCTGTTTGTAGGCGGCAACCTCGTTGTGGGTAAGCAGAATTTCGAGGATGTGAAGGAGCGTTTCCTCGCGATGGGCTTCGACTTTGTATATGCGCCCAGCACCCCTATCGAGGATACTATCGTCGATTTGAAGAAGAAGTTAGGCATAGAGTAATTCCAAGCAATCCGCTATGAAGTTTTTGACGGTTGATGTAGGTAGCACCTATACCAAACTGACCGCGATAGATGCCTCAAAGAGGGTTATTCTCGGTACGGCCCAATCCTTCACCACCATAGAGAGTGATGTGATGCAGGGCTTCGAGAGTGCGTGGCAGATACTCACCGAGCCTCGCGAGGATAATCCGTGTGCCGGTTTTGAGTATGACCAGATGTTGGTCTGCTCGTCGGCTGCGGGAGGCTTAAAGATGGTGGCTCTGGGTTTGGTCCCCGACCTTACGGCCAAGGCGGCACGTACGGCAGCATCGAATGCCGGAGCGAAGGTTGTCAAGACCTATGCCTACGAGATAAGCGGCAGTGAGCAGCAGGAGATTTTCGAGATAAATCCCGATTTGGTCTTGCTGTGTGGTGGTACCGATGGTGGCAACAGAGAGGTTATCGTGGCCAATGCCAAGCGATTGGTGGCCATCGACAGGCCTTTTATGACCATCGTCGCCGGCAACAAGAGTGCCTCGGACGAGATTTTGGAGATTTTCCGCGAGGCAGGCAAGGAGGTGGTCATAACCGAGAATGTGATGCCGCAGTTCAATCGCCTCAATATTGAACCTGCGCGTGACGCCATACGCCAACTCTTTATCGCCCGCATCATCGAGGCCAAAGGCCTTAACCGTCTGCAAGCGATGACTTCACAAAAGATTATTCCTACGCCGTTGGCAGTGTTGCAGGCGTGCGAATTGTTGAGTCGAGGAACATCATCACAAAAGGGACGTGGAGATTTGTTGGCTGTGGATATAGGCGGTGCTACAACCGATGTATATTCTATGGCGGCGGGTACTCCCACGGTCGATAATACGATGCTCAAAGGTCTGCCCGAGCCGTGGGCGAAGCGTACAGTCGAAGGTGATTTGGGTATGCGTTACAGCCTCACACACGTCTTCGAGCAGTTGCCCGAGTCGGGTGGTCCCGATAGTGAGTTTATGCAACGTGTCGGAGCGTGGGTGGAGCGATGTACTGCACAGCCTGATACTTTGGCCGAGCCGGATAGCGAGGAGGAGCGCATAGAGGAGTTTTTGGGCCGTTCAGCCGTAGCGATGGCTGTCGAGCGTCATTGTGGTCGCTTGGCAAATGTCTATACCCCGCTTGGCGAGATGCACACATTGGAGGGTAAGGACTTGATGTCGTTGCCTACGGTGATTGGTATCGGCGGAGTGATTCGCAACTCGCGTCACCCCGAGGAGATTTTGCGTGGCAGCCTCTACGATATGATGCACCCCGAATGTACGAAGCCTGTGCGTCCGACATTCTATCTCGACCGAAAATATATCTTCGCCTCGATGGGATTGTTGAGCGTGGTCGATGCCGACCTTGCCTTTGAGTTGCTCGATAAGGAGTGTGTAGCACTCGAATAGCGAATAGCAAGGGGCAAGAGTGCAAATAGCAAAGGACAAGGAGTGCGAATAGCAAATAGCACGAATAGCGAATAGCGGATTTTGAAATAGAGAGAAAATCGTTAAATCAAACAGAATATGGAGAGAGAGTTAAAAAACAAGAGAATTCCCGAAGACGTGTTTATGAAGGAGCGCGCCGAGGTGCTTCAACAGTGGCCTACGGGTAAGGAAATTGATTTTCAGGAGGCGGTAGATTATCAGTTGTCTATCGACAAGAGCAAGCGCTTTGGCGAGAAGTTGGCCAAGGCCGAGAAGGAGGGTGTGACACTTGTTCAGCCTCGTGCCGGTGTGGCTCTGTATCAGGAGCAGATTGAGTTGTTGCAGTATTTGGAGAATGAGGGTGGCGCAGACCTGTTGCCTACCACTATCGACAGTTATACCCGTCTGAACCGTTATAACGAGTGTCAGGTAGGTATCGAGAAGAGTCAGGCTTCGGGCCGCTCGATGCTCAACGGCTTCCCCGCGGTGAACTATGGTGCCAAGGTGTGCCGTATGGTTACTTCTGCTTTGAAGAATCCTGTTCAGGTGCGTCACGGTACTCCCGATGCTCGTCTTTTGACCGAGATTGCCATTGCCGGAGGTTTTACCTCATACGAGGGTGGCGGTATCTCATACAATATCCCCTATTCGAAGAATCATACCATCGAGCAGACCATCAAGTATTGGCAATATACCGACCGTTTGGTGGGTATGTATGAGGAGGCCGGTGTAAGCATCAACCGTGAGCCGTTTGGTCCTTTGACAGGTACGCTTATTCCTCCTTGTATCTCTAACTCTGTGGCTATCATCGAGACGTTGCTTGCTGCCGAGCAGGGCGTGAAGGACGTAACCGTAGGTTATGGCCAGTGTGGTAACCTTATTCAGGACGTGGCCGCTATGCGCTCTTTGGCAAAACTTACTCGCGAATATCTCCATAAGTACGGTTACGACGATGTACGCGTGACGACCGTATTCCACCAGTGGATGGGTGGCTTCCCGCAGGACGAGTCGAAGGCCTTTGGTGTTATCTCGTGGGGTTCGGCTGCTGCGGCGTTGTCGAAGGCTACGAAGGTTATCGTAAAGACTCCGCACGAGGCTTACGGTGTGCCTACCAAGGAGGCCAATGCGTGCGGTTTGCGTGCCACAAAGCAGGTTATCTCGATGCTTCGTGACCAAGACCTTCGTGAGATTCCGTTGGTTGTTATGGAGAGCCAGATTATCGAGTCGGAGGTGCGTTGCATTATGGATAGAGTCGAGGTATTGGGTAAGGGTGACCTTGCACAAGGTACTGTGGCTGCTTTCGAGGCCGGCGTTTTGGATATTCCGTTTGCTCCTAACCGCTACAATGCCGGTAAGGTGTTGCCCGCGCGTGATGACGACGGTGCTATCCGTATTTTGGAGATGGGTAATCTGCCATTCACACAGGAACTCATCGACTTCCACCGCTCGAAGTTTGAGGAGCGTGCTCGCTTGGAGGGCCGTCAGGTATCATTGCAGATGGTTATCGACGACGTGAGTGCTATCGAGAAGGGCGTATTGGTGGGTCGCCCCAGAAAGTAATGAGTAGTTGTAACAAAAAATAACCAAAGATTATGAAAATTAAAAAAGTAGTTTGTTCTGCCGGAAAGACAGGCTTTTTCTTCGATGACCAGAAAGCCATCAAGGCTGGTGCAAAGAACGATGGTAACTTCTATGTTGGTGAGCCTATGACTCCCGGATTTACTTCGGTACGCCAGATGGGCGAGTCAATCTCGGTGATGTTTGTGTTGGAGGACGGTCAGGTAGCCTTTGGCGATTGCGCTGCTGTTCAGTACTCGGGTGCAGGTGGTCGTGACCCCTTGTTCCTGGCCGAGAACTTTATCCCTGTTATCGAGAAGGAGATTGCTCCTCTGTATGAGGGCCGCGATATCACCTCTTTCCGCGAGATGGCCGACATTGTCGATAAGATGACCTCTCCCTCTACGGGTAAGGTTTATCACACCGCTATCCGCTATGGCGTGACACAGGCTTGCCTCGACGCTGTTGCCAAGAGCAAGCATAAGTTGATGGCCGAGGTTATCGCCGAGGAGTATGGTACCGAGGTTAGCGAGCAGATGATTCCTATCTTCACACAGTCGGGCGACGACCGCTATATGAACGCCGACAAGATGATTATGAAGGGTGCGGCAGTATTGCCTCACGCACTGTTCAACCACGTCGAGGAGAAGGTTGGCTTGAAGGGCGAGAAGATTGAGGCTTATATCGAGTGGTTGCGTAACCGCGTTATCGAGCAGAAGCCTTTCGAGAACTACAATCCTATCTTCCATATCGACGTATATGGTACTTTGGGTTTGGTATTCAACAATGATTTCGAGGCTATCGCCGAGTATATCGCAGGCTTGGCAAAGATTGCACAGCCGTTCCACCTCCGCGTTGAGGGCCCCGTAGATATGGGTGAGAAGCAGGCGCAGATTGAGGCTTTGGCCGCTATCCGTAAGGCTTTGGAGGCTCGTGGCTCTGATGCCGAGATTGTTGCTGACGAGTGGTGTAACACCTTCGAGGACGTTATCGACTTTACAAAGGCCAAGGCGGGCCATATGGCGCAGATTAAGACTCCCGACTTGGGTGGTATCAACAACTCTATCGAGGCTGTACTCTACTGCCGTGAGAATGGTATGGGTGCATACTTGGGTGGTACTTGTAACGAGACCAACCGCTCGGCAGAGGTTTGTGCGCATATCGCAATGGCTACACACCCCAAGCAGTATCTGGCAAAGCCGGGTATGGGCGTTGATGAGGGCTATATGATTGTCTTCAACGAGATGTCACGCATCTTGGCATTGAGAAAGTAGTATTAAAAAGAGAAAAGAGTATGAGTAACGAAAATAAGAGAGAGATTCGCGTACTTTCGCCCACAGCCATTCTTGGTTATGGTTTCCCCGAGGAGTCATTCATCGAAGGTATGCGTCGTAAGCCCGATGTTATTGCCGTCGATGCAGGTTCTACCGACCCGGGCCCATACTATCTTGGTGCAGGTTATTCGTTCACCGACCGCAACGCTGTAAAGCGTGATTTGGCGATTATGATTCCTGCCGCCTTGAAGGCCGGTATCCCCGTAATGATTGGTACAGCGGGTGGTAGTGGTGCTCGTCCTCACGTTGAGGAGACCGTAGGCATCATCAAGGAGATTGTCGAGGAGCAGAAGTTGCACTTCAAGATGGCTGTTATTCAGTCGGAGTTCGACAAGGATTTCGTTAAGGAGAAGATTCGCAAGGGCGATATCTTCCCGCTGGGCCCCGTTGCCGAGTTGAAGGAGGAGGATGTCGATGAGTCTATCAATATCGTGGCGCAGATGGGCGAGGAGCCCTTTGTGAAGGCCTACGAGAGTGGTGCGCAGGTAATCCTTGCGGGCCGCAGTTATGACCCCTGCGAGTTCTCGGCATTGGCTATCAGCCGAGGCTTTAACAAGGCTCTGGCAATCCATATGGGTAAGATTTTGGAGTGCGCAGCCATCACAGCCCTGCCGGGTAGCGGTAGCGACTGTATGTTGGGTACATTGAAGGAGGATAGTTTCGTTGTCGAGCCTCTGAACCCTATTCGTAAGTGTACAGCCTTGTCGGTTGCCGCACACTCGCTCTACGAGAAGTCTAATCCCTATGTTTTGCCCGGCCCGGGTGGTGCGCTCGATTTGCACGAGACGAAGTTCAATCAGTTGAGCGATACACAGGTTGAGGTCAGCGGTACGAAGTTTATCCCAACGGAGGAGTATTTCGTTAAGTTGGAGGGTGTTCGCCGCGTGGGTTATCGTACTATGTCGCCTGCGGCTACACACGACCCTGTGATGATTAGCCAGATTGACACCATCGTCGAGAAGGTGCGCGAGCGTGTTATGGATAACTTCCGTAACTCGGGTATGAAGGATTTCCACCTCGACTTCAAGATTTACGGTAAGAAGGGCGTTATGAATATGTTCCCCAAGACTCCCGACTCGCAGAGTGACGAACTTTTAATCATCATTGAGGCTGTGGCACAGACGCAGGAGGAGGCAAATACCATCTGTGGCTTTGCACGCTCGACGATGCTTCACTATGGTTATGAGGGCCGTATCTCTACTGCCGGAAACTTGGCATTCCCCTTCTCGCCAAGCGACTGCAAGATGGGTGCTGTCTATGAGTTCAATGTATATCACTTGATGCGTATCGAGGATACTTGCGCTCCGTTCCCTGTTACCTATATTGAATTCTAATTTAAGGAAGCAAGAGTTATGGCAAAACATAAGTTAGTAGATATCGCTTCTGTCATCAGAAGCAAGAATTCGGGTCCGTATGAATTGACCTTCGATGTTATCTTCAAGGATTTTGAGACCTACGGCAAGGTTAAGGCTGCCAATGCTATCAACAAGCAGAATTTCAGCGCATTGTATGGCATTGCCGAGAGCGAGATACTCCATTTGGTATATTTCGACCCTGCCAAGGCTGTCAAGGTTACCATCTGCCGTCCTATCCCCAGCGGTGCGTTGGGTGAGACCGATGTCTATGGTGCCCAGCAGCACGCACCTCTCATGGGTTTGGAGGTAGAGTTTTAATCTATTTTCACCATAAATAAGATGCCCGCCCTGAAAAGTCAGGCGGGCATTGTTTGTTTAATCCTATCTTCGGGGAGGGGTAAATAAATTACACTTCCTAACAATTTCTCCCCTGATATAGGGGAGATGTCACGCAGTGACAGAGGGGTATATCTTTAACCCTGCTTCGCAGGCTTTTCCTCCTCGCGGCTCGGCATAGTGTGCAAGCACCCTCTGCTCTCGCTCCGCAGCGTCGGTTTATCTTTCATCTTTGCTCTTTCATCTTACCACCCAGCGGCCCAAGCAGACCATCGCAAGGCCCAGCATAAAAGTAAGGCCGGCGTAGAGTACAAACACCAACCAATGGCGTTGCAGCAGTAGCAGATAAACATCATCGGCAAATGACGAAAAAGTAGTCAGGCCACCGCAAAAGCCTGTAATCAGAAACAGGTTCATCGCCGGCGAAAGAATCCCATTCTTCTCGGCCAAAGCAAAAAACAGACCTATAAGAAAACTTCCCGCCAGATTTACCACAAACGTACCCCACGGGAAAATCGTGACGGCCAGCATCTTACACATCTTACACGTCAAAAAGCGCAGGCAGGTGCCCAAAAAGCCTCCCATACCTGCAATAAGCATCGATTTCAGCATACTCGTAATCATATTATCATCGGCTCAAACTCAAATTCGGTGCCACTTTGCGAACCTATAACTTGGCATATTCTTTGCCTTGTCAAGGGAAATCATCATTTTTTTTCGATATGCATTTAACACCAAAAGAGATTGACAAATTGACGCTGCTCTCGCTGGGAATGATTGCCGAGCGGCGTCTGAACAAGGGATTGAAACTCAACCACCCCGAGGCTGTTGCCTACATCACCTCGGTAGCCATCGAGGATGCGCGCGAAGGGAAAACCGTAGAGCAGGTAATGAGCCACGCGGCATCTGTTTTGACACGACAAGATGTTATGGAGGGCGTGGCCGATATGATTCAACTATTGCAGGTCGAGGCCGTTTTTACCGACGGCTCACGCCTTGTAAGTATTCATCACCCTATAAAATAGCGATTCGTTATGCAGAACAACAAGACAAACAGCAAAGCCCAGCAGGGCCACACAACACATCATTTCGACGAAAAGCGTGCAGAAAGAGCAACCGAGCAGAGGTTATACCCCGCCGACAAGGGGTATTATCCCACACAAGCGTGCGTTGTGGGAGGGGTGGTATTGGATACCGCACCCATCGAGTACAACGAGGGGCGTTATACGGCAACTATCTCGGTGCGTAACACGGGTGACAGACCTATTCAGGTGGGCTCGCACTTTCACTTCTTCGAGGTAAATCGCTATTTGGAATTTGAGCGCGAAAAAACCTTTGGTTGCCACCTCAACATTCCCGCAACTACGGCTATTCGTTTTGAGCCGGGTGACGAAAAAGAGGTCGAGGTTGTCGCTTTTGCCGGCAAACGACGCATCATAGGATTTAATAATTTGGTGAATGGTTATGCCGGTGACGAAGATGCTCCGATATATCTGCCTGTACGCAAACGAGCATTCGAGAAGATGCACAAGAGGGGCTTTAAGTGTTCTCATATAGAAAAATAATATACTATGGCAACAATTACACGACAAGAATAAGAGGTTAATACCTCTGAGGAGCCGCTTGCGGCGACCAAAGCCCCTGCCTGAGGCGGGGGTTGGGGGTGGGTCAGACTTGTAAATGCGGCCTAAGGCCGCAAGGTCGGCCGCAATTAGCAGAATAAGCACAAAATATACATACTATGGCAACAATTACACGACAAGAATACAACGACCTATTCGGGCCGACGGTGGGCGATAAGATTCGCTTGGGCGACACCGACCTCTATGTAGAGATAGAACGTGACCTGCGTCATTATGGCGACGAAGTGGTATATGGCGGAGGAAAGACTCTGCGTGACGGTATGGGACTCGCCAACACAATGACCGAGGAGGAGGGTGCGCTCGATATAGTGATAACAAACGTAACGATAATAGATGCCGTTTTGGGTGTCATCAAAGCCGACGTGGGCATAAAAGATGGTCGCATTGCGGGCATAGGCAAGTCGGGAAATCCCAACACAATGACAGGGGTATGCCCTTCTCTTGTGACGGGTGCGGCTACCGATGCCATATCGGGCGAGCATCTTATCCTCACGGCAGGAGGCATCGACGGGCACGTACATCTCATATCGCCACAGCAGGCCTATACGGCGTTGAGTAATGGCATAACGACACTCGTAGGTGGCGGCATAG
>CAZQMC010000023.1:0-26014 GCA_964594305.1 uncultured Alistipes sp. | reverse complement strand
AGCCGATGCACCGCTCACGAAGAGAGCAAAAATAGCAATAAAGAGCAAATTTTTTTTCATAATTCAAATAAGGTTTTATAATTGTGAATACATAAACCCGTCACACATTATCGTCGTAATCAAATTTCTCTCTGCTACCTTTGCAAATAATAAGCCAAAAAAAATACGCCTCGACTCTTCGACGGAGCCAAGACGCATTTTTTGCGATATATCTTCTATCCGACTAACCGCACTTCGAGTATCCGCACGACATACAGGTAAGGCAACCATTCTGGTAAGCCATATCCTCCTGACCGCACTGCGGGCACTTGCCCTTCGACTTGGTACCGTCGGCGATATACTGTTTCAAAGCACGCTGAACACCATTCTTCCAAGTGTTGATGCTCTCGCTGTTAAGATGCAGACCATCAATCAGATGCACAACCTTATCAATAGGCATTCCGTGACGCAACACGCCCGAAATCAACTTGGCATAGTTCCAGAACTCCTCATCGAACAAACGCGAAATACCTCCGATAGTATTGGTATAGCCATAGCGGTCAACATATTGGAAGTCGTAACGCTTGGTGCCGTCCTCCTCGCGTACCTGAATGATGCAACCCTTGGTAACCTTGCGAGGGATATACATCGCGTCCTCCTCGATTTTACCTGTAAAAATCTCATAAGGACGACCATTCTGAATACCCACAAAGGCAATCCAATCCTCCGAGCCGTTCTTAAAGCGAACGATATCGGCAGGAATAGAGTTCGGACGCTTGCGAGAGTTATCGACGATATTATCACACTTCTTCTCGGCCTTCTTCTTGGCATCGAGCAACACGCCATCGCGGCAACCGTCACGATATACCGTAACACCCTTACAACCACACTCCCACGCGGTCTTATATACCTCGGCAACCAACTGCTCCGACACCTCGTTCGGGAGATTTACCGTCACCGAAATAGAGTGGTCAACCCACTTCTGGATTGCACCCTGCATACGCACCTTGGCAACCCAATCGATATCGTTGGCCGTAGCACCATAATAGGGCGATGCCTTCAACCACTCGTTGAGTTCCTCGTCGGGTATAGTCTGCAAGCGTGTAGTGTCGTAGCCATTCTGCTCCAACCACTTAACGAATTGGTGGTGATATACATAATACTCCTCGAACTTCTCGCCCATCTCGTCCACGAAGTCGGCAGTCTTACCCTTATCCGACGGATTTATCTTACGACGACGCTTATATACGGGACGGAACACAGGCTCGATACCCGAGGTAGTCTGTGACATAAGCGATGTAGTACCCGTAGGAGCAATGGTAAGCATTGCGATATTACGACGACCACTCTTCACCATCTCGGCATAGAGTTCGGGGTCTGCCTCCTTGATACGCTGAATCATAGGATTATTCTCCTCACGCGAAGCCTCATAGATGGGGAATGCACCACGCTCCGAAGCCATCTTTGTAGATGCACGATAAGCCTCGACAGCCAATGTACGGTGTACCGTAACGGCGAAGTCGATAGCCTCGTCAGAGCCATAACGCAAGCCCAAAGCGGCCAACATATCGCCCTCGGCAGTGATACCCAAACCTGTACGACGACCACGCAGAGCCATATCCTTAATCTTCTGCCACAAATCGTACTCCACACGACGGATATCGTCCTCCTCGGGGTCAGCAGCCACCTTATTGATGATAAGGTCAACCTTCTCCAACTCCAAATCGATGATATCGTCCATCATACGCATAGCCTTGCCGATATGCTCCTTGAAGAGGTCGAAATTGAACTTCGCTTCCTTGGTAAAGGGATTCTCGACATAACTGAGCAGATTGACAGCCAACAAACGGCAACTATCGTAGGGGCAGAGAGGAATCTCGCCACAAGGATTTGTCGAAACGGTTGTAAAGCCCTTATCGGCGTAGCAATCGGGCACACTCTCGCGAATGATTGTATCCCAGAACAACACTCCCGGCTCGGCCGACTGCCAAGCGTTGTGGATAATCTTCTCCCACAATTTCTTGGCGTCAATCTCGGTCTTGATGCGAGGATTATCCGAATTGATAGGGAACTGCTGTGAGTAGGGCTTACCGGCCATTGCGGCACGCATAAACTCATCGTCAATTTTGATTGATACATTGGCACCTGTAACCTTACCCGACTGTGTCTTGGCATCGATAAACTTCTCGGCATCGGGGTGCTTGATAGAGAGCGAGAGCATCAACGCTCCGCGACGACCATCTTGTGCAACCTCGCGTGTAGAGTTTGAATAACGCTCCATAAAAGGCACGATACCCGTAGAGGTAAGAGCCGAGTTCAACACGGGAGTACCTGCGGGACGCAACTCCGAAAGGTCGTGGCCTACACCACCGCGACGCTTCATAAGTTGCACCTGCTCCTCGTCCATACGGAAGATACCGCCATAAGAGTCGGCGTGCTTACGGTTACCGATAACAAAGCAGTTTGACAAAGATGCCACCTGCAAGTTATTACCGATACCGGTCATTGGTCCGCCCTGAGGAATAATATAACGGAAGTGGTCAAGCAACGAGAATACCTCCTCCTTTGACATCGGATTAGGATATTTGTTCTCTATGCGCTCAATCTCGGCGGCAATACGATGATGCATATCCTCGGGAGTGCGCTCGTAGATATGGCCGAAAGAGTCTTTCAACGCATACTTGCTAACCCACACTGTCGCCGCGAGGTCATCGCCGCCGAAGTACTCTTTTGATGCCGCTACGGCGTCGTTGTAACTCACTTCGGTAAGTGATTTTTGTTTTTTTGACATAGGTTTTTATATTTTTATTATATCTATTATTCCATCATAAGGGGCAAAAGACACCATTACAAAGGTCCGAAAAATAGAGCCACAAATAGTAGAGTATAAGACTATTTTTTCGACAAGTTATTTACAAAAACAAAAAATCTGCGTTGTATGTTATTACAGCGCAGATTACTCTTTTCGAGGCTAAAAAATTTGGCAAAAATGAATTTATTCGCAAAAATATTTGCCCGATTTGTCATAAGTCACACAAATCTCCCTCTCCTTGTTTGTCACAAGATCTCTATACAAAACATCTATTACTCCCGAGGTATAAATACCCTCGTAACTATAATACAATGTGTATAGGAGCGGATTATCCTCCTTTATATCAAATTTTGTTTTGAAACTATCCTCTTCCTCTATTTGGCCGTTGCCATTAACACTTACCGTTATGCGCCCCATATCGACATCAACATCGTAACTCAATGTCGCCTCTACAAGACTTTCTGCCGGAAAATAAGAGTACAAATCTTGTGCATGATTGATTTCATAGCAATCCGACACGCCCTCAATACCTCTGAAAACAACCTCCGGACGATATGCTGTCGAGATTTTCCAGACTCCGCCTTCGGATAATAATTTCCCGTCTGTTGTCAGCGTATATTTATCAGAATGGGTACTATTTCCTATTGTAAATACAATCTTTGAATCTTCAACAACAATATCGGCCGCCGATAAACTATATGATTTTATAAACTTGGCCCTATCATCATTGCCCGAAAGCAAAGCATCGGTATATATCACAAATCTGGTATATGCCGTTATGGGGTAAATAGACTCGACCACCTGCTCGGCAATCATCTTTTGGGCAAGATTAGGGGTTCGATTTGTGCCACTCTCTATCTCGCACGAACTAAACCCGACGAGTGCAGCAAATACTACAATTATATACTTCTTCATAACTCCACTATTCTTTACCCTTTTTCTTTGAATCAAAACGATAGCCCATACCTACACGGCCCCAACCGCCAATACCGGTACCTATCTCTGCAAAACCAAACAGATTGCGTCCAAACGAGCAACCGAACAATGTGGCATCGGCCCAAATACCACCCATACCCGTACCGACAACTACGCCCAACGACAAAGACGAATATAATTGCACATTTTCTCTATACAAATATACAAACCTCACCGTAGGCATCACGCTCACCATATATTCATTGAGTTGTTCGACTTTTTCATCGGTAATATTATCTCGTCGAGATTGGGTAACGGCTCCAAACGATACCGTACCGCCATACTGAAACCAACGACGAGAGTGATAAGTATAACTCAACGAATAGGTGCCGACAAATCTCATTTCTGAAAGGTAGGTGTCGGCCTCTAACATCTGTTCTCTAAAACTTGGAGAATAATCAACACAACCAATACCATCTAAAAACGCATCGGCAGCCATAGAGTATGAGCCGACACCGATTCGAAACTCGTGTTTATCGACACGCTTCGGACGCTTGCGAACCACCGCCTCGACACCGTTATCTGTCGCAATATCGACATCGCTCGCAAGATTTTGCGCCGACAGAGTCCCCATCAAAAGCAGAAACAGCAACAGCAATTTGAAAGCCTTCATCATTTTAGATATTTTGGGTTATTTATTGGTTTTACAACCGACCAACCGGCGCGATAAGCGATTTATTTTACCGCCACGGCGTCAATCTCGACTTTGGCACCCATAGGCAATTTTGCCACTTCATAACACATTCGGGCCGGCATCTGTTCGGTAAAGAATGTGGCATAGACGGCATTCATTGCGGCAAAATCGGCTATGTCGTCGAGCAAAACGGTAGTCTTAACCACATCGGTCAAAGCATAACCGGCCTCCTCCAAAATATAACGCAAATTGGTGAGTGACTGGCGAGTCTGCGCCTCGACACCCTCTGCCATCTGGCCCGTAGTGCCATCAATCGGCAACTGTCCCGAGACATAGATTGTACCATTATTTTCAACGGCCTGTGAATATGGTCCCACAGCCTTTGGCGCCAACGGCGAAGCAATAATCTTTTTCATAATAACAATTTATATTTATGATTTTACACTACATCTAAAAATTACACTACATACAAAGATAATAAAAATCGCTATCTTTGTAGCACTCGATTGCACTATTTTTTGCACTCCGCAATACTCTCAATGGATAATATTTACCCTTTTAATTAGACAAGGGCTAATATTCAAAAGAAAATTCTTATCGGCTATACAAACAAAGGGGCCTGTCTAACAAGTCCTAAAAAATAAAAATCGCCCCCGTCAGACACACTTCTGGCGGGGGTGAAATCGTAAAAATCAGACTTGTTAGACAGGCTCCTTCTCTTCATCAGAGAATCATTACCTTACTTATCCAATGACTTTTTAATTGACGCCTGCTCCTCTTCTGTAATATAACTCCAAGCATCGACATTCGAGCCAAGGGTCTCAACTGTAAAACGAGATAGCGTATTGACAAAATTCTGGAATTTGGCCCATTTATTTCCTCCACCGGAATACCCATATCTATGCAGATAGCGAAAAGCCTTCTGGAATGTAGTCCATTTCAAGCAATCATCGCCCGCCATACGACCTAAAATATAGTGGATACCATTATCGTTGATACCTCCCGAAGAGTTGATAGTAGCCTCGTAATCCTGTTTGTACATATTGAGAATATCTCTACCATAGTACATTTTCGAAGAAACATCTTTACAACCCTTGGCATACACACCATAACCTGTCTTCTCCAAGCCATACTGCATACGGAAATTGGCAAACATCTCATCATTCCAATTCCAGCTACTCTCTCCTACATGGTTGAACGTATGCCCCATCTCGTGCATCATACCAAAATCCATCGACCCATACTCGTGTATGGCAGCAAACGACTCTTTCTGATAATTCTTGGTACCATTCCACAAGATAGGCAGACCGGCCAAAGCCAAATAGCCCTTATCTATACCCTTCGTTGTCAGGATACCGAGTCTTCGGCCATCATACGGAGTATCTCCGACCAATTCAGCATAAGCCTCATACATACCATCGACCTTCTCCAACCACGCTTCAATAGATGCATCAGGCACCTCTATCTGCGCAGGGTCTATGTATATGCCCATATGCTCACCACTACGAATATAGAGTTGATTGGTAACTTTGACAACTCTGACATTGTCGTAATATACCGTACCCGTAGAGCGACCGCCATCTTGCTTACCTCCAAGCCAATAGCCCAAAGCACAGCAAATCTTGGCAGAACCATTCTCATCAGTTAAGAAATCAACCACCGCAGTAGTCCACTCGTCCATTGATGTACCCAAAAGATACTCCGACGAATTCCAATATTGAAGTTCATCATGGTTAAAAATCACAGCACCGCAACCCTTGACGACATTCTCGTATTTCACTTGTGCAGTCATACGATACATCGTTTCCGGTTCAAGGCCCGTCAATGTGCGCTCCACAGCCATACAGCAGACCGAATTAGTCGCTGTCTGATGTATTTTCACACATTTACTACCATTAACGCCAACACCCTCAACAATTTCCACCGTCGTTTGAGTGGCATCTTTATAGTTTTTTGTACTCCAACCGGCTAACCCTTCCTCGAAATTCCAGTTGCTGATTTCTACACCAGCAACCGGATTTTCGTCGTCAGTTCCCTCTCCACCGACGGTGTTATCGTCATTGGTGGCATCATCATCGGCACCATCATCAGTAGAGCCACTATCGGTAGTGTCGTCATCTTCAACATCTGAGCCATCGTCCGTAGTACCATCATCGGTACTCGGAGCATTTTCCGTCCCCGGCGTAACGGGCACCATATGAATCTCTCCACCACAAGCACCCAACCAGAGAGTTAACGCGACTATATAAACTAATATGCGACGAACAACCATATCTGATATTATTCGAATTATTTTTTCCACTTTCTCTGGATAGACTCCTTCTCGGTGGCACTGATATACAGCCAAGCATCGACGTCGTATCCCTTAACCTCGGTAGCCGACTCCGAAAGCGTGTTAACAAAGTTCTGGAACTTGAACCAATTAACATCGTACTCGCTATTACCGCTACCAGAAAAGCCTTGTGTCTGCAACCTCTTAAATGTCTTGCAGAACACCACCCAACCGAGGCAATCATCACCTGCCATACGGGCCAAAACATAATGTACAGCATTATCATTCATACCAGCCGAATCACCCAACGTATTCTCATAATCCTGCTTGTACATATCAAGAATCTCTCGACCTGTATATGCCTTTTCCGCCTCATCTTTTGCACCTCTCTGATATACAGTCAAGTTATTCTTCTCCAAACCGTACTGCATACGGAAGTTGGCAAACATCTCATCGTTCCAGTTCCAACTACTATTTCCAACATGATTAAATACGTGGCCTAACTCATGCATAAGGCCAAAACACATATCACCCTGGCCGATTTTTGCAAATGAGTCCTCTTGTCTTGTGCTTCCATCATCAATACCCCAAAGAATAGGATATCCGGCCAAAGCCCAGTAACCGGCATACATACCACGAGTTGTCATAATACCGAGTCTGCGACCCTCATGAGGAACATCTCCCATCAATTCGGCATAAGCCTCATACATCTTATCAACGTCCGACAACCATCTGTCGATAGCAGTTGTCGAGCAAGCCACCTTATTCGGGTCCATCCAAATACGCATATGCTCGCTATCACGATAATAGACCTGGTCGGTAACCTTTGTAACAGTCACATAGTCCCAATATACCGTACCGGTAGAGAAGCCGCCATTAGCCGCACCTCCCTGCCAGAAGCCAAGGCCTATGCAAATCTTGGCCTTGCCTTCGTCATTCGACAAGAAATCCACATATACTGTTGTCCAGTTTTCGAGATTGGTACCATAATAGAATTTCGACGCATTCCAATATTGCTTGTTATTGGGGCTGAAAAGTACAGGACCATAACCCTGACCATTGGGGATATCCGAGTATTTCATACTCGCCTGCATACGATACATCATATCGGGCTCCAAATCTGTAAGTTCACGCTCCAATACCACACAACAAGTACCATTTGAAGGCAACTGCTGAATCTTCAATGCACGCGAATTCTGGCGACCTACACCATCAACAACCTCCACCGTGGCATGCACGTTGTTACTATTAGGACCATAATTTCTATTGATTGTCCAATCCTGAATATTCCAAACTCCGGCCGAAACCTCCTCTGCCGTCTCGAAACCATTATTACTAATTTCGATAGCGTTCTCATCTGGAATAACGGGAGAAGGTGTATTACCACCACCTGTACTACCATTCTCATCATCTCCACCGCAAGCACTCATCATCGCTCCGGCGAGTAAAAAAGCAAAAAATAGATTCTTTTTCATTTTGTATCAAATATTATTAATTTATAGTTCTTTCAACTTTGCAATCTGCTCACTGGTAAGAAATTCGGCCAAAATATCATCTGAACCGGCGTGCTTTGACAACACCGTACAGAAGTAGTTTATCTTCGCCCACTTACTATCACCTGCCGACGAAGCCGGATCCAAATTATAAAGTTCCTTAAACGTCTTCTTGATGGGGTCCCAACCATACTTCTTGACCATCTGACACAACGGCCACATCATACCGGCACCATCAAGGTCATTATTTTTAGACCACGACTGCTCGGCCGAAGCACGATAATATGAATCCATCTCTATACCATTATAGGTTACGCCATTAAGATAAATGGGGAAATTATGCTTCTCCAAAGCGTAGTACATACGGAAATTGGCAAACAACTCCTCATTCCAGTTCCAGCAGTTGTAGTTACCAGACTCATAGGTGCCTGTCTTGTAGTTACCCGGAGCAAAGTTGTGCCCCATCTCGTGCAAAATACCAAAACAAGTATTATTATAATTCTTCACCTCCAAGAGGGTCGATTCCACATAATTACTATTCCACAAAATCGGATAACCGGCATACGCCCACGCATCGATTATCTGATCCATAATAATCATCTTTTTACCACCAAATGGCACAAAGAAATCGAACAACTCACAATAGGCTTCATAGGCGAGGTCAAGTTTTGCCAACCACTGGTCCATCACCGTATTGGAAATATTTACCAATGTCTCGTCGATATAGAGCGACACGTGCTCACTCTCGCGGTGGTATATTCCACTCGGAGACTCTATCTTCACATTGTCAAACCACGCCGTACCATCTGAATCACCCGCAGAGAATCCCAAACGGCACGCAATATCCACGCTCTCCTTATCTGCAATAAAACGCACCGATTTTTTAGTCCAATTATGCGAACCTGTAAAAGATTCCGAATGAGTCCATACATTTTGTCCATAAAGTCCGACATTTCCACCGGCACCCTTATCCGGTGTAATATCCTTTACCTTAATCATCGCCGACAACTCGTAGAGTTTGTCAGGCACAAGACCTGTCACAGTCTGCGACACAGGCATATCGGTTGTCTCGGCCGTACACTCAATCTTTATTCCGGCCGTACCATTATAACCACCCGTAGGCTCGTAGGTTACATTGGCATTATGCCCCTTCCAGCCGGTCTGCTTAATCCACGCACCCTGCGCTCCGGTAAAGTCAACCATCTGCTCGAAATCCCAGTTGGCAACATTGACAGTCAAAGTCTCATTCTGGCTCGGGCTATCATCACCCGACTCCTCGCCATCGCCTTCACCTTCATCTTCCTCCTCGGAGTCATCAACATCGGGCTTGATAGGCTCATAATCAAAATCAGGGATTTTCCTATCCTCTCCGCACGATGGACAGAATGTTACCGTCGCAAATACTACTAACAAAAGGTACAATAGGCGCTTCATAACTTAATTATATTTATATGTTTCGTTCTATATATGTACACGACTCTCACATCGTGAATTATTGTCAATTTCGGGTTAGGAATACTATCCTAAATTTATTACCGGTCGTCTTTACAAAGGAGCCACGACCTTGCTCTACCACCTTGCCACACTATAAAGGCAAGGGCTTTCAAACTCTAAAAAATAGTATTATTGTGTATTAAGCAAAAATTATCGCGTACCACCGCAACCCCATAGGATTGCGGTGGATATGCGATAAATTTAATAGGGAATATTAGAACTCCTCAGGTGTCAAAGTACCTGCAAGGTAGCACTGAATGTTCTGCTTGTTACCAGCAGCCTCATCAGAGCTGTTCCAAAAGTAGTAGAAGTTGAAGTAAACCAAACCATCCTCCAAGTCGAGGTAAGAACCGCGGTCACGCTCCAATGACTTCTGGGCACGCTCCTCAGTAGTCCACTCACCGCAAACGCGTGACCAAGCCTTAACAACGAGCTTGTTAGGATCACCATTGAGATTCTCATCCCAGATAACGCGCCACTGATAACCGTTACCCCAGCTATAGTATGTGTTCATGTAAGGATACTGAATACCATTAACCTCAAACAAATCAGAGTCTGTAACGGCTGTAACACCACCCATGTAGTTCGAGTTAACCCAAGGGTGCTTAGTATTATCCACGCTGTTCAACTTCTGAGTGTAGAAGAATTCATTGTTCTGAACATTCTCCCATGTACCGTACAAAGTACGCTTCAAGCGAACATAAACAACCTCGTCAGATGCCATCTGTGTACCCTCCATCAACTTGCTCTTGTCCAAGCGGAAAGGCAATACATACTCATCACCCTCGAAAGGAATATCCTTCATATTAACGGTCATTGTAGCAGTAACCTTAGTTGCATCGCCAGACATTGTAGCAGGAGTACAAGTGATACGAGAAGCCTCGAATGCCTTGTAGGTCCTGCCCTTCTCAGTGTTATAATCTGCGATCAAAGACTCATCATAAATGAACTCAATAGAAGTATCCTGACCAATAGCACCATTGATAGAAACCTCAATTGGAATCTCGTAGTTGTTCTTAATAGCAGATACATAACGATCAGTGTTAGCAACTGTCATAAATACCTCCTGAAGATCAATCTCTACATAGTAGAGAACCTCCTGACGAAGAGTGTAAGCATCACACTCTGCAACAACGGGCAAAAGGTAAGTCTTTGAAGCATCCGCCTTAGAAGCGTTGATAGCAAGTTCAAATGACAATGCAGAAGTCTCGGCATCGTAAACACCTGTGCTGATTGTGTAGAACTCCTCATCCAAAAGTTCGTGCGAAGTACCATTAGCAGTGTTGTACGCATCTACCGCTTCCTGTGTTGGATTAAATGAAATCTTCGACATATCAATAGTGCTGAAATTTGCAGAACCTGTAACTTGCAATTTACGAGTCACATTAGCACCCGATATAAATGTCAAAGGAGTAGGTGTCGCAGAACCATCAATAGTTACGATTGGCTCATCATAATTGAACTTAACCATAAGTTCGAGATTACTTTGGTCGGTGCTTATAGTAGAGCCCTTAACAGGAACGAGCGAGATAGGAATAACATAATTCTCGGCCGCAGCAACAGAGCCAGCCTCCTCCAAAACAGCAGCAGGACGAAGATTCAACAATACGACAGTATCCTTATCGGCCTTATCGAAGGCTATCTTTGTATCTGACAAAGCGTACAAAGATGCAGGCATAAGTTCCAAATTGTAGCCGTTAACCTCGTTATATTCGCTGATAAGAGACTCATCGATTACCAAATCGAACTCAGCAGCCTTGCTCAAACCCTCGGTACGCGACAACGTGAGTTTATACTCTTGTGTGTCGTAGATCGTAATGGTATTAACAGTCTGCATACCCGAACTTGCAAGTGTCACATCGGGATATACCACGATGGGGTCAAGTTCGGCGTCACAACTATAAAGCGAGAACACAGCAACGACTGAAACCAATATACTAAATAATCGTTTCATATTTAATTCTATTTTTATTTTTATTCATTATTAGCGTTAAACCATTGCTATTAATAGAAAGGTGCCTGTACCAAAGCAGTGTTCAACGATACCTCAGAGGCCTTGATAGGCATAAGATAATGCTTAACATCGAAACGCTTGATAGCAACCTGAGTCTTGGTAAAGAATGCCGGATCGGTAGCGTGCTCACCCTTTGACATATCGAAACCATATACATTATGGTTAAATACACCCTCGGGACCGTGAGCAATAAACCAACGACGAGCATCGAATGCGCGCTGACCCTCATAACTTAACTCAATATTACGCTCGTGACGAATCTTCTCGCGCATATCGTCCTGATCGGTATAAGCAGTATATCCTGGGATACCGGCACGCTCACGAATAGCGTTCAAATAGTAGAGAATCTCATCAGACTTATCCTCACCATAGTACTCATTCAATGCCTCGGCATAGTTCAAGTAGATCTCACCCAAACGAATAATGGGGAATGGAACTGTAAGTTGCCAAGTATCAGTACCCTGATAACCTGTTGACTTATAATCTACCGGAATATTCTTACGAGGTGACAAACCTGATGTATTGGCATCACCCTTACAATTCAACTGACCAGACTTACCTGTGTACCAGAAATCGGCAATACCATAACCCTCATCATCAACATTGGGATTATTCTGACCATCGTAATAATAGTTCAAGCGCTGATTGGGGAAGTGAACATTGGCATAGAAGCGAGGCTCACGACCTACAAACATATGGAAGGTATTAGCAATAGTACCATTACCAGCCTCAGTAGAGAAGGTCTTGGTTGTAAACCACTCATCGAGGTCCTTTGCATCAGAACCATCGGCCATAAAGTAAGTATTGGCAAAGTCCAAAGACAATGAGCAACGACCACCCCATACACCCCAAGTACCGGGAAGAGAGCGCTTACCCCACCACTGAATAGAGTTAGGAGTGGCCCAAATATTCTCGGGATTACTCTCCTTACCCCAAGTGGTAGTAACCTTACGAATGTTATCTACAACCTTATCGAAATCCTCGGCAGACAACTGCTTACCAGCCTCGGGAACAATAGCAACACCACCTCCGGGCATGCGCAATGCATACTGTGGCATATCGATAACAACTTTGGCAGCCTCGGCAGCCTTCTTCCACAACTCCTTATCGTAAGACTGAGGAATAAGAACTGTACCGTCGTTGTTTTTCCAACTTGCATACACGGTGTTACCATTGTACATAGGGCTTGCTGCCAACAAATGCATACGTGACTGAATAGCACGCGCAGCACCTATGGTAGGCATACCCAAGTGCATAGACTCGTTACGCTCTTCAAGCAGACCGTTCTCGCAACAGTAGTTAATCTCAGAGTCAATCCACTCGATACACTCCTTAAAGGTATTACGTGCCTGAGGATTTGCAATCTCGTCACCACCACGGCTCTTATCAGAAATGGGTATCGGGCCATAAAGACGAACCAACAACCAATGGAAGTAAGCACGCATAAAACGAGCCTCAGCCTTGTACTGACGACGCTCCAACTCTCCCATCTCGATACATCTGTCGATATTCTCCAAGAAAATATTGCAGTGACGGATAGCACGATAGTTACGCTCAAACAAATATAAGTTATAAGAAGTCTCAGTACGGCCATCACCGTAACCATAGTAGTTATCGGGGCTCATCTTACCCTCAGATACATTTCGTACCCAAGCAGACTGTGTATAAGCACCCTCGTCAGTGGTCCAGAAATAGTTAAGCTCATCGCTATACATCATCTCTTGAACCATAAAACCATTTCCATTGGCTGTACTAAAAATCTGTGCATGCCACTTACGAACTTGCTGCTCCGATGTAAACACCTTGTCAAGCGAGTTCAACTCCTCGGGGTTCTGATCAAGATAGTCAGCACATCCGGGAAGAATCATCAATGACGCAAGCAATATATATATAATGTTCTTTTTCATATCTGAATCTTATTATTAGAATGTTAAGTTAACACCTACGAATACCTGACGCTGCAAAGGATAAGAACCTGCTCCGGTCTCGGGATCCCAAAAGTCAGAGATAAACGGACTAATTGTGAAGAGGTTTACACCCTGAACATAGAAACGCATTGAACCGCAGTGAATCTTGTTAGCCCACTTCTGAGGGAGTGTATAACCCAACTCAATATTCTTCAAACGGAGGTAGCCGCTATCGCGCAACCACCAAGTCGAAGTTTTATAGTTACTTGTTACAGGACCATCGCTCAAACGAGGTGAGAAGGCGTGAGGATCTTGATTGTCCTCGGTCCAACGGTCCATAAATACCGTCATTACGTTACCCATCCATTTGGGGTTACGGTCAGCCTGGAAAGGCTGGAAGTACCAACCACCGGTCAAATAAGATGAGCGGTTTGCTGCACCCTGGAACAAGAATGAGAAGTCAAGATTTCTCCACTTTGCACTCGCACCGAAACCATAAACAATCTCCGGCATTGAAGGATTACCAATCCAAGTCTGGTCGGCGTCATCAATCTTACCATCATCGTTCAAATCCTCGTAACGGATATCACCGGCACGAAGCATATCCTTACCCTGAGAGAATACAGTATAGTAGTCGGGAAGAGCATCTATCTCCTCCTGAGAGAAGAGGTGCATTGCCTTATAACCCATAGTCAAGCCGTAACGAACACCCTTCTGATCCTGCCAAGGATATGCTACAAACTGACCATCCTCAACAATCGTATTGCGAGTGAATGTGAAGTTACCACGAACAGATACAAACCAATCCTGATTAATCTGCTTAGCATACTCTGCCGATACCTC
Source organism: uncultured Alistipes sp. (assembly GCA_964594305.1). Taxonomy (GTDB): domain Bacteria; phylum Bacteroidota; class Bacteroidia; order Bacteroidales; family Rikenellaceae; genus Alistipes. The sequence goes on along the minus strand of CAZQMC010000023.1, from coordinate 11,591 downwards.
AAATCCCTTATTCTCCATAATACCCAAGTTAGCATAGGGTTTAGTATCTGAACTCATAGGAAGACCTGTAACCTCTGAAACCTGGGGATTCAAGAAGATGTTTTCACGCTTCTCGTAGAAGATATCACCATTCAACTTGAAGGCGTTCCAAAAGCCCAACTCAACACCAAGGTTGTACTTGGTAGCAACCTCCCAAGTAAGATTCTCGTTAGCCATACGACCTTCACCTACACCACCAAGATACTTGTCGAAGTTTGCACCGAAACCGCTATAACCAGACAGATTATCACGAACAGTCGAGAGATAAACAAAACGCTGCGAGCCAATCTGGTCGTTACCTACCTGACCTACCGAAGCACGAATCTTTGCCCAAGTAAGAACCTGGCTGTTACGCAAGAAAGACTCCTCTGAGATAACCCAACCCAACGCAATTGCGGGGAAGATACCCATTCGATTACCCTTGGCGAAGTTCTCAGAACCGTTGAAACCGATATTGGCCTCAATCAAGTAGCGATTGTCGTAACCGTAAGTAATACGACCAGCCAAACCGATAGAACGGTTAGGAAGAGCGTTCATGTAAGTCAGACCACCATTGATATCGCGGTGATCCTTGGTAAAGCCCATTACCAAAGCACCTACATCGTGCTTGTCGTTAAACTTACGAGAATAGTTGATAGTCAATTCAAGATACTGGTCACGAGAACCGGCAGAGGCCTGTGAATAACTCAACACATCCTGCTGATTCTCCTTTTGAGCCTCGGTTATAATCAACTCTCCAAACTCATCACGACCGGTAGCCTCCCAATAACTAATACCGCGCTGACGAGTTTCAGTTGTAGTATTTGCGTAGTCATACGCATATATTAACTTCGCAGACAAACCCTCGGTAATAAACTTCAAATCCTGATTAACAGTAAGGTTAGCACGCAATGAGTTGCTCATAGTCTTACCGTAGCCTATTTGAGTAAGCATATTGTAGGGGTTATTCAAACCTGTACGAGCCGACAACTTACCATCCTTGAACATTACCGGCATCGCATTAGGAGCGGCATTCAAGATATCACGATAAATAGCGTCCGAGCCCTCTACGGGAGTAGTATTCTCGATAACGTTACCCTGCAAACCTACACTAACGACAGTGGTAGTTGTGATATCCATATCAACGTTTGTACGGAAGTTGTAACGCTTGTAATTAACATTCTTACCATACTGACCTATTTCAGAAGGAACCCAATCATACTGGCCGGGGTTAACCTTGTACTGACCGTCCTGATTGTAGAATGAAAGAGCGGTAAAATAACGAGCGAACTTACCACCACCAGAGATATTGGCACTAACCTTCTCTGACAAAGACACATCACGCATCAAAAGTTTCTGCCAATCTACGCTAGGATAGAGTTCTGGGTCTGACTGAGTACGCATAGCCTCAATTTCAGCCTCAGTAAACTTAATAGAACCTGAACCGGGAGTAGCATCAACGGCCTCGTTGTACAGCATTGAACGAGTAGCTGCATCTACGAAAGAGAGACGCTTGCTGGCGAAAGAGAAGCCCTGCTCGTAACGTACGTCAATCTTTGCGGGACCGTCGAAACCACGACGAGTGTTAATCAAGATAACACCGTTCGCACCACGCACACCATACACAGCAGTTGCAGACGCGTCCTTCAACACACTGAACGACTCGATTTCGAGGGGATCCACATTCTCCAAGGGACGCTCGATACCATCGACCAACACCAACGGATTGGGGTCACCTGTAAATGTAGCGATACCACGAATCCAGAACTGAGCATCGTCCTTACCGGGCTCACCAGATGACTGCAATGCAACCAAACCGGCAACGTTACCCGCCAATGACTGGCTGAGTGAACGCACGGGAACACGCAAAGACTGAGGACTTACTGTCGAGATAGCACCTACGACAGACTCCTTTTTCTGCGTACCGTAACCTACGGCAACGACTTCAATCTGCTCAATGTCGGTAGCAGCACTCTTCAATACGATGTTTGCAACCTGGCCCGGCATAGCAGATACCTGTTGCGTCTCGTAGCCGATAAACTCGACAACGAGCGTAACATTCTGATCGGCTTTAACTGTGAAACGACCATCGATGTTAGTAACAACTGCGGTGGTAGTACCCTTAACCATCACAACAGCACCAACAACCGGTTCCCCAGTCTCATCAACCACAACACCAGAGATGCTTGAGGCTGATTGTGCCCACGATAATGACATCGAACAAACGATTGCCATTACCAGCAAAAATGTTTTCCTAAGAAAACCATGAGTAAATAGTTTCATGCCAATAATTTTAAGTTTTTTAAATTAATTGGGAGTTAATACGTAAAATCACGATGTTACTTTCTGCAAAGAAACATCTTATGCAAAGGTAGCCAAAATTCACAATTTGACAAAAGAATTATATTATTTGACACTGATTATTATAAAATATTACCCCCCCCCTCAAACTATAAATTTTCCTTATACCGATACTGTCGTGTCACAAAAAAAAACATCGCATATATTTTTTCGACTCTTTGCGGAATAGCACGACAAAATAATTTTATTATGTATATTTGCATAACGAGTTTTCGCCTAAATATCGAAAAAACAAAAACAGAGTAATATATGAAACGAATCCTGCTTACATTTTGCACTTTATTAACATCGGCAACCCTCTCGGCACAGACCTTTTCGGAGTGGCACGACGCCGAGGTAAATCAAATAAATCGTGCCCCGATGCACTCGTCGTTCAAGATTTTCGACAACGAGCAGAGCGCAACGGGAGGCTATCGCAACCTCAACACCTACACACTCTCGCTCAACGGCCCTTGGGCGTTCCATTTTGCCAAGAATGCCGACGAGCGTGCCAAAGGTTTCTTCGCCACCGACTACGACGCTTCGGCGTGGGGCGAGATAATGGTGCCGTCGGTATGGGAGACGGAAGGATACTGTGACCCTCTGTATGTCAATGCAGCACACGCTTGGCGAGGCCATTGGACCGATAATCCGCCGCAGGTACCCACCGAGCAAAACCACGTAGGTTCGTATCGCCGCACGATGCAGATACCCGCAGAGTGGCTTTCGAGAGATATATTCCTCAACATCGGCGGAGCATATTCCAATGTATATGTGTGGGTGAATGGCAAATTTGTCGGTTACTCGGAGGATAGTCGTTTGGCGGCACGCTTCGATATCACTAAATATGTCAAGGCAGGCGAAAATCTCGTTGCCTTGCAGGTGTTCCGCTGGTGCGACGGCACATACCTCGAAGCACAGGACTATTGGCGTCACAGCGGCATCTATCGTGATGTCACAATCGAGGCACGCCACAAGGCGCGTGTCGAGGATATGTGGGTAAAGGCTGACCTCGACGGGGAGTATTGCAACGGAGTGCTTGATGTCGATTTAACACTTTCGAAAGGGGTGAAAAAGGTCGATGTAAAGTTGCTCGACGCTCATCGTAACATCATCGCCGAGCAGAGCCAGAAGCCCGTAAAAGGTGTTGCAAAAGTACATTTCGAGGTGGAAAATCCTGCAAAGTGGAGTGCCGAGACACCCAATCTTTATAAGGTTGTGGTGACGGCCTACGACTCAAAGGGTATAACCGAGGCCTATGCCCAGCGCACAGGCTTCCGCAAGGTGGAGATTAAAGATAGCCAGTTGCTTGTGAATGGCAAACCGATAATCATCAAGGGTGTAAATCGTCACGAATCAGACCCCTTGACGGGTTATGTCATCAGCCAGAAGCGTATGATGCAGGATTTGCGCCTGCTCAAAGAGTTTAATTTCAACGCCGTACGCACATCGCACTACCCCAACACGCCCGAGTGGTATGACCTCTGCGACGAGTATGGCCTATATGTTATGGACGAGGCGAATGTCGAGTCACACGGCATAGGTTTCGGAGGTAACACGCTGGCTCGTCGTGAGGATTACACGCTGGCACATCAGGAGCGTAACGAGCGTATGGTCGTACGCGACAAGAACCACCCCTCGATTATCTGTTGGAGTATGGGTAACGAGGCCGGTATGGGCTTTAACTTCGAGAAGGTCTATGCGTGGTTGAAGGCATACGATAGTTCGCGCCCCGTACATTACGAGCGTGCGATATACGAAAACGTCGCCTGCACCGACCTTATGAGCCCGATGTATGCTACGCCCGAGTGGTGCGAGGAGTATTTGCAGAACAACCCCGAGCGCCCGCTTATCCTCTGCGAATATGCCCACGCTATGGGTAACTCGATGGGCGGATTTAAGGAGTATTGGGACCTCACACGCAAATATGACAAGTATCAGGGCGGTTTCATCTGGGACTTTGCCGACCAAGGTCTGGCCCGTTATGAGGCCGACGGCAAGGTGTCGTTCCTCTATGGCGGCGACTTCAACGACTACGACCCCTCGGACAACTCGTTCAACAACAATGGAGTATTCTCGTCGGACCGTCGTCCGCACGCCCACGCCTACGAGGTGCAGCGTATCCAGCAGGATATTCACACCACACCCGTAGATATCAAAAATGGCGTTGTGGAGATTTACAACGAGCGATTTTTCACCAGCCTCGCGCCCTATGCGTTGGAGTGGGAGTTGATGTGCAACGGCAAGCCTTTCAAGCAAGGCCGCATCGATAATCTCGACATCAAACCGCAGGAGCGTCAGCAAATTTCGCTCGGCTACACGCAAAAAGATATGTACGATTTCCCATTTATGGGTAACGAGGTGTTGCTAAATGTGCGTTATGTGCTTAAAGAGAGCCAGCCTCTGCTCGATGCAGGCTTTGTTGTGGCACGCGAGCAGATGATGGTTGATGGTTTCGCCTTTACCTCATTTGATTTTGCTCCCCGCACTCCCGACAACCCGATAAAGAGCGTAACAGAAGAGGGCAAGACCATTGTCAGTGGCGAGAATTGGAGCATTGAGTTCAACGCCGAGGGCTTCATCTGCTCGATGCAGTATGACGGCAGTGAGATGTTGGCCGAGGGCTCTACCCTGCGACCAAACTTCTGGCGCGCCCCCACCGAGAACGACCTCGGAGCGAGGGCCGACAAGAAGTTTGCCGCATGGCGTGCGCCGAAGATGGAACTTATAGATTTTTCGTCGAAGAATCGCGAACAGAAAACTGAGGAACAGAAATATCCCAGCCATTATCAGGATATCACCGCAAAATATGCTATGCCCGATGTTAAGGCGACTCTGACACTTGGTTACAGCATCGATGTCGAAGGCCGCATTTTTGGCTATATGCAGTTAGACACCGAGGAGGATGCCGAGGTTGGCGGAATGTTCCGTGTGGGTATGCGTATGGAGATGCCTGCAAGATATGGTACGATGCACTACTACGGTCGTGGCCCGATTGAGAGTTATTCGGATAGAAAGGCCGCAGCCGACATTGGTCTTTACACCGAGCGTGTTGCCGACCAATACGACGAGACGCTGGTGCGTCCGCAGGAGTCGGGCCTGCATAGCGATATGCGCTGGTGCGAGATTACCGATTCGTCAGGCTTTGGTATTCGCCTGCGCGGAGGTAGTGCATTTGCCGTTTCGGCTCTGCCCTACTCGCAGGAGGCTATGGATGTGAGCGTCGGCCCGAAGCAACGCCACTCGGGCGATTTGAAACCCGACGGCAAGACACACCTCTGCTTCGACGGCATACATCAGGGCTTGGGCTGCATCAACTCGTGGAGTTTCCCACCCCAGAAGCCCTACCGCGTAGAGTATCAGGATTATACATTCGGATTCATCATCAGCCCCGTAAGGAGGTAAAAGATTAAAAAAGAATAGAATTGGGTTGCCCGCATTAGGCAACCCAATTCTATTCTTATAGCAAGCCTAAAATATATAATTTCGTAATTTTATAGATATACTTATTTTAAAGATCCATGCATATAGCCCTTAAATGTTAGTCTACTCATATCTTCTGTTACCATAGATAATTCAAAAGCGACAGCATTTGGTTTATATATCTTTGTAAAATAACACATTGCTGATCCCCTTTTTGAATCATAGCTATTTATGTAACTCCAACGAAATTTTATCTCATCCATTTTATACATTTCCGAGGTCTCAGGAGTCCCTTTATGGTCATACAAAGTCAATTTCCCGTATGATTGCGTATCATCTTTGGGACACATTATCGCAAAATAAGGTTCTTCATCTACATTATAAAAAACGACATAAGCACTTTGATCTATATAGAAATCAGTCGCATCTTCGCCATCTATTACAGCTTCAAGAATAATAAACCTTGCTAATGTTTCTCGCTGTGCGTATGATTGCATACAGCAAAACAGCGATATTAAAATCAATAGAATCTTTTTCATAATTCACAAAATTTAATAAGTTACAGAGCTATTAACCAATCGACCGCCCCACCAATGCTACAACATTCAACGACACCCATTGAAAAACTTGTAGTAACATCGTGTTCTCATTTTCGTTTGACAATATTTCCAGCATTAAGCATCTTTAAACATATAATACACAATGGCTACTACAACAATGGCAACCAAAACAATTGGAAGTATCGACATTGCAAACTCCCTTATAGGAGAAAGAATGTATTCTGCTCCTATACAAAGAAAAAAGAGTATTGGTCCTCCTATTATACCAATTAAACATCCCCATTTTGCTTCTGAATCGCTATCACTACTCATACCGACTAAAAAATTTAAGGTGCACCCCAACTCCTTATGTGCGGATTAGTAAAAAAAAGAAAGTGTGGAGTTGAATTTTCGTTTAATTGTTAGAAGGTTGTGGTAAAACCCTGCGATAGTAAACGATACAATGCCCCACACTTGAATAGTATGGGGGTGTATGCAAATAGAATGCATAGCCACATAACTATACAAGAAATGAGTGTTGCTCGTTGCCCCATCGCATTGAAAACTACCACATTTTCTAACAAGGACTGCGAAAAACACTTTCTATATGTTTGTCTCACGGACACTAATGCCCACTCAACATTACAAAGTTAATTATTTTTTTCACAACGGACAATATTCGCACAAGAATTTATTCAAAGGATAGGTTATAACAAAATGAGCCTGTCTAACAAGTCTGATTTTTACGATTTCACCCCCGCCAGAAGTGTGTCTGACGGGGGCGATTTTTATTTTTTAGGACTTGTTAGACAGGCCCTTTACTATTGTTATGTGAGAAGACCTTACTCTACACGACCTGCTGAGCCCAAAACGTTCTCGCACTTGTGCTTGTAAAGCTTCTTCAACTCGTCACGAGCGGGGCCCAAGTACTTACGAGGGTCAAACTCTGCGGGGTTGTCAACGAATACCTTGCGTACCATTGCAGTCATGGCCAAACGACCGTCAGAGTCGATGTTAATCTTGCAAACTGCTGACTTCGCAGCCTGACGCAACTGCTCCTCGGGGATACCTACTGCGTCCTTCAATGCGCCACCGTGAGTGTTGATAATCTTAACATACTCCTGTGGAACTGATGATGAGCCGTGCAATACGATGGGGAATCCGGGCAACTGCTTCTCAATCTCGGCCAAGATGTCGAAACGCAAGGGAGGAGGAAGAAGGATACCCTCCTCGTTACGAGTACACTGCTCGGGCTTGAACTTGTTGGCACCGTGTGATGTACCGATTGAGATAGCCAAAGAGTCAACACCTGTCTTTGTCACGAAATCTACAACCTCCTCGGGGCGTGTGTAGTGAGCAACCTCTGACGATACCTCGTCCTCAACGCCTGCCAATACACCCAACTCACCCTCTACGGTTACATCGAACTGGTGAGCGTAATCTACAACCTGCTTTGTAAGAGCAACGTTCTCATCATAGGGAAGGTGTGAACCGTCAATCATAACTGATGAGAAGCCCATATCGATACAGTTCTTGCACAACTCGAATGAGTTACCGTGGTCGAGGTGAAGAACGATAGGAATGTTCTTACCCAACTCCTTTGCATACTCAACAGCACCCTGTGCCATATAGCGCAACAAAGTCTGGTTAGCATACTTACGGGCACCAGACGATACCTGCAAGATAACGGGAGAAGAGCACTCTACGCAAGCAGAGATGATAGCCTGCATCTGCTCCATATTGTTGAAGTTGAAAGCGGGGATAGCGTAGCCACCCTCGATAGCCTTTTTAAACATCTCACGGGTGTTTACAAGGCCAAGATCTTTGTAAGATACCATAATTTTGTTTTTATTATGAAGTTAATGAATAATTTTCGCTTTCATCACCCCTTTGAGGTGGGGTAAAAAAGTCGTTTATAAAATTTTGCGTCGCAAAGATACAAAATAATTGGCTTTTTCGGAAATATTTCCACGAAGATAATGGCTTTTGTCGAAAATATTTTGCTCTTTTGCGGTATATATCATTTTGTCGGGTAGTGCCGCAGCCCGATAAGGTCATTGCAAATAGTGAAAAAATCACTATGCAGAGGGCGTAAATCAATAAAAAAGTGTAATTTTGTATTTAGCAAAAATCTGTCCTCAAAAGGGCGGATTACACATATTTGAAAATTAAAAACAAAAAATATATGAAGAGATTATTTCTGCTTTTGGCACTTATGCTATCTATGCCCGCTGTGGCACAGGTGAGCGTTACCGATTTGAAGGTCAATCATCTCTCGGCACCCGAGGGCGTGACCGACCGCACACCTTCATTCAGTTGGATTTTGAAGGGCGATGCCCGAGGTCTTATGCAGTCAGCCTACGAGATTGCGGTCTATAAGGGCGGCAAGTGTATATGGTCGTCGGGTAAGGTAAATTCCGATAACTCTATCACCGTCCCTTATGAGGGCCCCGAGTTGCAGTCGGGTACGCGCTATGCTTGGAAGGTGAGAGTGTGGGACAACAAGGGCAAGGTGTCGAAGTGGAACAGCAGTTCGTGGCTTACCGGTCTCTTTTCGACGGAGGATTGGCACGCCAAGTGGATTGAGCCGCAGTTGCAGGACGATAAGTCGCCCATTATGCGTAAGGAGTTTTCTGTCGGTAAGAGTGTCGCTTCGGCCGTTCTGCATGTTACGGCACACGGTCTGTACGAGGCATCGATAAATGGCAAGAAGGTGGGCGATGCGCACCTCACACCGGGCTGGACAGCCTATAACAAGCGTCTGCAATATCAAACCTACGACGTTACCTCGATGCTTGCGAAGGGTGCAAATGCCTTCGGCTTGGAGTTGGGATATGGCTGGTACCATAGCCGTATGTGCTTCCGTGACCGTGCTGACCGCTATATGTACAACATCCATCAGGTGGGTGCCATTGCGCAGCTTGATATCACCTATACCGACGGCACAAAGGAGAGCGTCATAACCGACTCTTCGTGGCGTGCCTCTACGGGCGAGATTCTTCACTCGACAATTTACGATGGTGAGATTATCGATGCCCGCAAAGCGCAGAAGGGTTGGAACTGCGTCGGCTTTGACGATTCGTCGTGGCAGCAGGTGAATGAGGCGTCGTACTCGCTGGGCGAACTCACCGCCTCGGAGTCGGAGCCTGTCGTTACTCGCGAGAGGGTTAAGCCTGTGAAGTTCATCGTAACCCCTGCGGGCGAGAAGGTGCTGGATTTCGGTCAGAATCTTGTCGGTCGCGAGGTTGTAAAGGTAAATGGTAAGGCGGGGCAGGAGATAGTTATCTCGCACGCCGAGGTGCTGGACGAGAAGGGTAATTTCTACACCACCAACCTCCGCACCGCCAAAGCACAGACTCGTTATATCTGCCGCGATGGCGAGCAGACTTTCTCGACAAAGTTCTCGTGGTACGGCTTCCGCTATTTGAAGGTCGAGGGTATCGATGGCGACCTCAATTTAGACGATTTCGTGGCCGAGGTAATCTTCTCGGATTATCCCGAAACGGGCCATTTTGAGTCATCGAATGCGCTTGTAAATCAGTTGCAGAGCAATATCAAGTGGGGTATGCGCGGTAACTTTGTCGATGTGCCTACCGACTGCAACCAGCGTGATGAGCGTATGGGTTGGACGGGCGATGCGCACGTCTTTTTCCGTACGGCGACCTTCTTGGGCGATGTGCAGAACTTCTTTGTCAAGTGGTTGAAGGATTTGGCTTTGGACCAGTGGCCCGGAGGTGAGATTACCGACCTTGTACCTTGTATCCCGGGCTGGATGGGTGCAGGCCGTACAGGTTGGGCCGATGCGGGCGTTACTATTCCGTGGCAACACTATATGGCCTATGGCGATAAGCAGGTGTTGGAGAACCAGTACGAGAGTATGAAACGCTGGATAGACTTTATGTTCCGCAACTGTCAGGATTTCCTCTGGTCGTCGGGCTGGCACTATGGCGATTGGCTGGCATATCAGGCCGAGAACGACTTTGGAGGTCGTTCAGCCGTAACCTATCGCCCACTCATTCAGCAGTGCTTTATGGTACACTCTGCCGAGCAGTTTGTCGAGGCGGCAAAGGTGCTGGGCAAGACTCGCGTTGCCGAGCGATATGCGGCTACCGTCGAGAAGTGCAAGAAGGCCTTCTGTGAGGCCTACCTCACGCCACGCGGACACCTCGTTTCATCTACACAGGCGGCCTATGTGCTTGCTTTGGAGTTCGATATGATACCCGATGCGATGCGCCCGACGATTGCGGCACGCTTGGCCGAGAATGTGCGCGAGTATGGCCACCTTACAACAGGTTTCTTGGGTACGCCTTATCTGTGCCACGCATTGAGCAACAACGGCTACACCGAGTTGGCATATCGTATCTTGCTGCACGAAGGCTATCCGGGCTGGCTGTACTCTGTGAAGATGGGCGGCACCACGATTTGGGAGTTGTGGGACTCTATGAAACCCGACCGCACAATCCCCGATACGGGTATGAACTCGTTTAACCACTACTCGAAGGGTGCTGTGGGCGATTGGCTCTATCGTGAGGCTGTCGGCTTGAAGGAGATTTCGGCAGGCTATAAGACCTTTATGGTACGCCCCAATCCGGGTGGCGGTTTCAAGTATATGGGTGCCGACAAGGTTACGCCTTATGGTCGTGCTGCGGCCAAGTGGTACGACGAGCCGGGCAAGTTCACTTTGGAGGTTGAAGTTCCTGCCAATACCACCGCCGAGATTTATGTTCCCTCACCTTCGGTTGATGCTGTTACGGTTGATGGTAAGGCTGTCACGACGGTTGCCGATGTTAAGGTTATAGGCAAGGACGGCCCTTACACCAAATATGTAGTGGGTTCAGGAAAGTATAAGTTCGAGGCAAAGAGATAATTGAAGCCGCATAACAAGGTGATTTTGGCATCACGCTTGCCCTTAAAATCCTCACATACGCCAAGTATGCTGCGGTTTTTCGGGCTTCGCAGTCCTAAAAATCCCTCTTGTTATGCAACTTCATTGTAAATAATGTCATACCACATTTTCGCACTACAAGAGGGTGTAGATACGGAGTTGCAGCCTTGCGAAAATGATTGGTATCTACCTTTGGAAATACTCTCTCGCAGATACGAACTTGGCAACGAGGTAATTAACAAATGTAGATTCCATTCAATTTACACATATAAAGTCTTGCTTACTTTTGAGGTATCGAGTGTGTAAATTGTGGAATGACGAGATATATAATGAGCCTGTCTAACAATTAAAAATGTTAGGCAGGTATTTTTTTTGTTTGAGCCTAA
>CAZQMC010000022.1:0-26109 GCA_964594305.1 uncultured Alistipes sp. | reverse complement strand
TTTATTATATACAAAAACCTGTCTAACAAAAAACTTGTTAGACAGGCTCTTTTTTATCAATACTGTTACTGTGCGTTTCCCTTCGGAACTGACGGCGTTGAAGTGTGATTGAAATCGTTTGTCGAATTATTGGTATCGACCAACTTACCCGCAGCGTCGCGCTTACGCAAAACCGACTTACCATAGCGGTCTGCCGCATTGTGCGTAGCACCACAATATGTGTAACCTGCGTCCATCGAGGTATCAAATGCGAGGTTGGTATAGATATCGGCGTGGCTGACATTTACAGCATCTAACACCCACTCATTGGGGAAAAGATATGCCTTCTCGATATCATCCTCCATAATACCAAATTCGAACTCTGTCCAATCCTGTATTTGGGTTCCCACCCACTTATAATCTTCAAGGAATGACTCGGCGGTAACGCCCTCGGGCATATAGGCGATAACATAACCCTTTTTACCCTGCATGTAAAGAGTTGTAACAGAAGCAGAATAGGTGAACCAAATCTCGACATTCGGCACCTCGGGATTATCGACATCTTGAATAGTCTCTATTGTCGATTGGTCGAACCACTCAAAATCGGCAACCGACAAATCCATAGAGTTGGGGTTCGCCTCGGTATAATCTTGTGCATTTGCCGCTATCAGAATTGAGCCACCTGCCTCAATAGGGTGGTCATCGCCATCGCCCGGGATAACAAACACCAAACCTACGGGGCAATGTGTCGGGCGCTTATCGGGATTCCAAGAGCAGGGAACGATTGAGTGCGCATCGGTAGAGATATACGACTCTCCGATAGCCAAACGGTCTGCATATACGACATGGTCGGTGGTATTGGTAATCTTGATGTATTGGTCACCGGCACGGCTATCGGGTGTGCCTGTCGATTCAAGGGCATTTTTAGCATAGAAAATCTCCTCGATAAGCAGGTCACCCACCTTCGCTGCGACGGTAGCACCCGCCTGTGTGATGGTAAACTCCTTTGCCTGCAAAGAGCCTGCGGCAACAGAGAATGATGCCGAGCGAGGCTTTGTAGAGTAGTTCTCCTCGACGGTGATAGTCACCTCGGCCGAGCCATTGCCCGACAATTTGTCGAAACTATACCACTCCTGACCGTCGGTAGTAATGGCCCAAGCCTCACTACTCTCGATAGAGAATGTAAATTGATTTCCCGACTGCTCAACAGCAGAGATTGAAGTAGCCAACTCCGACGAGATATCAAAGAATGTCTCATCGTCACTACAAGCAACAACGCTCATCATTGCTGCAATAAAAAATAGTACCTTTTTCATCTTTCTTATAAATTTTATGTTAAACAAATATTTGATAATCCGTTAAAACCTTATGCCACACTCGACCGAAGCGATATGCCCCGCTCCGATATTGCGGTTATACATCTGCCAAACGCCGGCCACATATATCGACAGGCGACGATTTATGGCTCGCTGGGCCGACAACTTCGCATCTATCAAAACCCTGTCGGCAGTAATGCCCGCCCATTGGCGGCGCACCATATCGGCTATGGCACGCTCGGCCGATGCCGGCAAGAAGAGTGTGCTGTTGAGTGCTGTGGCATAACCTCCGCCAACGGCTATATCGGCGAGCCATTTCTCGCTTTGGTAACGGGCTCCCACATCGGCACCACCTTCAACCATAAGAAAACTCATACGACGCTCCGGATAACGATAACCCGAATTGAGATTCTCGACACCTGCCCTCGGACGCACAAACAGATAACCCCAATCAAAAAGCCACTCAACGGCAGCCGTCACAGAGGCCTCGGCAGCATAAGAGTCATACATTGTAAAGGTCGCCAGAACCATATCTTTACTCAAAGAACTCGTATTGAGCACATTTTCATCACCGCGACGGCGCTCTACGTTACCCTCCACGCCCACAGCCCAACGCACGCTATTGGTCGTAGTACCATAGCCCACCATAGCCGAGAAGGTCTCGGTGCGAAGTGTCGTGAGGGTAATATTGCTATATTGCGGCATATCTCGCTTTATGCGTAGCGAGGTATAACCTGCCATAGCACGCCAGCCATCAGCCTCACGAGGGACAAGTTGCAACGCTGCGGAATAGCCCGCTCCCTTGAACTCGTAACTCAAATAATCGCTCACAGCACCGGCAAAACGGTCATAATAAGTACCAAGTCCCGTCATCGGCAGTTGGCTTGTATTGGCTCCTTTGACATTGTAGTAGGTCACATTGTGGTCTTGGTTATAGATGCGTACAGAGGCCGACAAGCCCAACATATAACGCTCGAAATTATATCCTCCGGCAATCTGCGCCTGCAAATCCGAGGTAATATTACGCGGACGAGGGTCAACCTCGCGCCACTCGTGCAAAGCCCTGTACTCGGCACCCACGCCATAGGTAAAACGCTCACCACGATAGGCATAACTGCCTCCGAACTTATACTGCTCGGTGTCGAGATTACCACCTATCGAGTCGGCTGTGATATATGGTGCCAAAAGTCGGTAATCCGACGACGAATTCCAGCACACATTATTTTTCACACCAAACCGATACGAAGCATTTGCCTCGACCGTAGAGCGGCTATTCAAGTGTTTGTAGGATTTGGCCTCAACACTTCCCAACGACACTCCATCACCCTCCTGTTGCAACATGGCCTCCTGCTCCTGACGCATATCATAGCGCAAAGCGAGTGACGAGAGTGATACTCTGCGTCGCAGGGCCGAAGCCGCAACCGACGCATCATAAGCCAACGAGACAACCTCCGTCACTGCATCGTCGGCCAATGCCGCACGCTCAATCGACGAGAGTGTATCTCTTCGTTGAGCCACAGCAGGCAAAACCATCCACAGGCAAAGTAATATTATGGTTATGCGTCGTATCATACTAATAAATGTAACTCATTTTTAATCGCAACACCTCGCTATCGCCGAGAATCTTCACTGCCGTATTTGGCTGGGCATACTCGGCACAGCGTGCCATGCGTACATCTCCATTGGGGAGATAGACGGTGGCATCTAACATAAGCGTATAGAGCCCTTTGCGCAACTCTACGACCGACTGCAACTCTCCTTGGGTGGTGTATCGAAATGTACCAAAAGTGTAACTGTCGCGAGTATTGTACTCCGTCAGGAAGGATGCCTGCATAGGCACCACCGACTCGCAGACATCGCTCACGCCGTCACCATCGCTATCGGGCAACTCCATCACTATAATCACCTGCGAAAGCAACTCCTGCTCGTCGTACTTGCACTCACAAGCCGAGAGCATCAAAATCGCCACACCGAAATATATTATCCTCTGTAATATTCTCATTCTACAACCTGAAATTTAACTCCATGCCGAAATAAGGCACTGCACTACGGCGAATAGTAGCTCCATTGCTCTCATAAGTCGGATAGTAGTGAATTATACGATTTACGAACATCGAAGCCGAAATCTTGTCATCGTAGAGGCGTTTTGTGACCTTCAAATTTATATCCATAGCAAACGGTACTTTGGTGTAGCGGAATATCGTCTCATTTGCCGTGCGTACCATATGTGCCAAGATACCATTCTGAGCCGAAGCCTCGGTGAAGGGATAACGATTAAGCTCTTTGTCGATATAATATTCGGGATAAGCGCTATAAGGCATCGTTCGGCGGCCCGTAAACCAACTACATTCGAACGAGGTGGTAAATACCAATCCCAACTTCGGAATCTGCGTATCGAACATGAAGTTGGTATTTAACATATCGCGTTCGTAGTTCTGCGTTCCGACCTCATAGCAACCGATGTAGGGGTATGCCTTGCCATTGATTGTAACCGAAGGCGAATATAGTTCAGGCTGGCTATTGCTGTAACGCGTACGGAAGTATGCTCCCGTAACGGTCAATTTTGTCCTTATGGCATTGATACGCTTCGTCGAGAACACAAACTCCACACCCTCCTTACGCGTACGGCTACCGTTGTTGTACACAGAGTACTCAACCAAAGTGGTATCCATGACATAGGGAGTCGTATCCAACGATGGAGGCGCAGTCAAAGAGCCATGGTCAAGCGACTGTGTGTCATACTTTTTATATATAAATCGCTCCGCCTTATCTCCACTACGGAATCCCGACTTCATATCCTCCTTGAAATAGGTTACCGAGAGTGTAAATCCATTCCAAGCGACATCGCCACGCACCTCCCACTTAAAGTTTCGTGCCGCCATAAGCGAGTGATTTGTCGGGTCAATACGAAATACCTTTACATTTATGCGGCGCAAATCGGGATTTGTGGGCCAATAGTTCATCTGTTGAAGGTCGTAGTAAATCGGGTCGGGGAAGAGTTGCGACATTGTAGGCATTTTAGTATGCCAGCCGGCACCTCCCACTATCGAGAACAACAACGCCTTGCCGGCGAGCGACATACTCGGTAGCGATATCTTCACATTCAGGCGTGGGTCGAAATAGGTTTTGCCATTCAGTGCGTAGTCGTCGCCCAAATTGAGCAGCGTGGTAGAGCGCACACCCGCCATAAGAGCAAAATCAAACTCCCCCACAACGATATTTGTCATCGCTTCGGCAAATGCCGAGGTTTGGTGCTGCGCCGGAATAACATCATAGGCGCGAGGACGTAAATTCATCGTCGGGGAGATTGGTCGCTCGGCGTCAAAGATATAACCCTTACCATAGTTCTTGTTCATACGCCACTCCACGCCCAACTTAAATGAGTTGTCGCTATGCTCGGTATTAAATCCCAATGTAGCCACGCTCTTAAAGAAGGCATAAAAAGGACGGCTCTCGACACGCAAGGTGGCCTCATATTGCGCAGGCAGGGTTATTACATCATACTCACCCTCTTCCAGCGTGGTCGAGAGCGGCAATTCGGCACCCATAGCGACATAACGCCAACTATCGGCTATGCTCGCCTCATTTGTCACCGAGCCTGTAACCTCTAATGAGCGCAACAATTGGTCGGCACGAGCACGCATACGCCACGATGCCATAAAATTCATACGATTGTAATCCGCCTTATAGGTCTCTATCGGGCCGCGCGTACCCTCGTCTAAATCCTTATCCGATTTTTTGCGGTCAAACGAGCCGGTGTAATCGATGCTTCCGCTCACGCTATGGCCATAATCACCACGCTGCCACTCATACCCCACACGATACATAGCCGTAGCACGGCTATAACTCTGACGTACATTGCGCGGGTCATTCTTCGAGTCGAGCCAATCCACACCGACATTCATCGTCAGGCGACTACTCTCTCTATCCCACTCGAAGCCCTTGCCCACATAGAACAATTTACTGCTCATATCGGCCTTAAAGCGAGCAGCCAAATCTCGTCCGCCCTGCTTGCGACTGATACAAACAAGTCCGCTTGTCAAATCGCCATATTCAACCGAGGGTATGCCTCGTACAATCTCTACCGACTCTATATCGTCGGTCGATACCGAGCGAGTATCGACACCACGATTCAAAAAGCCATAACTGTCGGCCGCATTGAGGCTTGTGGCCACACGCACCGACTGCATATTGGCATCGGTATTCATCGGCACGCCATCGACAACAAACGACGTACCCAATGCCCCCGTAGCATAATCCTCCGAAGTGATTGACCCTGCCTCGCGGATACGAATCTGCTGCGGAGCCGACAACGCCGGGTCTGCCGATTTCCCACCCGGCAAAAGAGCCATCAAATCGGCGATGCTCGACGGCTGTATATGGCTCATTGCCTCACGACCAATCGACGACGAACTCGTCATTCCTTGCGACTCTGCGGCCGTTACCACCACCTCGGCGATATTTTCAGGATTAACATCTACCTCAAACGACAGGTCGGCACCCCGACCATCGACAACGATGCGCCCCAAATGGAACTCTCGCCCCATATACATCACTCTGGCCTGATAGTCGCCCATAGGCAGATTTACCCAACGACACACACCTTCGGCCGATGCTATGGCACCATATTCTCGACGGGTCTTGATATTTTGAAGCGTGCCGAGGGCAAAACCCAGCGGCTCTTTTTCCGAAGAGTCTATCAACTCTACACAAACGATGTTCTCGGCCTCCTGTGCGACAGCAGACGAGAATGCAGAGAGCAGTAGTAATATAAATATGCAAAAGCCTCTTCGTGACATAATAATGTACATATTTTATATCTGCAAAAATATGCTATAACGAAGAATACCACAATCGCCACATAATGTTATTTTGACGATTTCAATCATCAAAAATTATGATTACACCCCCATAAACCACACATTATAGACCTCTTCACACCCCAAAAACGACTCTCCCCAACACCCCGAAACTCCACCCCACAGCCCCACATAGCAACACACCAATGTTGCATATTTATTCACAACAATTACCAATGGCTCATTCTTGGCCAGTTGCTTCGGAATAATATTGAAGCGACCCCGACAGTCGTATAACCATCGAAATCGCTTCTATCTATTGACTCCCGCAACCGTCACTCAAATAATCCGTTTTGCGGTTTTATCATTAGTCGTATGGTCGTAGTAATAGACTCTACGGTTTCTCCGCATGGTAATCGATAAGATGGTCGCACGAGCCTCTAATCAACATTCCTTTTTTAGAATTTGGGTATTTGTTGGCTACGGTTTTATAGTTACACATATCGTAGAGGATATTCGCACTTACCTCGTCGTCAGAAATAATTTCAAGTGCAAGTGCTACCATCGCCTTTGACTTTGCAAGTGCTACCTGCGTATTGATATCGTTTTGCCAATCACGTTTTTCACACACCTGCCCATAATAACTTGTCCCTTTGTAGTATTGCGTCAATGCCCAGCAGTAGGTGAACGAGTTGCGTATTCCCATAGCGTACTTAACCATAAACTCCGCTTTGCGGTTAGGATCTTGTGTCGTGTTTATACTCCACTGCAAGAAGCACATCTCTTTGGCAAAGTCATATTTGAAATTCTGTTTCTGCTTAATCGGTTCGTGCTCCACGCAAAATGGGTCGTAGTCCATATAGAGGTTGTGATGATATTGGAATGCTGTGCTAATCGGCTTAAAATATTTCACCGCCTCACTATATTGCATCGTTCGCAAACACTGCGTACCGACAATGTCATACAAATAGTTACGGTCGGTATAACCCCTGGCATTAAGGAACGAATCGAACTCTCCACGCGGACTCTCCACGCGTTGTAAATATGACTTGGCATTATTCACACCCAGCGAATCTACCATCTCAAAAAAGTGGTTACTATAATCAATAAGGTTGGAATGCTCTGCACTATAACGATATTCCCTCATAGTATGCGTTTTACCATTCCAATCAATTCGCTTATTCACAATGCCCAACAGTCTATTGTCTGCCATATTTGCCAACTGTAAGGCTCTTATTGGCTTGCCTGCCTGAATCATTCGCGGGCACACCTCCGAGAGCAGGATACGACGCAACATATCGTTCCAATAGTAATAACTTTCATTGTTTAGCAGGCGATAACCTTTGGCTGTCATTTCACGAACATAACCTGTTATATTATTCACTATTTTGCTGTCCAGCCACTTCAACTGGGCAAACAACTTCTGCTCATATTCGGAGTTATAGACCGACAATTTGGCATCTAAATATATCCTCATAACAGCAATTGACTCCGTAATAAATTGTGATGTCTTACACTTCTCGGCCAAATCCAGCCAATAGTTGGCTTTGTATATTTCACCCTTTAAGTCGGACATAAAAGCAAGTGTATAATACCAAAACGCTTTATCCTTTGATTTGCTTCCATTGACCACATTCATACATAGTGTGCATATATCATCATACCATGTACCATCGCAATCAGGCTCCTCGTCTCTCATATAATATTCGCCGGTTGGTTCATGGTTGCGGATATGATGTTGCAATGCATAACGAACGTCTGCTGCATCAGGATTATATTGGCAGACAAATTCGAGAGTGCTCAATGTTGTCTTGCTATGCCCTGGTTTACCCACACAATATAGCATTGACTGCACATCGCCAATCTGGGCAAAATACTCGATTGCCTCCTCCGTACGATTGGTACGATAGTATGCACCGGCGATATACGAATGGCACAACTGACGCATAAGATTGCTTTCGGGGAGGAATTTAATCTCCTTATCCCACAAATCGATACACTCTGCAAAACGCCCTGACGAGAAGAGGGCTCTGACGGCCTGCAAAAGATATCTATCTCGCAAATGCTTATACTTTGACTTTGAGGCTAGGGCCTTTTCGGCAATCTCCTCGATAGACATTCTCGCACCAATTTTCATTGTGGGATAGTACCAGCGAGAGTTCATTTGGCTTCGCACATAAGAGTTGGTCTTTGCCAATATCAAAAAATCAAGCATCGTCTTATCGCGTTTTGTAATCCACTCGGCGAATTTATTATCATAATGCTTTTGCGGATTATCATACATCTCCTCCACATCTTCGAGAGACATTCGATAGACCACATAACTTATATCGTCGATTGGAATTTCGCGTGATGTAAGCCGTTGCCAGTCCTTACAATTTTCATATTTTCCGGGGTAATAATCACCGGGCTCGACATAGGCGTCGGGCTTGACATATTCGTAGCCACGATACATATAATAGCCGCCAGGAACATACCAATTCCCCCAACAGGCCAATGAGGGGTTAATCGAGCAAAAAACGAGCAGACTAACGAGCAAATATTTTATTGATTTCATCTTCCGAGTAATTTTTGAGTTGTTCACTATCCAAATGATACAGGATATTTCTATTTCTCGCCTTGCCAAGACAATTCTCCGTGAGTTTCTTTATGGTTAAAATCTCCTTCACCGATGGTCGCTCACGGCGAATTGACTCTCCCGCACCGACCTGTTCGGTATCTGGATTTGACACTATCGACACAAACTTCTTATTGCGGAACTTCACGCCCCAACCAAATGTCGGATAGGCATAATCCAACGGAATTGGGTATCGTATTACATTGTACATATAGGGCTTAACATCACGGTAATCGAGTATGGAATTTTTGGCATAGTAATTCTTCAACGCACCCGTATTATAGAGCATCAGCACGCCTCGGTCTGCCGGCGGAGGTGTCTCTTGCAATTGATGCAGGCGTATGGTTATACTCAACTCGATATTTTTCTCCGCAAGTAACTTTTTCGCCTCTTCACACAACACTGTATAACTATCTTTTGTCGTGGAAGTCCAGTCGCAATCCAATTGCAGTTCACTGATTGTGCCACACTCATTATAGGAACACATCGCCAACATTCTATCCACAATCTTCTCGGCATACCACTTTTCTCGTCCTGCCAACTCCCGCAGGGCATCTATTGTTATATATGCCACAGGGACTACCTCGACATTCGATGGTATGGAATCCCTGAATCGCGTCGTAGCAATCGGCACTACATCATAGCCCGTTTTGAGGTAATTCTCCTCCACGGCCACATCGAACATACGCAGATATAGTCGGCTGATATTGTGACGGCGAAGAAAAGCCTTCTCGTCGGAGTTCAGTGAAAATGTTGTTCGCCAATAGTAAATGGCATTTTCTGTGGGATTACACTCTGCATCGGAGGCTCTTTCTGCCACCGATACTTCCGGCACATTCTGCACCTGCTGCCGGCGATTGCACCCCACCCAAAAAGCGGCTATTGCCGCTAAAATAATCATCTTGTAGAGGTTGTTTTTCATACACTTTTCTGAATGTAAATTTTTATCAAAGGAGAGGAAGAATAGCCTTCCCCTCCTTTTTTCGTTATTTAGCCTACTATATGGAAATTAAACAAATCCGAAACATCTCGTAGTTCAATATTGTCTATTTTAATAATATGATCTTGATAGGTAATAGTAAAATCATAATTATCTGTTTCGTGATTTCTTTTACCAACGAGTTTTATATCATATACCGAGCAAACAGTTCCATCAAACAACAAATGGCCAGACTGCTCAAATGCCTTATCGAAATCCTTACGAATATTGGCAGGCAGCATATAATACATCTTGGTAAGTGTATTCACATCTACCGAATAATTGCCACAAGGACCCGAATAAACAGCCTTTGAATCTCCAAAATCGGGACGACGTTCATCTGATGCTGTAAAACTCATCAAACCCAACGCAACGACAATAGCCATCGCAATCAAAATAATCTTTTTCATAATCTTAAACTTTTTTATGGTTAATAATGTTATTTCTTTTCAATCCATTTTGAAAAAAGATATATAGCACCAAGCAATAGCAGGACAAATATGATTCCCGCTACATCACCAGATCCGCTACCATAATCATCTATCATTGAAATCTTACCATAGGTCGAGAGGTCAGAGGATGCAGCACTTTTTGCAATGCTCAAAACCAGCAATGTTGAAAAAACCTTTTTCATAGTCTTAAACTTTTTTATGGTTAATAATATTTGCTTTCTGTTTGTTTTGCTATTGCAAAACTGCGAAATAAAAAAAGTACAACCAAGCAAATTTTGCTTGATTGTACCAACTCTGCTCTCGGCTGTATGAACTACTCCGCAAGGTGAGATTTCATACACTCGGCGGTATGTCGTTTCCTGCTACTTTCCGAGGAAAAGCTCGTCGCAGAAGGCCTTGTCGATGCCCTCGACGGTGAGGTTTACCCCCTCGCTGCAAATCTGGAAAGTCTGCTGCTCCCAGTCGAAATAGAGCTCGCCCTCGGGGTATTTCAGCTTTATGGGGTTTGTGCCGTTGGCAACCTTTGAGGCATACTCGCGGCGACACATCTGCTTAACACTCTCGGGCAAGTTGTTGTAGAGCAGGATGACACCCTCCTTGTTGGCCGGCGTATCCCAGCTCACGCCATCGGTTGAGAGGCTCACCTGCACCTCGGCTTCCCCGTCACTACCCCACACATCAGTCAACATACTGCTAATAATCACCGGCAATGTCACCAGCGACACCGCCGCACCCAAAATAAACGACACAATAGCCGTAAAAATCAGTTTTTTCATAAGGGTTTTATTTTACTTTAACCTCCTTAACCTTCACGCCATTACGGTTAATATAGTAATAGTGTCTACTTCTAAATTCCCCAACTGCAGCTAGACCGTCTCGGAATGGTCCTGCATAATAAGCATTTATATTTAATGGAATAACCTCTTCACCTCGTTCATCTATAAAGCCCCAAAAGTCGGCACCTTCTTCATTTCGGAGGTATCTAGGAAACGTTTCTTTAACAGCGGCCAGACCTTCGCTAAATTCACATGCCTCGTCATATCTTAATGGGATAACTTCTCTGCCACACAAATTTATAAATCCATATTTCCAACCACATTGAGCGAGTGCTAAACCATTGCGAAATTCACCTATATATCCATATCTCAGAGGAATAATTTCTTTACCCGTCTTGTCTATAAAGCCCCATTTGCCATATAATTTAACTCCCGCTAAACCATCGTTAAAATCTGTGGCATCATCATATTTCAGAGGAATAATTTCTTTACCCGTCTTGTCTATAAAGCCCCATTTGCCATATAATTTAACTCCCGCTAAACCATCGTTAAAATCTGTGGCATCATCATATTTCAGAGGAATAATTTCTTTACCCGATTTATTTATAAACCCATATTTACGATTCAATTTGACCCTCGCTAAGCCCTCGCTAAATCTATACACTCTATTAAATTTACAAGGAATAACCTCATTGCCAGTCTTATCTATAAAACCCCATTTATCAATGAATTTAACCGCCGGCAAACCGCAGTCATCTTTAAAGGCGCATTTAACGTTTATTTTAACCGCTGCCAAACCTTCAAAAAAATCATCCATACCAGCATATCTACACAACTGAATTTGCAGTTCGCCATACTTATCGAAATATGAATTCCAGAATTCACCTGATCCGAGGTTATAATGATGAGCATGTACTAGTCCGTCATGAAAATCACCTACATAATCATACACACACGCGACAATCTGTTTGCCAGACTTATCTACGAAACCATATTTACCATCTAATTTAACCCGAGACAATCCTTCATTAAAAGATCCGACCTCATCGTATTTGCAAGGAATAACTTCTTGGCAAGTAATAATATTACCAGTTGATAAACCAATAAATCCCCATTTCCCATCAAATTTCACAGGGGCAAGACTTCCATTGCCCGCTGCAATCCAATCATAGCCTTCTCTCAAGCGCAATGATTCTATTCTATCTCTGGAGCAATTCCATATATAAAAACGTCCCTTACATGCTAGACGAATGAAATATTGGCCCTCAATATCTATCACATACACATCATCAAATCTTTCTACAATCTCTGTATGTTTTTTTAAGAAATCATATAGTATGTAATCCTTAATTGCTTCCGGGCTTCTTGGGCTTCTTTTTGCCATAACTCTACTTTTTACTATTTTGCCATAAATTTACTCCCTTCTCCAAACGATATAACTTGTGTTTTTGGGTATACGGCGGCGGCCGGTGTAGAAGTTGGGGACACCGAACTCGTGGCGTGTGCCGTCCTGCTGAATGGCCCAGCCATAGGCATCGCCACCGCAAAGATAGACACCCTGCTCGACACCCAAATCGACCAATGCCTGCGAGAAGTCGTGGAATGACTCCTGCGTCAGCGACTCGACCATAAAAATCTCGCCATAGCGGTCACAGATGGCACGACGCACCGACTTATTCTTGGGATTGTTCTCGACAATCTGTCCATCGGCAACCAATGGATACTGGCGGAAGAAGTATCCGCCTTTCTCGGTGGCCTCCTCGAAGAGTGGCGAGTTATCGGCCACGCCGACCGTAACCTTGCCATCAATCGAGGCGCAGAATCCCTTCTTCGACAAGCCCCACGCCTTTGGCTCGCCCGCCAAAACAAAGGCCCCTACAATCTTACCATTATCGGCACGGATATCGGCCGCCTGTGCGGTAAAGATGACCGTTTCGTCAGATTGGTTCATCTTGCCTATATGCAGCGACATCGAGGCATTGTGCGGGAAGTACATTCGCAGCGGAATGTCGTTAATCGTAGTATCGCGAATCTCACAAAATCCGCGTGCGAGGGAATCGACCTTGCTACCCAGCATCTTATGTTTGATGGGCATCGGCGGCACGATAATCTCGACATCGTAAGGGTCGAAAAACGCAGGTTCACTCTCGTGTAGTTCGGAATGACGTTTCCCGTGCCAGATGCACACAGCCGCAATCAAGGCTATCACAATGGCCACAACCACCACCCACGGCCATTTCGGTTTCCCGGACGGCTGCTCATCGTATATATCGCCTATGATGCGAATCTCGTCATCGCGAATATCCTTCTCATCTTTCATACTATTTGGCCTCCTTCTCCAATAGCTCCTTCAACTGCTTCAAAGCCTCCTTCGAGGGTTGAAGGGAGTAGTTAAATCTATTCACATCCGACATAATGAGTTTCTGTCGCGAAAGGTTGATGTGATAGATGTAGGAGCGGTTAATGATTAGACTTTTACCGATGCGGATAAACACATTACCCTCCACGCCCAACTGCGACTCAATCATTTTCTCGATTTGCCCCAACTGATAAGAGAGCATACGAGCCTCGCCATCGGTCTGCACCAGTGTCGAATAATTGCCGTCCGACAAGATATAGACGATACACTCGGGTGCTATACGCACCAGATCGATAGATGTGGATATGATAAGATGTTTCTTCATCGGTTATAATTTCAACAGCAAAGTTATAAATCTTATTTATTCTTGGCAAACCTTTTCCGCCGCATTGTATGAAATAGGGTTGTGAGTGTATGAAATTACTATTTCTTCAACTCTCTGCCGTCAAAGCGGTTGATTATATCAATCATATCTGCGGGCAGGTATTTAACAGCTTTTTCTACTATCCAATCGGGAATGCCATAGTAGGCGGCGGCGATGCCTCCCGTCATACAGGCGATTGTGTCGCTGTCGCCACCCAACGAGATTGCCAAGCGGATTGCAGACTCATAATCGGTGCTATCCAAAAAGGCGATAATCGCCTCGGGGCAAGAGCCTTGACAAGTTTCATCAAACTCATAGGTCGGGCGTATATCATCGCAAGTGCGTTGCAGGTCGTAGCCAAAAGTTTGCTCTATATATCGGCGAATCTCCTCTTTAGGAGTGTGTTGGCGAGCAAGGAATATTGCAGCAGCAATCGCTTGTGCGCCCTTAATACCCTCGGGGTGGTTGTGCGTAACCTCGGCCGACAGCTTGGCAAGGTCAAGAGCCTCATCAAGAGTTCGAGCAATATATCCGCAAGGACTAACTCGCATACCTGCACCATTGCCGAAAGAGTTATAAGGTCCCATTTCACTCTCATCCAGCGGGAATAACCACTCATAGAACATACCGCCATAACCCCTATCAGGGTATCCATCTCCCCAATCTCGCATAATATTGGGCAACGATGCTCTTGTCATCAACCAATCGGCAACAGCAATAGTCATAACCGAGTCGTCAGTAAAATCATCTGCTTCGGTAAAGAGTTTTATATCGGTTGATTTCTCGTTGCGGAACTCAAATCGCGACCCTGCAATATCGCCGAGTATAGCACCCAGGATACCACCATGGCTGGTTGTGGTGTATTGTGATGTTAGTTCACATCGTTTGCCGTCGTAGTACTTTTCAAGCACTTGTGCAAAGATATCGTTTGGGCTGACCAAATCAAAAAGTGTCATCGAAGAACGCACTTTCATCGCATCGAGTTCGCCGAAAATATCCCTCACGACCCTACCCTCGACTGCGAGCAGGGCCTCGGCACACTCTCTTAATCGCTTGCCCAATTTCGGATGTGCGAGGTATTGTTTTGCCTCCTGCATATCCTTTATTCCATAATAGTCAGCAAAAGCACTCTTCCCCAAGCCCTTTAATTGCGGGAATATGTACCATATCCAACAAGTCTGCTTTTTGCCCGACTTTATCTCCTGCAAAGCGATTCCATAGTTTTTGTTTTGGGCCTCCACGAAACGATATAATGGATCTGGCTTTTGCTCGCTACTCCTGCGGCTTGATATGTAATCAAAAAGTTTTGATATAAAGTTTTTCATAGTTTTATTATTTAACAACTGACTTTCTGTCAATATGCATAGGTGTTCCCGTTATCTTAACATATTCATCTAAAAACAGCTTTTGGCATTGTATCGCTAATTCCAATATGGGCTTGAATATTTGCTTAAATTGTTCAATCGATGTTACTCGATGTCCTATATCAAAAACAATAGTATCAGTATCATATTCCCATAACTGGATAATGTGTAAAAGTTTATTATTAACCACCTGTATTGCATCTTTGATAGCATTTACATCATTTCTATCCACATTGATAGCCCACGATGTAACGCATTTACAGAAATCCGATTGCACCACAATAGATATTGTTTCGTCCTGATATTTGAATCTTATGACTCGGCTGTCGAATTCATCTATTTCGGAATAATATCCCTCTTGTTTCAGATAATCCATCACATTCTCAACCGTAAAAGTGTTTACATCAATATTACTTAACGAATCGTTTTGTGTATTTGAATTCATAATCTTCTCAATTTATAGTTTCTTGCCTCTCTTTTGTGTAATCACGGCTGGCGACGATTTGTTTATCTTTGGTGAAAATCCATTCTATGAACTTTTCCAGGTCGGGCGAATCAACCTCGCCATAGTTATTGTGGCTTTCCGATGACATACTGCCATATACCCATTTGTCGTTAAAGGTCTTCTCCAATGTATAGTAGTCAATTTCAAGCGATTGGGTATTCAGCAGCACTGCGCCATACTTTGCCTCTGGCACAACCTTTGGTTCGGGGAACTGATAGACGATAAGTTTATAATCGCCATAGTTATCCACGCGGTTAATTCTGAACAAGTCCCACTCCTTGGCCATCTCTGGCGAAGAGGCTTTGTTCTGGATATTTTCACGCAACCACTCCTCGTCGGTCAGAGCCTCTAACGTAATTCTTTTTTCTGTGACAGCCTTAAACAGCACATCGGGCAACCATCGGAATTCGGGTTGGTAAATATCGTTGCGGCGAGGTAACTCATTTGACAACAACTCCAAATTCTGGTTAAAACGGGCCATCGCCTCCTGAATGATATCGAGATATATAGGGAATGTATTTCGCAATTCCTCATCATAATGGCAAAAAGCATAAAGAGATACGGAAATTCCCACCATATCTTCGTCAGGGAACTCTTTAACATCAATTTCTGCCATTATAATACCTTTACTAACTGCTGTTGCGAGTTCCTTTATTTGGGCAACTTTCACCTTATGCTCCGATGGCAACACAGCAAAGCCATGCCATAAATGCAATTTGGGAGCATCATAATTTACGCGGTATGGCCTACCCTCCACCTTAAAGACGATTCTTCCATCTTCTTCCAATCGAGGTATATATCCCTCAAAACGAATGATGTCCATAATTCCCTCACGGGTCAGAGGCAACAACTTATCACGTCTTCTAAAATGAAAAAATGCGGTAATTGCAGACAAAAGCAGGATAACACCTACACCGCAAATCATAACAACAATGGTTGTTGTAGCCCTATCGGAATATAATGCGATTAGTCCGCATACAATACAAGTCGCAAAAGCCGATACCAAGGCTGTACGAATCTCGTCTTTCAGATCATCTGTGTCACGTCGTTTTGGGTTGTTCATAGTTTTCTTATGTTTTTTATTTTTTCTTATCCTAATTGATGCAAATGGCGGGTTCTCGTTAAAGCCCTCAAATACTATATACGGGGGTAAAAACGAAATGTGTATAACAGTATAGAGGAGCATAGAGATGTAACCTATTTAGTTATCAAATAGTTAGAGAGATTGATAGCCCCGAAGCCTTGCGAAACGAAATGTTACATCGGCGTTACTTTTGTGTTACATTCGACTGCAATTTGAACACACTGTTCAAGTTATGATGTTACATCGCCCTGAAAAACGGCAATAAACCGCCTAATTTCGGGGCGTTGTTGTATCTATATAGTTATGCTAACCCCACGCTAAAAGCCACCAGAAGGGCGATTTTGGGCTATTGTGTGCCCTTGTCGCTCGCTACCTTGCCGGTGTACCTTCGAAGCGTTCAAATCAGGCGTTCAAACACTACTCAAAGACCTTTCAAATAGCGGTGATTGCACCCTTGCCCCTCCCCGAACAATTGAGTTTAGGGATAGGTTTAGGGTTGAGTTTAGGGATAGCCTATTTTTGCAAGTTCAAAACGAAATGTATGCGTTAGGGATAGGTTTAGGGTTAGTTTTTGCCGTAAAATTGTGCTCTCAAAATACTATTTAACAACAATATTTCCCTATTTTTTGCACAAAAACGGCTCTCAAACTACCCCTTAATGACATAATTTTACATACTGAATAGCTATTATTTAGATGTGTAAAACAATGAAAAACAGCGAGATACATTGCGTACCTCGCTGTTTTTGTGTGTAAAAAGTGTGTGAAAAGCGTATCATCGGGAAGATAACTTCCTGAACAAACGCTATCCCATAGTGTTGAAGCGTACGCTCGCCTTGACCAGAGCCAGTGCTCGAATAGAGTCTGCCGGTATGTCCTTTGGCGAGTGATGAGGGTTGTGACTTACTAGGCGGACTGTGCTCTCGTCGTTGCCCTTCTGAATATACTTAATAGTAATATAGTCCTCGCCATCAAGAGTGAACGACAGCAGATACATCTCGCCCCAGAGGATGCTCTGCACTTCGTTGGGTATCTCTTTATATAGTACGATATCGCCGCTTTTTAGCAGAGGATACATTGAGTCGCCTCGCACATATAGAGCTCCATCGCACGGAGGGAGGTCAGGTATCTGCAAATGGTTGATTGGTATATGGCGTGTTTCCGTATCGAATAAAGACACTAATCCCGCAGTCGCATCAAGTTCGTAAAGCGGTATGCTCTGCAACCCTATGGTTCGATCCGTGCGAAGGGGGAACTGCTCTTGTATTGTTGGTGCTGAGGTGTTACATCCCCTTAGCATATCCCCTACGCCAAGAATTAACCACTCTAAACTTATTTCCGGATATTGCGAGATTATCTTCTCGCATTTATCACTACCAATACTGCCATCTCTGTCAAGATACCCATTCGCAAGACCTGTCGCCTTGTAAAATTGATATTTGCTAATTCCTTTATACTCAACAAATTGGCGTAATCTCTCTATTGCTCCCATAAAAATAATAGAAAAAAATCTCGCAAATAATTTGTATATTAGAAAATAAACTACTAATATTGCATCGTCTTAACTGTTAAGACGGGAACAAAGGTAATGATTTTTATCGATTAAACAATAGGATATTTACTAATAAAGAATAGGATATGAAGTTCATCGATTTACCAAACTCAAAAAAGGCTCAATTAAGCCGACTATTTAAGGTTAGCCGCCAAACTGTATGGGCAGCTCTGAATTATGTTACCAACAGTGAATTGGCAAAAAAGATCCGCAAGGTCGCATTGAACAATGGGGGTATTGTCAAAAACAACATTCAGACACCGGAGGGCTTTATCCCAAATTGTCAAACAGAGTATATACACGAACATGGGGAAGTTGTAGGCATCATTCAAACCTTCCCGAATGGTGTTCGAGTAGAGTTTGAAAACAGCAAACAGAAGGCAATCATCTCATGTGGCAGCGAGGTGATAAAGAAGTTTACTAATGTAGTAATGAACGACTGGACTCGCATTGTGTATGATGCCCAATCATTGTCTGACTCATTAAATGAAGAGTAAATATGGATAGTATAATCAAAGATTTAGAGCAAAGGATTGCGAAGGCACGCCGAGAGTATGCCCGCAACCGAGCAGAACAGGCGGAGTTGGTAAGAGTGCATCGTGCAATATACCCAGACGCCGACCCTGAGAAGATGGAGCTATACGATAACCTATGGAGACGCAACCACGAGCTTACACAGTATGTAAATATGCTCACTAATACAATCGCTGGTCTCCGCAACATTAACGATATAACTTTTAACGATTAGCAATATGACACGCGAACAGTTCAACAAGGCAATGGCTATCATAGCCCAGCACCACTCAACAGAGATAAAAATCAATATGCCCAAGAACCATTTTGTGGGCGACCTCGGCACCACTAAATGGACTATTCACATTACCCGTTGCTGTCCAAGCGTAGTGACCAAGTTAGTAAGCGATGGCTTCACATGTCAGATGGACGAACACGGTTTAGCAGTAGGTTGCATATAGCCAATAACCGCAGAGTTTGTAGATGACAGCACAGACGTAGCGGTATCCCTGCATAGCACAATGGTAGTGCGGCGATGAGTCGGCGGTGCACAGCCGAGAAATCGTAGGTTCAGGTTCGAACCCCGATGCAGGGCCAAAACAAAAAAAGAGAAACACAATGGAGTTTTACGGTAAGATAATAGCGGTTACGGTCCAAGACCTTACAAGAGCTGACGATGGCGAGGCAGTGATGAGCCTCTCTGTTTACAAGTGGAATGCCAGCAAGGGCAATTTCAATGTACTGCGTCAGGGCAAGGGTCTTGGCTCGTATGCTTTGATAGAGTACAGTTCGCTACCATTGCGCTTCCGTGAGCGTTTCGAGGCGAAGTATGGCGACCCTGAAACCATAATGAAACGAGAGGAGATATCGCTGCCCCAAGATATGGCAGCGCAGGAGTTTTTCCGCACTCATAAGCTCGCCAATGGCGAGAGTATCCCAGAAGATAAGCAGGAGGAGTACATCATCAACGCACGAGTGTTGAACGCCCTCCGAGACTCGCTCAACACCCAGAAGGCGATGCGCCGAGCGTGCAACAATAACACCCCGATTATATGGTCTAATATCTTCGCTATGGCGGAGCAACTTCGAGAGGTTTATAATCACACCCTTCCGAAGAGTGAGGCTCGTCTGCGTGATAAGTTGCGCCAATATGGCAAGGAGGGTTATTCTTGCCTTGTATCGGGTAAGTTCGGCAATGGCAACACCTTGAAGATAACCAAGGAGGCAGGTCGTCAGATTATTGCCTTGCGCCGTAGCCATATCCCTGTCTATACAACGCAGCAGGTGTTCGATGAGTTCAATCGTATAGCCGAGAAGAAGGGTTGGAAACCGCTTCGCTCGAAGAATGCTCTGTTGGCATATCTGGAACGCCCAGATGTCAAACCGTTGTGGTATGATGCGGTGTATGGTGAGTATGCAGCCAAGCAACTCTTCGCCCGCCAGCATAAGACCGATATGCCGATTGTGCGTGATGCCCTGTGGTATGGTGATGGTACGAAACTCAACCTCTACTACAAGGCTTATGAGGGTGGCAAGTTGGTGATGCGCTCGGTACAGGTCTATGAGGTTATTGATGCGTACAGCGAAACCCTCTTGGGCTATCACATCAGCAAGACCGAAAACTTCGATGCTCAATATAGAGCGTTCCGTATGGCTGTTGAGACGGCTGGGCATAAGCCTTTCGAGATTGTAACCGACAATCAGGGCGGTCAGAAAAACAAGGTTGCCAAGCAGTTCTTCTCGGCGATCTGTCGTGTGGCTCGTGCTACTGCCCCATATAACGCACAGGGCAAGAGTATCGAGTCGGTATTCCACCGCTTCCAGCAGCAGGTGCTGCACAAGGATTGGCGATTTACAGGTGGCAACATATCATCAAAGGAGGCGTGGAAAATCAACCGCGAGTTCATCGAGGCTAACAAGGAGCAGCTGTACACCTATGAGGAGTTGCTGGTGGCATACGCTGCGGCTCGCCAAGAATGGAACGCAATGCCTCACTACGATACAGGCATCGCCCACGAGAAGATGTATTCGGATAGCGTAAATCCGAAGTCGGAGGCAGTATCCGAGTATGATATGGTGGATATGTTCTGGATACGCACCGAGCACCCAAGCGTGTTCACAAATGGCGGTATCAAAATTCAATATCAGAAGCAGGAATACACCTTCGAGGTGCTTACCGAGGAGGGTATGCCCGATATGGAGTGGCGTAGCCGTAACACAGGGCGTGAGTTCTTCGTACGTTTCGACCCGCAGAAACTCGACCGAGCAATGCTCTATACCGAGACCCCTATGGGCTTGCGCTTTGAGACAATGGCATACCCATACATCACAATCCACCGAGCAATACAAGAGCAACAGGACGGTGAAATGAACTTTATCCGCTGGAACGATGAAGCAAACAAAAGTGAACGCATACGCCGACAGGTGGAGGCTCACGCCCTCGAAATGGAGCATGGAGTCGCCCCAGAACAACTCGGACTTCGTACCCCAGCAGCCAAAGGTATATCGGAGAGAGAGTACGAACGCCTCGCTGATTCTTTGGTAGTGGTACCTGTGTCAGATACAGAGCCTATCACATTAGGTGAGTGGACGAAGGCTATGAGCAACATGGACTATGATGCGTCAGATATTTTTAGCAGAATGTAATCTATCAATATTTTACAACTATGAAACAATTAACTTATGAGGAGAAACAGGATATCCAAATCCGTCTTCAAGCCTATGTGGCAAAGTACCCCAGCCAAAACAAAGCGGTAAATTCACTTCAAGGTACAAGTGCTGGTACCATAAGTGCTATCATCAATGGTAAGTTTGATGATATCAGCGACGATATGTTTATGCGTATTCGTTCACAGATAGCCCCGGCACATTCTGATGAGTGGACTATTTGTGAAACCACGGCATTCAAAGAGCTAACATTACTTCTGTCTGATGCCCAAGCTAATCAGAATGTATCATGGGTGGTCGGCGAAGCTGGCATCGGCAAGACAACCACAGCTCACGAATATGCAGCCACTCATAACAATGTATTTGTCATCTCGTGCTCCGAGGATATGCGTCGTGGTGATTTTATTCGCGAGATGGCTCGTGTCATCGGTATTAAGTTGGGACAAACTAGTTTGAGAGAGAAGTTCCAAGCGGTAACGAATGAGTTGCGAGTACTTGACCGGCCATTACTCATTTTTGACGAGGGTGACAAACTGATGGATACGGTGTTCTACTATTTTATTTCCATATATAACACATTGGAGGGTCGATGTGGAATTATCTTCCTGTCAACCGATTATATAAAGCGTCGTATGAGCATTGGGTTGGATTACAATAAGAAAGGATATGACGAGGTGTTCTCGCGTATCGGCCGTAAGTTTATTGACCTAACGCCAGCTTCTAGACAAGAGGTAGCCGCGGTTTGTCGAGTGAACGGACTTAATTCAGAACTCGATATCGCAGCAGCTATTGACGACGCTCGAACTCAGATTTCAAAGACTAATAACCCATGGGAGAAAAAGCCCAGGACAGATTACTACGATATGCGTCGAGTAAGAAAATCTGTACACAAGAGTAAGAAATTGCTCAAATCAAGAAATAAGCACTATTCAAACATTGTTCAAACGCATTCCAAATGGCACGTACATTATCAGCAAAACAGGTCCTGGCCAAAAAGTTCAAGACCATAGAGTTAGGTGGTGCATGGGATGATTGCATTGGCCCAATAGGTCGTACCGGCGTCGTGTTCTTTTGGGGAAACTCAGGTAATGGCAAGACATCAGCGGTTGTGCTATTCTGCAAAGCTTTGTGCCGCCTTGGGCTTCGAGGTATTTACCTATCCAAGGAGGAAGGCACTGGTCTAACAATGCAGAACACCTTACGACGATTAGGAATGGAGGAGTGTGGTAGTCTTTTCCAGATTGACGGCAACATGACTCTTGATGAACTATCGGATCGCCTGGCCAAACCTCGCTCAGCAGATTTTGTAGTTATCGATTCAGTCCAATATGTTCAGATGACATATAAGCGATTCGTGGAACTTAAGGAACGCCACGCGAATAAACTTATCATTTTGGTTAGCCAAACCAAGGGAAGAGCCCCAGACGGGCGTCCGGCCAGCAGAATGATGTATGACGCATCGCTGAAAATATGGGTGGAAGGATACAAAGCTTTCAGTAAAGGTAGATATATTGGCCCCAAAGCAGAATGTACCATATGGGAAGAAGGAGCCCAAAGATACTGGTGGGGGGGGGTAAATCAGCAAAAGTAAAATACCATGGACCTAAATTCACAAAACAAAGTAATGAGAGCAGGATTTATGCTCATACGCAA
Source organism: uncultured Alistipes sp. (assembly GCA_964594305.1). Taxonomy (GTDB): domain Bacteria; phylum Bacteroidota; class Bacteroidia; order Bacteroidales; family Rikenellaceae; genus Alistipes. The sequence continues at coordinate 3,131 of CAZQMC010000022.1, read as the reverse complement.
AGATGATCAGCCACAACCACGAATCAAATATAAGCAGTTTGGGATAAGTGAATGGCGAACATTAGAGAAGTTCGACACCAAAGCGGCTCGCGATCGTCGATACAAAGATTTATTGCATAACAGTACTATTATAGAGGATTAACTTATGGGAATAAAGAATATATATATCAGCGGTAAGATATCTGGGTTGCCGATATCGGAAGTGATGCACAAATTCCAAGCAGCAAGTGCCAAGATTAAACGCTTCGGGTTAGAACCGAAGAACCCACTCGACAATGGACTGCCTTGGGACGCAGCGTGGGAAGATCAGATGGGCAAGGATATTTCGATTCTGCTTCGATGCGATGCCATATATCTCTTACCTGACTATTTGGAGAGCGAGGGTGCAAAGATAGAGTTAGCAGTGGCACGACAGCGGCAGATGCCCATATTCATTGATGCAACGATTAACCCCGAAAATCGCCCAGCAGGGGCAAAAGAATTAGAACGCTATGAGTAAGAGGAAACGCAACTATTCAAGGTTCTATGCTTTGGCAAAAGAGAAGGGCATAGATCTCGAACAGCATAAAGAAACACTGGTATCGCAATTTACAGATGGCCGTACCACTTCTCTCCGCGAAATGACAGATGCTGAATACGAAGATATGTGCGATTGTATTCAATCCGGCAAACAGCGTGGGGAGGGTAACGAAATATACAAGGAGCGATTGCGTAAAGCTCGATCAGCGGCATTGAACCGCATGCAGCGGCTGGGGATAGATACAGCAGATAGGACTTTTGCTTCGGTGAATAAGTTTTGTCTTAACCCTCGCATTGCAGGAAAACCTTTTGGGTTATTATCAATTGAAGAGTTGGAAGCTTTGGTGCCGAAACTTGAAGCGATATTGAGAAAATCGAGGCAGAGGGAGGTAAAACCCCAGGTAAGACTTTCGCTACCTATTTCAGTTTATATCAGTTCTAACCAATTGCCAAGCTAATTGGGCCCAGAATAGAAAGGAGGTTGTTAAAATGAAGTAAACATGATTGGGTGGTAGATCTGGTTTAGCATATAAGGTTGCAAGTGAAGCACTTGATGGGAATGAACTCCCGACCACCCACAATGGAGTAACCGCCCGAAGGAATCGGGGGCTGCGTGACAGAAGCAGCTTGCCCAGAGCAGAGTTCGATTCTCTGTTACTCCGCAAAGACCGTAGTTGTAGATTGAAGGTTCTTTATTAGTATGTATGTGACGGCGGGAAGAGACCGCTGGGGATAGGATGGCCGGTTATGTGGTGAGACCGGAGGTGTAACTGCGCCCTAGGACATTAGCGGGTTCGACTCCCCTCTACTCTTCAACTTAACCAAATTTTATAGTATTATGATTGATATTAAACAGTTATCCATCGGGGATTGGGTACAGCACGACACCAACCCCTGCAAGATTAGAAGTATCGTCCGTAAGGCAGCCATATCTGATGATGAGGTTGTCTATATGGTAGAACTCACAGACCCGCAATTTGGCGATATCTTTTGCGCTCGTTTGTCGTCATTAAAGCCTCTGCCACTAACCGCAGACAGAATGGTGGCTATCGGGTTTGAGCGCACTACTAATGACTCGTTGGCGAATTGGCGGATAATGATTGACGGCACTCATCGCATTGAAACAAGAGGTTTCTCGGAGGACTATATGACCTTATACTATGAGCGATTGACCGATTGTGAGGATTGGGCAATAGTAGCCCAAATGGATTGTACAAGCGTACACCATCTACAACGATTTGTAACGATGTGTAATATCCATAAAGAGATAAAACTATGAAATGGATACACGAACCAATCAGAGGCACAGGGTACAATCAAGTGATGCTTGCCCTGACACCAGAGGAGGTAGGTATTATCTCCGAGGAGTTACGCCCTGTGTTAAAGTCCCTCAAAAAGAAGTATGACCGTTTAGAGGATATTCGACAAAGCGGCGAGGCGACTGAAAAGCAACTTGACAAGTGGACCGCTTTACAAGAGAAGATTTCGGTGATAGAGCAATTTATGGATATAGGGTGGTAAATAAAAAAAACTCCCCTTGTGTAGGGGAGCGTTACATTAGCGTTTTCCGCTAAACAACTCTCAGGCTTTTGCGATAATTCAGTCTAAAACATGACCGAATGCTCACCCGAAGAGAGCTGATAAAAACATAGTTCACAACATATTCGTAAACTTTATGTATAAGCAGGCCCTCCAAATTAGAAGATGGAGGATACCCAATCTTCGGCATTGCTGCCACAACTTTTGCGGTTGCGGTGCAAAGGTAAGCAAATAAATTTTCACTTCAAAAAAATAGAGATATGAAACGAATCTACACGAAAGAAAATGTTATCAGCCTCTTGGCAAACGAGCGACTGCGACACATCCATTTATGCAGTCAAATGTTGGAAAAACTACGGAACCAATTGCCTAACGCCAAAGGAGAAGTAGCGGCAAGTATCCAGCGGGCACACGGTCTTGTACGCCAACTTTACCTCAATATGTTGGGCGATGATGGGCTGGATAAGAAACTCGGACTATACGACTTGCTGAAGGAATTGGTTGAGAGGGATTATCATTTCTTATCTGAGCCACAAGGCAAGCCCATCGATGATGCGGTGTTCCCAAGCGAGGAGAGAGCAATATCAGTTGTCGATGACGAGATATATGGCGGTGCACATTGCTACTTTGTTCGCGAGTGCCTGGGCTTTGTAGATGGCAACACGAAGTACACTGGGGATGAGCAGATGATTCAGTTTGTTCATAAGAGTGACCATGGTACAATCGTGCCCGGACTCCAATCGGAGCAGTTGGCTCTGGTATTGCTTGACCGACACCAGAAATTGAACAACCTCTTCCCTTCGGAGCAGAACGCCAAGATGATCGAGGGCTTGCAGATGTTCCTCGATGCTTGCAAAAAGCATGTTCAGGAGCGCATCGGGAGAGGTGTTATGGGCGAGCTTAAAAAGTAATGCCATGGGAAAGGAGCAAAATATCATCGGGCAACTATTTATAAATGGGCAACCCCTAACGGTGATTGGAGAAATAGATTATCAAGAACCCAATTCAAATCAATAATACTATGGATATCACAAAACTTACAGCAGAGCAACGCGCTGAACTGAAAGCGCAAC
>CAZQMC010000021.1:0-26123 GCA_964594305.1 uncultured Alistipes sp. | reverse complement strand
AGCAGAGGGCAAGGCTTGCTTGCACTATGCCGAGCCGCGAGGAGGAAAAGACCGCAAAGCGGGATTAGTCAATCGGGTAATGGTAGTCAATGCGAACTTACCCACAAATACTTTACCCAATTGTGGTATGACGATTTCCTAAATAGAGAATTTAGCGCAGTTAGTGAATTTAGGGATTGCGCCAACAAGAAAGACTTTTTGTGTCTGCGCTAAATTTCCTAACTAAAAAACTCTTTGCTCTTTCATCTTTTTATTGTATCTTTGCGGCCGTAAAAGTTCATTCAAGTATGATTAGCAGAAGATTGCTCAGAATTAAGGTGCTCAAAGCGATGTATGCACACCTTAAATCGGAATCCGACTCAATTTTGGCGTCGGAGAAGAGTCTCGTCGCATCTATCGACAAGACCTATGACCTCTACTTCCAGATGCTATCTCTCATCGTCGAGATGGCTCGCTATGCCGAGAGCCGTCAGGAGATGGCAAAGCAGAAGAAACTGCCCACATTCGAGGACCTGAACCCCAACCGTAAGTTCGTAGAAAACAGCGTCATATCGCTCATTGCCGAGAGTGATTCGGTGAATGATTATCTTGCCGCGCATCGTCTGTCGTGGGCGCAATATCCCGAACTCATAAAGACACTTTTTGCGCAGTTGGAGCAGAGCGATTACTACCAGAAATATATGCTCTCGGAGGAGCGTTCTTTCCGCGAGGATTTGGCTTTGGTGCGTGATTTCTACACCTCGGAGTTGGAGGAGTCGGAGTTACTGGAAGATGTCCTCGACGAACAGTCGATTATGTGGAACGACGACCTCGGCTTTGCACTTATTATGGTCGAGCGCACACTCTCGAATATGCGCCCTGTTCATCGTGAGGTGAAGGTCGTGCCGAAGTTCAAGAGCGACGACGACCTCGCTTTTGCCAAGGAGTTGTTCTCGAAGTCCATTGTCAATTTCAACGACAACATCGCCCTCATAGAGCGTTTTACAGCCAAGTGGGACGTCGAGCGAATTGCCTTTATGGATAACCTTATTTTAGCGTTGGCCACAACCGAACTTATGGCGTTTGCCTCTATCCCTGTGAAGGTTACACTCGACGAGTATATCGAGATTTCGAAGTACTACTCTACCCCGGGCAGTAGCACCTTCATCAACGGTATTTTGGACCGCATCGTGGCCCACCTCACCGACGAAGGTCAAATCAAAAAGAGCGGCCGAGGATTGTTATAGATTTAGGTAGATGACACGACATCTGGCGTTTATAGGCATCACACTCGCCTCGATGCTTGTGTTGTGCGGGTGTGGCAACAGGGCCAAGACCGCCACACAGCCGAGCCTTATAGACAAGGAGATAACCCTCTGCGACGAGAACTTACCACTCGCAATAAGCGACACGCTGCAACTTGGTCGTATGCGTCAAGGAGAGGTCATCGCCCAGCGAATACGCCTCCACAACCGATGCTCACGGCCGATTGTCATACTCCGCGATGTGACCTCGTGCGGTTGCACCACCGCCACCTACTCGCGTGAGCCTATCGCCACCGGAGAGTCGTGCGACATCACCATCGAGTTCAACTCGCAAGGGCAGATGGGCTGGCAAATGAAACTTATGGAGTTTTATGTGGCAGAAAAGGTCACTCCGCTCAAAATATACATCGACGCCGAAGTCGAGTAGCCTTGTTTATTACGGAATAATGAGTATATTTGCGGTGCAGAATTTATACACACGCATATTTTAACTTAAAAAACGATAAAAGATTATGATGAATTTTCTTCAAGCAGAGGCCGTTGCACAGCAACCCGGTATGGGCGGCTTTTGGATTATGATGTTGGCGATGCTTGCCGTGATGTATTTCTTTATGTGGCGTCCCGAGTCAAAGCGTCGTAAGGAGATGGCCAAGTTCCGCGAGGGCTTAAAGAAGGGCGACAAGATTATCACTGCCGGAGGTATCTATGGCACAGTCAAGGAGGTTAAGCAGGGCGAGCCTACTATCCTCATCGAGGTTGATAGCAACGTAACATTGCGCGTAGATAAGAATATGGTTGTCGCTGACAACTCGCAGTTGCAGAAATAATCATCTGCCCACACTGAAAACAAAAAGGTTGTTTCCCAAGAGACGGAAACAACCTTTTATTTTGTTATGGCGCAACGATAGGGAGTTTAGAGAGTTTAAGGAGTTTAGGGATTGCGCCACCAAGAAAGACTTTGTTGCAGTAATTACCAGCCGAAGGTCAATTTTGAATTCTCTCTTACTCTTCCAGCACAAACTCCTTGAAACCGAACTCGTCGTGAGCGCGTTGCTTGGGCGCAAGGAAATAGATGCAGTGGCCCTGCGAACACAACTCGCCGCCAGCATCGAACAACTCCACATCGATATCTATCACCTGACGACGCTGACGCACCACACGGGCACGCAATGTGATATGGTCCTGCTCTATTACCACCTGCTTTTTATATCGCATTTCGAGGTGCGAAGTCACGCCACTCGTCTGGAACTTACGGAAAATCACCCAACTCGCAATCTCATCGACCAGCACCGCCTGCACGCCTCCGTGTAATGTATTACGCCAACTCTCGAACTCGATGCGCGGGTGCCAATGACACACCACATCGTCGCCATCTTCGTAAAACTCCATCTTCAAGCCCGACGCATTGTTCGGGTCACAGCCGTAGCAGTGATATGTAGGCTCTCCTGCCCACGGATTTTTAATCTTTTTCATTCTGTGTATTTCTTCTTTACTCTTTTCTCTTGTATAGTAACTTGGGTAGTTATTTTACTACCCGCGCTAATGTTGGGAGTGTGGAAGACTATCTCGGTGCGTCAGACAGCAATTTTGAATTTTGAATTTTGAATTCTCTTTGCTCTTTCATCTGTCGCAATGCTCTGGCCAACTGGTCGGGGCAAGAGGTGCCCTTACGACCACAATCTATACCCGACAGGCGTGCTATAACCTCGTCGGCAGGCATACCTGCGGCCAATGCCGCCACGCCCTGCGTGTTGCCCTGACAACCTCCAATAAACTCCACCTTGGCGACAATATCGTCGTCGGTAAGTTCCACCACTATCGCCTGCGAACATACGCCACAAGTCGGAAAAACCCTCTTTTTCATACTTTCAAAAGGTTAAATATACCACACAAATACTTCACAAAGGTAGAAAAATTAAGCGAAAATTGCGCTTTCCTGCTCGGATATAGGCATAATCTGACGACAATTTTGTACATTTGTAGAAAATTTGACACAAACGATGTACGATGTAATAGTTATAGGCGCAGGTGCTGCGGGATTGATGGCCGCCGCCACAGCCGCACGAGCAGGCAAGAAGGTACTGCTGATGGAGAAGATGGAGAAGGCGGGGCGTAAAATCCGCATCTCGGGCAAAGGTCGTTGCAACCTCACAAATGCACGCCCACCCGAGGAGTTCAAGGAGGCTATACGCACCAATGCCGACTTCTTCGATGTGGCTTTTGCCGAGTTCAACAACAAGGCCACCATTCGCTTTTTCGAGCGTCTGGGCGTAAAACTCGACATAGAGCGTGGTCAGCGAGTATTCCCTCATAGCGGCAAGGCGTGGGATATAGCCAACGCCTTGGAGGACTACTGCAAGGATAACGGCGTGGAGTTTATGTTCCACGCGCGAGTGAGTGAGGTGCTGACGCTGGGTGGTAAGATTTATGGCGTCGAGTATGAGAATCGCCGAGGCTTCACCCGTAAGGAGGAGGCCGAGAATGTCATCATCGCTACGGGTGGCGTGAGTTACCCGGGCACAGGCTCTACGGGTGACGGATATATCTTCGCCGACCACCTCGGACACACTATCGAGGCGGTGCGTCCGTCGCTCACCCCACTGCGCACATCGCACCCGCAGGCGAAATACCTCAATGGACTGTTACTCAAAAACATAAACGCAAAACTCTTTATCGATGGGGAGTTGAGCCAAGAGGAGTTTGGCGAGATTAGTTTCTCGGAGCGAGGCATCGAGGGTGCTGTGGCTCTGCGTGTGAGTCGTGATGCGGTAGATGCATTGATTGACGAGCGCAGGGTTAAGTTGGTTATCGATATGAAACCTGCCTTGACCGAGGAGGTGCTTATTGAGCGTATAAAGCGTGAGATTTCGGAGATGCAACCCGACGAGTTCTTCTCGGAATTGCTCCGAAAATTGGTCCCCAAGCACCTTGTAATACCCATTGCACACGAGTTAGATGTACATTCAAAGAACTATATCCGCAAGGTAAGCGAGACCGAAATCACTCGCTTGGCAAAGGTATTGAAGGGATTTACCTTCCCCATTACCGACTATGCGCCATTTGAGTATGCTGTGGTAACGGCAGGAGGTGTGCGTTGTGATGAGGTGAATAAATACACTATGGAGTCGCTCAAAATCAAAGGCTTATACTTTGCCGGCGAGGTACTCGACATCGACGCCAATACAGGCGGTTACAACCTGCAAATAGCCTTCTCGACAGGTCGTTTGGCAGGTCAGTTAAAGCAATAGTTAAAGCAGCAATAAGAACGGTAGTCAAAGCGGCATTAAAGCAACAGGACAAAAATTAGGTTAAAGCACCCAAACCACCGAAAATGAAAATCACGGGACGCAACATAAAGCGACGCTTGTATGATTTGAGGTATAGGCCCTCGGATTTGAAACGCGCCCGCTATTGGCGAGGACACGGAGTCCATTCTCCGTTTGTCTATAATATTGTTCGCCAAGTGTTTATGTGTCGTGAGTTAAAGTGTGGCAACCACTCTCTTTTCGAGGCTCTTTCAGCATTGGATATCCCCCGCAAGCGATGTATCCAACTCCAAAATCTGTTGCATCACTGCCACTACACTCGCTACGGCATAGATTGCCCGGAGGAGGCATTCGAGGGCTTGGATATGGTCATCATAACCACCGATGTCGAGGCCGATAGATTGGCCCCATTGGCCGAGGCGGCGACTCGCCACCAAACGACGCTCTGCATTATGGCTCCGGCGATGGACAAGTGCCGCCGCCAAGCGTGCGAGGAGATTGTAGCCTCACACCGCTGTACGAGCATCGACAACCGAGGATACCTATTACTATTTAACAACCACCTACCCAAACAGACATTCCGACTATAAACCGACACATAAAACCGCTACAATAATGAAAATTTACACAAAACAGGGAGATAAAGGCACCACATCGCTCATAGGTGGTGAGCGTGTCAAGAAATGCGACCTGCGTGTCGAGGCCTATGGCTCGGCCGATGAACTTATGGCCTTCACTGCCCTACTTGCCGACCGTCTTATGGACGACGACCGCTTTGAGACAAATATCTCACAACTGCGTCACATCGAGTCACACTTGATGACGGTTGCGGCTCTTTTGGCCGTTGGCGAGGGTGGAAAAGACAAGATTGCAGGGCTGAATGGCGATGCCACACAATATTTGGAGCAGGCCATCGACGAGATGCAGGAGCGTTTGCCCGCCATCACCAAATTCACCATTCCGGGTGGTGACGAGCGCATATCACTCTGCCACGTCTGTCGTACGGTGTGCCGTCGTGCCGAGCGTGCTGCGTTGCGTGCCGCCGAGTGTTATGAGGTAGAGCCTTCGGTTTTGGAGTATTTGAATCGCTTATCCGACTATTTCTATCTTCTTGGTCGCACCGTCACCAATATCACCCATACCGAGGAGATTTTGTGGATACCGTAACAGAAAACAATTTTAACTCAAACATATTATGAAAAAACTCTTTATTTGTGCCGCAATGGTGATTGTTGGTACTCTCGCCGCCAAGGCACAGACCGAGAATGGCGGTATCGATGCAGCGATGCTTTCGCGTATCAGTCAAAGTTATACCGACTCGGCCGAGCAGCGTGCTGTGAAGAATGCTTTGGCATCAAACTCTATCGCTACGCTGGCGATAAATGCCGATAATCTGGCGATGTGCGACACTCACTTCTCGCACCGAGTAAAGACAAAGGGCATCACCGACCAGAAGTCGTCGGGCCGTTGCTGGCTGTTTACAGGTCTGAATGTCTTGCGTGCCAAGATGATTGAGAAGTACGACCTTCCGTCAATGGAGTTCTCGCAGAACTACAACTCGTTCTACGACCAATTAGAGAAGGCCAACCTCTTCTTGCAGGCCATTATCGACACACGCGACCTGCCACTCGACGACCGCAAGGTTGATTGGTTGTTGCGTAACCCCATTGGTGATGGCGGTCAATTTACAGGCGTGTCGAACCTCATTATGAAGTATGGCGTTGTGCCCAAGGAGGCTATGCCCGAGACATTCCAGTCTAATGCCACCTCACAGATGGCGATGATTCTCAAACTCAAACTGCGTGAGTGGGCTTTGGAGTTGCGTGAGTTGAAACCCACAAAGGCCGCAGAGCGCAAGGAGCAGATGCTCTCGGAGGTATATCGTATCTTGGTTGAGTGCTTGGGTGTTCCCCCGACAGAGTTCGAGTGGGCACGCTATAACTCAAAGGGCGAACTTGTAAGCCGTAAGACCTACACCCCGAAGAGTTTCTACGACGAGTACATCGGCGAGGAGTTGGAGCAGAACTATGTAATGATTATGAACGACCCCTCGCGCGAGTATGGCAAGGTCTATGAGATTGAGTACGACCGTCACGTCTATGATGGCGAGAATTGGGTGTATGTAAACCTTCCGATAGAGCGTGTTAAGGAGTTGGCTATCGCATCGTTAAAGGATAATACGGCTATGTATTTCTCGTGCGATGTGGGTAAGTTCCTCAATAGCAAGAAGGGCACTTTGGATATCGCCAATTTCGACTATGCGTCGTTATTCGGCACATCATTCCCGATGAACAAAAAGCAGCGTATTCAGACTTATGCAAGTGGTTCGTCACACGCTATGACACTTATCGCCGTAGATTTGGACGACGAGGGCAAGGCCAAGAAATGGATGGTTGAGAATAGTTGGGGAGCATCGTCAGGCTGGCAGGGCAACCTGATTATGACCGACGAGTGGTTTGAGGAGTATATGTTCCGCGTGGTGGTCGAGAAGAAGTATATCCCCGAGGATATCTTGAAGATGTTGGAGCAGAAGCCCATTATGCTGCCCTCGTGGGACCCGATGTTTGCACCCGAAGAGTAAGAGAGAATTCAAAATTCAAAATTCCTTTTCTCTTTTCTCTTTTTCGAAAACTGTTAAACCCTAAATATAAAACCCCAATATATGAAATTGAAAAACCAGATTATTATGGCAGCAATCGCTGTTGTGGCGTGTGGTTGCACAGGACAGAAGTCCGACAACCCGCTGTTTAACGAGTTCGATGCACCTCACGGCATCGCACCTTTCGAGGAGATTACCATTGACCACTATCGTGAGGGTATGTTGCGTGGTATGGAGGAGCAGAAGGCCGAGATTGAGGCTATCGTGAATAATCCCGAGGCCCCGACCTTCGAGAATACCATCGTAGCGTTGGACCAGTGCGGCAAGTTGCTCAGCAAGGTGCGTGGTACTTTCGGCCCCTTGTCGAACAGTAACTCTACCGAGGAGATTCGTGCCTTGCAGAAGGAGATGTCACCCATCTCGTCAGCACACAGCGACGACATCAACCTCAATCCCGCACTCTTTGCGCGTGTAAAGGCGGTATATGAGCAGCGTGAGTCGCTCGACCTTACACACGAGCAGCAGAAGGTATTGGAGAACACCTACAAGCGTTTTGTGCGTAGCGGTGCTGAACTCAACGACGAGCAGAAGGCAAAGTTGCGCTCACTCAATCAGGAACTTTCGATGCTGCAACTCACCTTCTCGCAGAACCTTCGCCACGAGACCAACAACACCTTCGTTGTGGCTAACTCACTCGAAGAGTTGAAGGGCCTGCCACAGGCTAATATCGACGCCGCAGCCAAGATGGCCGCCGAGAATGGTCACGAGGGTAAGTGGTTGTTCAATATGCAGCGCCAGAGTTGCAACCCCGTATTGCAGTATTGCGAGAACCGCGCCCTGCGTGAGAAGGTATATAAGGCCTACTACAATCGTGGTAATCAGGACAACGAGTACGACAACAAGGCTATCTCGGCCAAGATTGTCGCTCTGCGTATCGAGAAGGCACAATTGATGGGCTACGACAACTACGCACAGATGGCATTGGAGGACCGTATGGCCAAGACTCCCGAGGCTGTTTATGATTTGCTGCTCTCGGTATGGGAGCCTGCTGTAAAGAAGGCCAAGGAGGAGATTGCCGATATCCGTGCCGAGATTCGCAAGGAGGGCAACTCATTCGAGCCCGAGGGCTGGGACTTTATGTACTATCAGGACAAGGCCAAGCAGGCAAAGTATGCCGTTGATGAGCAGGAGGTGCGCTCTTACCTCGAAATAGGCAATGTTATGCAGGGTGTGTTCTATGTAGCCGAAAAACTCTACGGCCTCACATTCAAGGAGATTACAGCCGATGTACCCTCTTATGAGCCTACTGCCAAAGCATACGAGGTAATAGACCGTGACGGCAAATTACTCGCCATATTTTATAGCGATAACTTCCCTCGTGACGGTAAGGGTGCCGGTGCTTGGTGTACTTCGTTCCGTGGTCAGCGTTACGAGAATGGTGAGCGTGTGATTCCTATCGTGGTTAATTGCTGCAATATGACAACCCCCAACAGCGAGGGCCTTGCATTGCAGAGCATCGACAATGTGCGCACCATCTTCCACGAGTTCGGCCACGCCCTGCATAGTTTTATGCGCGATGTGAATTACAACAATGTGGGCGGCGTTGAGCGTGACTTTGTGGAACTTCCTTCACAGATTAACGAGCATTGGGCATTTGAGCCCGAGGTATTGGCCGTATATGCCAAGCATCACAAGACCGGCGAGGTTATGCCTATGGAGTTGGTCGAGAAGATTGTAGAGAGTTCGAAGTATGGTCAAGGCTTTGCTACGGTTGAGTATATCGCCGCATCGCTCAGCGATATGGACTTGCACGTCTTGACCGAGGCTCCCGCCAACCTCGATGTTATGGATTTCGAAGCCAAGAAGTTGGCCGAGCGTGGTATCCCTCACCAGATTCTACCCCGCTACCGTATAACCAATTTCAGCCACACTATGGGTGGCGGTTATAGCGCAGGCTATTACAGTTATATGTGGGCCGAGGTATTGGACGCCGACGCTTTTGAGGCCTTCTCTGAAACGGGCGACATCTTCAATCAGGAGGTTGCCGATAAGTTCCGCCGTTATGTCCTCACTCCGGGTGGCATCGACGATGGTATGACTATGTATAAGGCGTTCCGTGGTCGTGAGCCACAGATTGACGCTCTGCTGCGCAGTCGCGGCTTGTAACCTTTGAAGTTATACAACAATAAAAGCAGCCTCCTTTTTGGGGCTGCTTTTATTGTTGTGTTATGGGACGGTTAGAACATCTTTATCAACTCCTCGTTAGAGTAAGCATCGGCATCGTAGCAGGTTTTCAGGTAAGCCAAGCCGCTAACATAATCCTCCTCGGTGAAAGAGTCGGTAGCCTGCTTTGCCACGACAACATCGTAACCCAGGCAGTAGGCGTCGGCCGAAGTGTGACGCACGCACATATGAGTATGCAAGCCTGTCATCACTACGGTCTTTACGTCCAACTCTTTGAGCAGAATGTCAAGGTCGGTCTGGAAGAAGCCGCTATAACGACGCTTGGGTACAACATAGTCCTTATCCGAGAGTTTCAGTTCGGGAATAACCTCGGCACCAGGAGTGCCTACAATGGCATGGTTGCCCCAGAGTTCACACTCGCGGTCGATGCCTGCGCGGTGTGCGTCGTTGCAGAAGATGACGGGGACACCTGCTGCGCGTGCAGCGTCCAACAATTCAGCAGTCGCAGGAACGATTGCCTTACCACGGTCACAGGTCAATGCGCCTGTCACAAAATCGTTGAGCATATCAACAACCAAAATCGCGGGTTTTTCTAACTTTTTCATAGTTGTACTATTTTAGAAATAAAGTGGTCTATGTGTAAAAAAAGACTACCGCGCACGCGCAGTAGTCCGTAGTTTTCTAATACTCCTCCTCGTTAAAGAAGAAATCATCTTTTGAGGGGTAGTCGGGCCAGATATCCTCGATAGATTCGTAGATGTCGCCCTCGTCCTCAATCTCCTGCAAGTTCTCCAACACCTCCAAGGGTGCGCCCGAGCGAATTGCATAATCAATCAACTCCTCTTTTGTTGCAGGCCATGGTGCATCTTCAAGTTTCGATGCCAACTCTAATGTCCAATACATAATTATATAGTTTTAAGTTAAATTGCTCAACCTCTAATAATTGGCCGCAAAGATATATGTTGTAATTCAAAAATCAAAATTCAAAAATCAAAATTGATACCGACGAATCACAAAATGACCACCATATATATAAAAAGTGTAGCGGTCATAACTATTTTTGTACTCTATTATTTTTACAAAAAAAAGTTGTTCAACCGCAAAATGTTGAACAACCTTACTTTTATATATAACCAAGAGTAATCTATCGGCGGAAACCACCTCGGCCCATAGGCATCTTCAAGCCACCTCCCGCAACGGTCTTCATCATCTTGCGAGTCTGCTCAAACTGCTTCAACAGGCGATTTACATCGGCCACCGTAGTACCACTACCCTTGGCGATACGCTCACGACGACGCACATTGATAATCTCTGGATTCTCTCTCTCGGCAGGCGTCATCGAGCCGATGATAGCCTCGGTCTGCTTGAAAGCATCGTCAGGGATATCGATATCCTTCAACGCCTTACCCATACCGGGAATCATCGAGGCGATATCCTTCAAGTTACCCATCTTCTTTATCTGCTGTATCTGCTCCAAGAAATCGTTGAAATTAAATTGGTTCTTCACCAACTTCTTCTTCAACTCGCGGGCCTTTTGCTCGTCGTACTGCTCCTGCGCACGCTCCACGAGTGACACCACATCACCCATACCGAGAATACGGTTGGCCATACGCTCGGGATGGAACACCTGCAAAGCGTCCATCTTCTCGCCACTCGAAATAAACTTCAAAGGTTTATTCACTACCGAGCGGATTGAGATAGCCGCACCACCGCGTGTATCACCGTCCAACTTGGTGAGTACCACGCCGTCGAAATCCAATCTGTCGTTAAACTCCTTGGCGGTATTCACTGCATCTTGACCGGTCATCGCATCGACAACGAACAGCGTTTCACTGGGTTTCACCGCAGCCTTAATGGCGGTAATCTCGACCATCATAGCCTCATCAACAGCCAGACGACCCGCCGTATCGACTATCACCACATTATATGACTTCTCACGAGCGTACTTTATAGCATTCTGGGCAATCTCCACAGGATTCATATTACCCTCTTCGGTATATACCTCGACGCCAATCTGCTCACCCAAGACCTTCAACTGGTCGATAGCCGCAGGACGATACACGTCACCCGCCACAAGCAACACCTTGCGGTTGTTCTTCGTTTTTAGGAGCGAGGCCAACTTACCCGAGAAGGTTGTCTTACCCGAACCCTGCAAACCGGCAATAAGCACCACGGCAGACGTACCCTCCAACCTAATATCGGTAGCGGTACCACCCATCAACTCGGCCAACTCGTCACGCACGATTTTGGTAAGCATCTGACCGGGCTTAACGGCCGTTAATACATTATGTCCCAGAGCCTTCTGCTTCACCTCGTCGGTAAATGACTTGGCAACCTTATAATTGACATCGGCATCGATAAGCGCACGACGAATCTCCTTTAAGGTCTCGGCGACGTTAATCTCGGTAATCTTACCCTCTCCTTTAAGAATCTTAAACGAGCGTTCTAATTTCTCTGATAAATTTTCAAACATTGTATCTTGTGTTTTATTTCTCCTCGGTTTGTTGCTCTGTTTTACCGTTCCGTTTTGTTGAGCGAGTGCAAAGATATAAAATCTTTGGGATTTACGCCTTATATGGCTGCAAAATTGTTATATTTGCATAAAATTAGAGAGGCATTATGTATTTTACAGGACTAATCATCGGCGTTGCCACGTTTTTTATCATCGGGCTGTTTCACCCGCTGGTAATCAAAGGCGAATACTATTTCGGAGTACGTATTTGGTGGGCTTTTGCCCTGATGGGCATCGTCGCCGTCGCAGGCTCGGTGCTGACCGAGAATATACTTCTCTCCACCCTTTTGGCCGTCTGGGGAGCATCATCATTCTGGTCGATAGGCGAACTCTTTGCCCAACGCAAACGAGTAGAAAAAGGCTGGTTTCCGAAAAGAGAAAAGAGGAAAAAGTAAGGATAAAAGAGTAAAGACATTTTGAATTTTGAATTTCAACACATAACCCACCAACAATATGAAGATACTCAAAACATTAGCAATCCTTACCGCAACCATTGCTTCGTGCTTTGCTTGCAGTGACGACACACCCCAAAAAGCACTCAATCAGGTGCCGTTTCACGATGTTGAGTTACAAGATGAGTTCTGGCTGCCACGCCTGCAAACTCAAAAACGCACGCTTGTACCTTTCGCATTGGAAAAGACCGCACCGGCTGTCGAGCAACTACGACTAACGGCCGAGCGACTCAAAGGCAACAGCGAGGTGAAGTTAATAAACCTGCCCTACTATGTCGCATCGGACCTTTTCAAGGTTATGGAGGGTGCTGCCTACCTGCTTGCAATCGAGCCTGACAAGAAGTTGGAGGCCGAGATGGACCGCATTATCGACATCATTGCCGAGGCACAGTGCGACGACGGCTATCTATATGAGTATCACATCTTTGACGATTCGTCGCGTGAGCGTAACCGCGATTGGGGGCCGGGTAAGGAGCGTTACTCGTTTGTGGTGCATAGCCACGAACTCTACAATATGGGGCATATGTACGAGGGTGCCGTGGCCTACTTCCACGCCACAGGCAAGCGCAAGTGGCTCGACATTGCCGAGAAGAGCGCGCGCCATATAAACAGAGTATTTTTCGAGGGCGACGAGAACTATAACGGCGGCAAGCCCATCAACCAAGCCCCGGGCCACGAGGAGTTGGAATTGGCTCTGGTAAAGTTATTCGCGGCCACGCAAGACTCGCTCTATCTCGATATGGCCAAGCGATTTATAGATATTCGCGGTGTCACCTATTGCCCCGAGGGTGAGGGAGTTATGTCAGCAGAATATGCCCAACAGCACCTGCCCGTCAGGGAGCAGCGCGAGGCTGTGGGCCACTCCGTCAGAGCCACCTACCTCTACTCGGCAATGGCCGATGTGGCGGGACGCACTGCCGACCAGACGCTTATGCCGGCATTGGAGGCTATATGGCACGATATCGTGGATAAAAAGATGCATATCACGGGCGGTTTGGGTGCTGTGCCGGGCATTGAAGGCTTCGGCCCTGCCTACCTCCTGCCCAACAAGATAACCTACAACGAGACCTGCTCGGCTGTGGGAAATGTGATGTTCAACTACCGTATGTTCCTCGCCTCACGCGATGCGAAGTATGTCGATGTGGCCGAGGTAGCGCTCTATAACAATGTGTTAGCAGGAGTTAACCTCGAAGGCAATAAATTCTTCTATGTCAATGTATTGGAAGCCGATGGCAAGCGAGCCTTCAACCACGGTCACAAGGGCCGTTCTCCGTGGTTCAACACCGCCTGCTGCCCCTCAAATCTGGCTCGTCTGATGCCACAGGTCTCGGGTATGATGTATGCCCACGAGGATAACGATGTATATTGCACGATGTACGCTACGTCAGAGACTGAACTACCACTTGAAGTAGGAGAGGTAAAACTCTTGCAACAAGGTAATTACCCATTCAGTGGCGAGATAGAAATTGAGGTTACACCCACCACCGACAATACCGAATTCACACTATGGCTACGCATACCTTCGTGGTGTTCAGGAGATGGTTTTGTTCCGGGCAACCTCTACTCCTATGCCAACCAAAACAACGAAGATATCACTATTTCGGTCAATGGTCAAAGTGTAAAAGTGCGTGAGAATAAAGGTTTTGCACCTATTCATCGCAAGTGGAGTGCCGGCGACAAGGTTTGCCTGTCGTTGCCTATGCCGTTGCGTTATTCGGTAGCCGACGAGCGTGTCGAGGCCGATATCGACAGAGTATGTATCACACGAGGGCCATTGGTATATTGCGCCGAGAGCGTCGATAACAATCACTGTGTCAGCGACTATTATCTACCCACTTTAAGCGATGCAACCAATGTCGCCACCCCATCACAAGGCATCTTAAAGGGCATCACGACACTCTCTGTCGAGGCCGAGGTACTCACCCCCGACAATGCTAACCAAAAGGCTATGCTGACGCTTATACCCTACTATGCGTGGGATAATCGTGGCGACGAGGCGATGAATGTATGGTTTGCACGCTCGGCCGAGACCGTCACAGCCGCACGCACCCACACCGTAGGCAATGTAGCCGATGTCGTGGCTTCGCACACTTGCAGTAGTGACGATGTATATGCCGTAGCCGACGGCAAGGAGCCTAAATCGTCGGACGACGGCTCAATTCCCCGCTGGACAAGTTGGGCACAGAAAGGCAAGCCGCAGAGCGTGGAGATAACGCTCAAAAAGGCGCAGGAAATTGAGCATATTTCGCTCTATTGGTACAACGATGGCGGTGGCGTACAACTACCCCTCGAATGGAGCGCAGAGTATCGCCACGAGGGCGTATGGCACGAGTTTCAGCCATACGTTACCGACACCTTCGGCACCCTGCCCGACCAATACAATATGGTACACCCGGCATCGGCTATCAAGGCCGACGCCATACGCCTCAACATAACACCGCAAGCCGATGCTACGGTGGGCATTTTGGAGTTTAAGATTGAGTAACGCTTAACGTATAAGTATATGTTAGAGATAGGATTACAAGCCGCAAGTGAAGTAAAGGTTTCGACCAACAACACAGCCCTTGCACTCGGCTCGGGCGATATGGAGGTATTCGCCACACCCGCTATGGTGGCACTTATGGAGAACGCCGCAATGAAGGCTGTTGCCTCGACTCTGCCCGAAGGCTCGACGACGGTGGGAACAGCTATGCAGACCTCACACTCGAAGGCCTCGAAGATGGGTGCGACCATCACCGCCTCGGCTCGTCTTGTCGAAATTGACGGCCGCCGTCTGCGTTTTGAGGTCAAGGCGTGGGACGAAGCCGGAACGATAGGCGAAGGCGAGCATACACGTTTTGTGGTCGATAGAGAGCGATTTTTGTCAAAATTGGGATAAGAGCCGAATAATTTTGAATTTCAAATTTATTTACTTACCTTTGCACCGCTTACGAGCAACGATTGAGCTATGGTGTAACGGTAACACAGCAGATTTTGGTTCTGTTATTCTTGGTTCGAATCCGAGTAGCTCAACCACAAGGGCAGACTTTCAGGGTTTGCCCTTTTTTGTTTAATCATAAATAGCACAAGACAACAACTATGTTCTTCCGCCAAGCCACCCTCGACGATATCGACCGTATTGCAGAGATTATCCGGCACGCCTCACAGCGTCTGCATCAAGCAGGCATCGACCAATGGCAACGAGGCTACCCCAACCGCCAAAGCATTGAAAATGACGTAGATAATGGTGTGGGTATGGTTTTATGTTTGGGTGGTGAAATCCTCGCCTATGGAGCCGTCATCTTCACCGGCGAGAGGGCCTACGACAATCTCACCGACGGCAAATGGCTCACTCCGAGTGACACATCTGCACCACGCTATGCCGTAATACATCGTCTGTGCGTATCGGAGATTTTTGTCGGTATGGGCTTCGCAAAGCAATTTATGACGGCCGCCGAGACTATGGCCGCCGAGAGGGCCGAGAGTATGCGAATAGACACCCACCCCGACAATAAAATTATGCAGGGCCTGATTACTTCACTCGGTTACACCTATTGCGGTGATGTCGTCATCGAGTCACGCCGTCTGGCCTACGAGAAGATGTTGCGTGCATAAAATTTTGAATTTTGAATTACAAAGTATAACTTTGTACGGTTTATAATTCAGACAATAGATGGAGGAGATTTTTACACTCGGATTTTACAATACTTTTCTTATCACGATGGCTATCGTGGCGGTATTTGTATTTATTGCGTTACAATTTTTCGAGGCCGGCTACGGCTATCTTTTTGACCGCCGCTATGGGCCTCCCGTACCCAATAAAGTAGGCTGGGTGTTGATGGAATCGCCCGTATTTGTGATGATGTGGGTGTTGTGGGCTATGTCCGACAGGCAGTGGGATATCGTGCCGCTCACGCTGCTGGCGATGTTCCAACTGCACTACTTCCAGCGTTCGTTCATCTTCCCAATGTTGATGCGTGGCAAGTCAAAGATGCCGCTCGGAATTGTCTTGATGGGAATGATATTCAACACCCTAAACGCTTGTATGCAAGGCGGTTGGATATTCTATTTCGCACCCGAAGGATTTTACGACGGCTGGTTTGCAAAGCCGTTTATCTACGTCGGAATTGCGGTTTTCTTCGCCGGTATGTTTATAAATTGGCAAGCCGACTACATCATACGCCACCTGCGCAAAGAGGGCGACACGCGCCACTATATTCCCAAAGGTGGTATGTTCCGTTATGTCTCGTCGGCCAACTACTTTGGAGAATTGGTCGAGTGGACCGGCTTCGCCATTGCCTCGTGGTCGTGGGCAGGTGTTGTCTTTGTGCTTTGGACCTTCGCCAACCTCGCTCCTCGCTCGGCATCGCTCTATAAACGCTACGAGAAGGAGTTTGGAGAGGAGTTCACATCGCTTGGCCGCAAAAGAATTATTCCATTTATCTATTAGAATTTTATTTGCGTTTCGCCTCACAAGACAAAGAAAAAATTATATCCGGTTAATTTTGAATTTTGAATTATCATATGGCAGAGATTAAAGATTCATTGCTCTTTACGCCCTACAAGATGGGCCCCGTAACACTGCGTAACCGAGTGATTCGCTCGGCAGCATTTGAGTCGATGGGTAAAGATTTTGCACCCACGCAGGACTTGAAAGATTACCATGTAAGCGTGGCGCGTGGAGGTGTGGGTATGACTACGCTGGCCTATGCCTCGGTAAATCGCAGCGGAATATCGTTTAATTCGCAGTTGTGGTTGCGTGACGAGATTGTCCCCGCCCTGCGCGACATCACCGATGCCGTTCATAAGGAGGGTGCTGCTGTGGGTATTCAGATTGGTCACTGCGGAAATATGACGCACTGGTCAACAGCAGGGTGCTTCCCCGTGTCGGCATCGAATGGCTTTAACCTCTACTCTCCCACCTTTCATCGCAAGTTAAAGCCTGCGGAGTTGAAGGAGTTCGCCAAAGATTTTGGCAAGGCAGTCGTAACGGCTCACAATGCCGGTTTCGACTCGGTGGAGGTACACGCAGGTCACGGCTACCTCATTTCGCAGTTCCTCTCGCCCTGGACCAACCGCCGTCGTGATGAGTTTGGTGGCTCACTCCAAAATCGTATGCGTTTTATGAATATGTGCTTGGAGGAGGTTATGGAGCAGGCTACGCGACTGAATATGGCCGTTTTGGTAAAGCATAATATGGAGGACGGCTTCCGTAGCGGCATACAGATACCCGAATCTATCGAGATAGCCAAGCAGATAGAGTCGTTTGGTGTTCACGGCATTGTCCTCTCGTCAGGCTTCGTTTCTCGCTCGCCTATGGCCGTTATGCGTGGCCGTATCCCGACAAAGACTATGGGTTACTATATGGGTTGGAACGAGTGGTTGCAGAAGATTGTCGTATCGTTGTTCGGCCAGTGGATGATTAAGGACTACGATTTCGAGGAGTGCTTCTTCTTGGAGAATGCCAAAAAGTTCCGTAAGGAGTTGAAGGGCCCGCTGGTATATGTGGGTGGTTTGGTGTCACGCGAGGGCATCGAGAAGGTCTTGGACGAAGGATTTGAGATGTTGCAGATGGCTCGTGCTCTTATCAACGACCCCGCTTTCATAAACAAACTGCGTGAGGGAGATATGAAGACCAAGGCCGGTTGCGACCATCGTGATTACTGCATCGCGCGTATGTACTCCGACAAGATGATGTGTTGCCATAACTGCACGGAGCATATCCCCGAAAGATTGTGGCGTGAGTTGCGTAAAATCAAGTAATGATGCGTAGAGGAGAGGTAAAAAAAGGTTCAAAGACGGCACTCGTGACGGGAGCGTCAAAGGGCATAGGCCGTTGCTATGCGTTGCGTCTGGCCGATTTGGGTTATAATGTGGTGATGGTGGCATCTACCGAGAGCGAACTCGCCGCCACAGCCAAAGAGGTAAAGGATAGTTACCCCGAAATTTGGGTTAAGCACCTTGTGAAGGATTTGGCTACGCCCACCGCTGCCGAGGAGTTATTTGCTTGGAGCAAGAGCGAGGGTTTCGAGGTCGATGTATTGATTAACAATGCAGGCATATTTTCGTTCTGCGACATACTCGACACTCCTGCCGAGCGTATCGAGCGCATCATCACGCTCCACGCCCTGACAGCCACCAAACTATGCCGCCTCTATGCCGACGATATGATTAAACGAGGTGGCGGTCATATCCTCAATATGTCGTCATATTCGATATGGATGCCCTACCCGGGTTTGTCGCTATATAGTGCCAGCAAGGCCTACTTAAAGAGTTTCTCTGTGGCCTTCTCGAAGGAGGTGCGCCAAAAGGGCGTGAAGGTTACAGCCATCTGCCCTGCGGGCATTGCCACAGACCTTTATGGTCTGTCACCCAAATTGCAACGCTTCGGCCTCAAAACAGGTATCCTGATGAGTCCCAAGAGTTGCGCACGCCGAGGCCTTAACGGTATGTTCCGAGGCCAGCGATGCAAGGTACCCGACTGGTGGTTCCGACTCTTTATACCCATCTGCCAATGTCTTGGCGGTGCGCCTATGCGTTGGTTACGCAACTTTACAATGAAGTTCCAGAAGTAATTTTTTCGCAAACGCCCTATGAAGATTGTGATTTTAGGCCCTGCACACCCTTACAGAGGTGGTTTAGCATCGATAATGCACACTATGGCCCGCGAGTATCAGTCACGCGGCCACGAGGCAAAGATTTATACCTTCACAGTGCAATATCCCTCACTACTCTTCCCCGGCAAGACACAATATACAGATGCTCCAAAGCCCGACGACCTACATATCGAGCGGCTGGTAAATACCACCAATCCACTGAATTGGATAAAAGTTGGGCGCAGACTCAAACGCGAGAGGCCCGATATCGTGCTGATGAAGTATTGGACACCCTTTATGGCTCCCTGCTTCGGCACCATAGCGCGCATAGCACGCAAGAACGGCCACACGAAGTTTTTGTGTCAGATTGATAATGTTGAGCCTCACGAACATCACATCATCGACAAGCCCTGCAACCACTATTATTTGGGTGCGGTAGATGGTTTTGTCTATATGTCGGAGCAGGTGCATCAGGAACTTTTAGCCTACTCAAAAGCCCCGATGTTATTTTCGCCCCACCCCATGTTCGAGAATTTCGGCACTGCAACCTCCAAAGCGGAGGCGTGCGAGAGATTGGGACTCGACAAAGGGCTTGACTATACGCTTTTCTTCGGCCTTATACGCGATTACAAGGGTTTGGATATGCTTTTGCGAGCGTGGGCCGAGCGGCGACCTGCGGGGCGAAAATTACTCGTAGCAGGCGAGTTTTATGCCTCACGCGAGAGATATATTTCGCTCATCGAGGAGTTGGGACTTCAACAGGATATTGTACTACACGACCACTTTATAGCCGATGACGATGTGCGTTACTACTTCTCTGCGGCCGACTGCCTTGTATTGCCATATCGCACCGCCACACAGAGCGGCGTGACGCAGATTGCATACAACTTCTCACTGCCGATGATTGTGACACGCGTAGGTGGCCTTCCCGAGATTGTCGCCGACGGCAAGGTGGGCATTGTCTGCGAGCCGACAGAGGAGGCTATCGGCGAGGCTCTGCGGCGCATATACCGAGGAGATACACTCTCCCTCCTGCGAGATGGTTTTGCCGAGGAGCGCAAGCGTTTTTCGTGGGCAGCGATGTGTGACAAGATATTGGAAGTGTATTCGAAAATTCAAAATTAGGGCTAAAATATTTATATTTTTTATTAACTTTGCGAAGTTTTGAAAATTATTAACTCACTAAATAGATAAAACATTATGAAAGAGGCTATTGCTATTCTTACAGGTGGAGGTCCGGCTCCCGGTATGAACACCGTTGTTGGCTCTGTTGCCAAGACTTTCCTTGCAAAAGGTTACCGTGTAATTGGTTTGCACTATGGTTATTCAGGTCTTTTCAACGCCAATCCCCGCCACGAGGATTTGGATTTCGTGAAAGCTGATATGATTTTCAATATGGGTGGCTCTTACCTCACCATGAGCCGTTTCAAGCCCACAGACAAGGATTTTGAGGAGAACTTCAACCTCTCATTCTTCCAGGACAACAACATCAAGTTGTTGGTAACTGTCGGTGGTGACGACACCGCTTCTACGGCTAACCGCATCGCCAAGTTCTTGGAGGCAAAGCAGTATCCTATTGCCAATATCCACGTTCCCAAGACTATCGACAACGACCTTCCCTTGCCCGCAGGCTCACCCACATTCGGTTATCAGTCTGCAAAGGAGGGCGGTACCGTTATCGGTCGTGCCGTATATAACGACGCTCGCACATCGGCTAACTGGTTTGTTGTAGCCGCTATGGGCCGCTCGGCAGGTCACCTCGCATTCGGTATCGGCTCGGCTTGCCACTACCCTATGATTGTTATCCCCGAGATGTTCAACAAGGCAGAGATTACCGTTGAGAAGATTGTAAACCTCGTGGTTTCATCTATCATCAAGCGTAAGATTATGGGTATCGAGTATGGTGTAGCGATGATTTCGGAGGGTGTGTTCCACGCCTTGTCTGACGAGGAGATTCGCAACTCTGGTATCCACTTCACCTACGACGACCACGGTCACCCCGAGTTGGGTAAGGTATCGAAGGCCAACATCTTCAACGAGTTGTTGGAGAATAAGTTGAAGGCTTTGGGTATCAAGGTTAAGTCACGTCCCGTAGAGATTGGTTACGAGGTACGCTGCCAGACTCCTATCGCTTACGACTTGGTATATTGCTCGGAGTTGGGTATGGGTGTTTACAAACTCTTCTCGGAGGGCAAGACCGGCTGTATGGTCTATATCTCACAGGACGGTTTCGTGTCGCCTCTCTACTTGAAGGATTTGCAGGACCCCACAACAGGCAAGATTCCTCCACGTTTGGTAAATATCGAGTCAGACAAGATTCAGCAGGTTATCAACAACCTTCTCCACTACATCACCGAGGAGGATTACGAGGCTGCCAAGGCTTATGTTCCTAACCCCGAGGCTTACGACTTCAAGAAGATTTTGAACTGGTAACAGGTTCTCTATAAAAGCAAAGACCCGAGCGAAAAACTCGGGTCTTTTTTATTCAAACAACTCCATCTGTTCGGGCAATAGAAGGTTCACCACCTCTCTACCCTTTTTCAAGGCTCGCTTGACGGTATAGGCCGTACCGCCCTTGCAATGACCGTTCCACCACGCCACCACCAGCGACGAATTATCCACCAGATAATCGTTGCGACGCATATAACTGTGCGGACTACCCTGCTCACTCACCACCACACACTCATCGGCCGAAGCCATAACCTTATCGTAGAGCGCCAGTATCTCGTCGTGAAAGAGATTGCGAAAATCCGCAAACGGCACAACAGCCACCAACTCCACATCGCCAAACTGCTCCTTCAACGCCAGCACGGCCTCGCCTGCCGCAAGGTCAAAACCCCACGCCATACCCACGAGAAAACGCCTGAAACCTCGTTCATAGAGGCATAGCACACACTCTCGCAGAGCCTCGTCAGCCTCGCCCGCATAGGTGCGATGTCCGGTAAATGCCGCTGTTATATCTTTTTTTTCGTTCATATCACCACAAAGTTACCCATCTGGCCCGTAATTTGCAACTCTTCGCTGTGAATTAAAACTAATACGATTATGAAACACACAGGTATTTGCAGCCTCGTATCATTTTTGGGAGGCGTTTTGGTAGGTTCTATTACGGCTATGCTCACCACACCGCAGTCAGGCTCGGAACTACGCGACAAGATTCGCGACTATGTCGAGCAGGAGAGCGAGAAGATTCGTTGCCACTGTAACGACAAGTAATCCACCAAAGAAAACTCACAACGGACAATGAGCAACCTTACCCCGCCACCCCGAAAAGTGTTTTCGCCAATAATTTTTTTCATAGCGGCACTATTTATCGCATTTGTATTGTTGGTCGTGGCACTCGTCGTATGGATTGCCGAGTTAGTGAAATCGGCCTCCATAGCGGCACTTATAGTCGGAGGTTTATTCTTTGTCATTTCGCTGCTTATCTACCTGATAGCGGCACGCAAATCGATAGAATACCTGCACAACCGATTAGAGACCATCTACGATGTGGCCTATGCGGCACGTCGAGGTTACAGGACGGCGGTTAAGATTTTCAGTTCGTTTTTCAGCGACCTATTTTAGTCGCAGGGTCGGCCACGAAGGTCGGCCCATTTTTTTGAAGGAGCAGAAAGAAAAAGAGGGTGTCTAACAAGTTTTTTTAACCCTCTGAGAATTGCATATTTGAAAAAGTTATCAGATAACTACCCGAATAAAATGAGCCTGTCCACGACTTGTTGGACAGGCTCTTGCTCTTTTTTCTTTTATCTTTTTACTTGTCACCGAAGTAACGCTTATACAAGCCCTGGAAGCCGGCACCGTGACGAGCCTCGTCCTTTGCCATCTCGTGAACTGTATCGTGAACAGCGTCGAGATTCTGCTCCTTGGCCAAGCGTGCCAAACGGAACTTATCCTCGCAAGCACCCTCCTCGGCATTCATACGCTTATAGAGATTGGTCTTGGTATCCCATACAACCTCACCGATAAGTTCTGCGAACTTCGATGCGTGCTCTGCCTCCTCCCAAGCGTAACGCTTGTAAGCCTCGGCAATTTCGGGATAACCCTCACGGTCGGCCTGACGGCTCATAGCCAAGTACATACCAACCTCGGTACACTCGCCCATAAAATGCTCCTGCAAGCCTTTCCACAACTCCTCGCTGGCACCCTTGCCATCACCCAACTTATGCTCGGTGGCAAACTCCAAGTCACCCGACTTCTCCTCTACCTCGACGAACTTCTCTGCCGGAACCTTGCAAAGCGGACACTTCTCGGGAGCCGCATCGCCCTCGTGGATATAACCACATACTGTACAACGAAATTTCTTTGCCATAATCTTAAAGTTTTTATTTGTTTATGAATAATTTATTTCCTTTTCCTGACGCAAAGATATGACATAAAACAACCCCTTTGCAACCGTTTTCAATCACAAAATTTTATATCACCATAAGCCGAACCTATAACTATTCTCTATCCGATATAAGATTTTCTATATAACGCACATCGGTACAATCCTTTGCCAGCACACGCTTCTCGCTATCCAACAGATACAACGCCGGTATAGCCTTCAAATCGTACAACCCCTCTCGGGTAATCACACAACCCTTGTCGTAGGCATTTATCCACTCTTTGGGGTAATCTTGCAGGTGCTTACGCCACAGCGTCAAATCCTCGTCGGGATAGATGACCAACACCTTTAACCGCCTTTCGGCAATCAACGCCGAGAGCCGTGGCGAGGAGGCTATCTGCTCCTTCACATCACGACACATCGAGCAATCGGGATTACTTATAAATATAAGTGTATAGTCGGCCTTCAACGCCAAAGCCTGCCCACTGCGACCATCGGCCATTGTGTAGGTAAAATCGTTGGCACGACGACCCATGCGATTTTGGCCGGCTATACGCAAATCGTAGGCATAGGGCATCTTCTCATACTCATCGAGCAGGTCACTCGCCACAGCCGCCTCCAACACGGGGATATACTTCTCGTCGTTGCGTTCCAACGAATTGGGGTCGTGCAACACGCTCTCGGCAAGCGAGAGGAAATACTCAAACATAGGCTTCGAGGTCGCCACACGACGCATCAATGATGAGATATAAGGCTCGGCCTCGGTCGAAGGGATTGTCGCCACATAAATCGCAAAGACACGCTCCATCTCCTGACGATTCAGGTGCGAGAGTTGCACCGTATCATCAAAATCGAAGTTATCCCATATATGGTCACGCATATAGGCCTTGGCCACATCGCCTTGCAGCAGGGGCGGCATCTGCGGAAACCGAAACTCATAACGCGACATATCTGACGGCGAGGACTGCGAAGACGGCGAAGCGTTACGTTGTGCCCGCTGACCACACGAGAGCAGCACAACCGCCAACACCGACAATATAATATAACCTACTCTATTCATAACTTACGCCCTTAAAGCGTCAACAAATTTAATAAATATATCAAAACTTACAGTGCTTTTACTACCAAATTTTAGGCATCTTTTCATATCTTTGTGCAAACCACATAAAAACATTACCGTTATGAAACAACTTTTTTCGACACTGCGACTTTTCGTTTTGTTATGTACGCTCTTTTCGGTTGCCTGCTCCGACTCTGTGGTTGGAAGTGCCGAGATACGCGACCTTGTGCTGATATACGACGGTGGCGACCACCGCACCATAGATTGGAACAAGGATAAGTTTGCACCCTATGTGGCGACCGATGCCGTTGATGGCAAACCGACCGAGTGGTTGTTTGACGGCTTTCTGTTTTTGGAGATTTACTGCACCCAAGAGCGAGGCTTCGCCAAATGGTACCGCAAGGAGGGCGCACGCAAAGAGGATTGGGTGGGACTCATCGACCAATACCTGTCACCCAACCGTGATATTGCGGCACTAAACGACTGCGTGGGCGAGAAACGCAAGGAGATTGGCGGAGAGTTTCATCGTCGCAAGGTGGTCCTTTCGCTACCCGAGCCGATAGGCAAGCAGACCGATTGGGGCGAGATTAACGGCAAAAAATTGGATTTCAACAACGACCTCGACCGTTTGGAGTCGGTGAAGTGGTACATCGACCTTTTAATCGAGCGATTTACAGCCGCCAACCTCGAAAACCTGCAACTCAGCGGTTTTTATTGGCTCACCGAGCAGGCTACGCACACACGCTCGTTTGTGCGCGATGTAGCCGACTATATCCACTCAAAGGGACTTGATTTCTATTGGATACCCTACTTCGGCTCTGACGGCTACACACAATGGCAGGAGTTCGGTTTCGACTATGCCTACCTGCAACCCAACCACTTCTTCCACCCGCATATCCCCGACAGTCGTATTCAGGAGGCTATCGACTTGGCACGTGCCGCAGGTCTCTCTAACGAGATGGAGTTCGACGAGCGTGTAATGCAGGAGCAAGGCAATCGTGGTGAGCGTCTGGGGGCTTATATCGACACCTTCGAGCGCAACGGTCTGTTCGAGAATAACAACATCGCCTACTACCAGGGCAACGATGCTTTCTATCAGTTGAAGTATGGCTCGGAGTTAGACCGCTCATATTACGACCGTCTATCATCTATCATCGCCCGCCGCCAGAAGGAGTTTTACGAGATGAAAGAGCAAAGTTGCGATTAAGCCATAGACAGAGGCTGCTTGCAGACTATGTTATGGCGGAGCAACTAAAAGCCTGCGCAGCAGGATTAAAGATGAAAGATGAAAGACAAAAAGATATATCATGCCACATTAGCGCAAAGTATTTGTTTGCAGATACCATTTGCATTACCTCGCGCTAATGATTGGTAACACTGCGAGTAAGCGAGGGCAGAGGGAATTTGTTCACTATGCCGAGCGAGAGCAGGGAAAAGCCGACTTTATGTCGGGTTAGCAACCTTTGTATATTTCGACTTTACAAGTTCATACTTGGTAGCAAGGTTTTTATATAAGGTAGATTCCATTCAATTTACACATAGAGCGCAAATTCATACTTGGTGGCAAAGCAAGTGTGTAAATTGTGGAAAGACAAGTATAAAGAAAACGATTTCGGAATTGAATAAGGTAAACGTAAATGGTTGGGAAACAGCAAAAAGCGATTTTCCCGCATAGTCGGCACTACGCAAGAAATCACGGATTGCGACAGGAGTTCAGTTACCAAATCGTTAGCATAGCTGTTACCTAATGGCGACTGCTAACAAAATAATTTGGCATAGCATCACATTGCGCTGATTGTCATCATTTTGCATAGTTAAGAACGCTTATATACAGGCTAACTTTGCCACTAAAAATATAAGCGTATGAAAGTAGAAAAATTCAAGGTGTTGCTCTACCTCAAAAA
>CAZQMC010000020.1:0-26491 GCA_964594305.1 uncultured Alistipes sp. | reverse complement strand
TATACTTTGCCATAACTTATTATTTTGGTAGCAAAATTAGCATTTGTATTTTAATTCTCCAAAGAAAAATGAGCAAAATTCGGGTATTTGTGGCGATTTTGTCCGGCAAGTTGTGGTTAATCCGTTCGGTGAGTTATGGTGCTTCCATTCGGCAAGTTGTGATATTACTCCATCATCAAACTATCTGTTCGTTGGCTGTCATAGAACACCTCGTTATCATAGTCAGTCGCAATCTTAATCGTTGCTCCCTTTTTTGAAGAATCGGCTTTTGGCGATATGCAGTCGCATTACATTCTCCTTACGCTCGGCTGATGACTAATTGGGAGCCAATCTTGGTTATATATATGAAAATCTTGTAGCTCAAATGCTTACGGCTGCGGGAAATAAACTATTTTACTATACTTTTGAGAAGGACGAGAAGCACTCATATGAAATCGACTTCTTGTTGTCCCGAGGTAATAAGATATGCCCTATTGAGGTTAAATCTTCGGGGTATAAAACACATGCTTCGCTTGATGCTTTTAGAGCAAAATACTCGGCGAGAATTAAGAATAGTTATCTTCTCTACACGAAAGATCTGCAAGTTGGAGAGCAAGAATTGATGTATTTGCCATTCTATATGACTGGTATAATCTAACAGTCAAACCAAGTCATAATTGAGAGTTTCATTAAGGGATACCTTGATGAACTTTTTTGTATTTGTGTAATATTATTTAGAAATAAATGAGTCGTAACATTAGTAGAAAACGATAAAATGCTCGCAATCGTGCGGAATGTGTGATTTTTCGATAGATTCCGCACAGTTGAAGCACTTTTTTATCATAGAGGGGAGTATTCTAGCTAATAGTTTCTTGGTAAGTTTTTGGAAAAATGTAAAAATAGAGGGTGTTTTGTTTTGGAAAATTGCAGCGTGGTGGAGCAAATCGGGAATGTGGCTTAAATTGATAAGCCACATTTTTTACAAATAATCGAATAAAACGGTACAATCCGTAAACCTTCCTATTAAAAGCCACCTACTCTAAATTAAAAACGATGAATTATGGAATATGTAGCGATTGAAAAGAGTGAGTACGAGCAGTTGCTCGGCAGCATCAAGAAAGCCGTAACGGAGATTCGTGCCATTGCAGAGGAGTGTAGCATCAATTCGGAGTGGGTGGAAAATGGTGAGTTGGCGGAGATTCTTGGACTCTCCAAACGCCAGTTGCAGGGGTATCGTGAGCGTGTAGTATTGGGTTTTTCGACAATAGGACGAAAGATTTACTACCGCCGTGCCGAGGTGGAGAAACTGATTAAAATCAACACAATAAAATGTAAATAGTATGAACTTGGTATTTAACGAAAATTTAAGGGAGGTGCTTGGCGACCTTGCAAAGGTTGATGCCGGCATCGAGCAGATTCGAGGACTATGTCGTCCCGTGCTGAATGGAGAACACTATCTATCGGGCGAGGAGGTTTGCAAGGCTTTGCGAATAACTAAACGAACCTTGCAGCAGTATCGAGATGATGGACTTGTATCGTATATTGCATTGCCTGGCAAGATGCTCTACAAAGAGTCGGATATTATGGCTCTGCTACAACAAAATTATATTCCCGCTTTCGTGCACGAAAATCGAGGAAATTTACTACCTTTGTAGCAGTAGAAAACAGCCGATAAAGAGTAGTGAAAAATGGTGAATTATGGCCGTGTGCAATTCGTGAGCATTGGATTGGGCTAAACATCAATTACGCTAACACGCAACAGGTTACACACTTGGTAATGTTTCCTGGTGGCACCACAAAAGAGAACTTTCTTTGGAGTTCTCTTTTTTTGTTTTATGGGTTGTCGGGAGGTGGTGTAAATATGCAAAAAACAAGGCTATAACACACAAAAAAGCAATATCGCGAGGAAATGATAATATCGCCAAAAAATGGTAATGTTGAAAAAGAGGTGTAGCACAAAAGGCATAATATTGCAAAAAAGGTAATGGTGCAAAAAGAGTAACGAGGCAAAAAAACAAGGGGTGAGCATAGACTCACCCGCTTGCCGACGCCGAAGCGTCTTCCAACCTAAACATCACTTTACCAACAGAGGCAAATCATACAACCCAAATACAAAAACCTCGGCTGGTTCTATGAAAAAGTGCTTTCCGCCAACAAAAATACAAAATTATTTCGTTCTTTTATACTCCACAATCAAAATATCGTGCGGCGCAACGACAGTCTGTTCCGACAATGTAACAGCCTCGCCACTCTCAACCGAGCGACCATCAATGAGCGTAGAGGTAATCTCGGCGTAACGCTTCCACGGCAGGGTCTTCTCCTCGCCAGAGTTATTCACATAGACAAACACCGCATCGGTATCGTCATAGCGGAAGAAGGCATAGGTGTTATCGCGGCCCGCAAAATGGAGCGTCTTGCCCGTATGGATAACCTCCTTTGACTTACGCCACTGGAACAGACGGCGGGTATATGCGCTTAACTCGGCAGCAGCACCCGAACGTTGCGTCTCGTCGAACAAATCGACCTTATCGCCCTGCCAGCCACCGGGGAAATCGACACGCAAGCCACCGTGGCCCTGTGATAAATCGGCCGAGCGCAGAGCCATCTCATCGCCTGCAAACACCTGCGGGATACCACGCATTGTAGCCAACAGAGCCATAGCAATCTTCATACGCTCAACATCGCCACGCACGATATCGGCTGTGCGGTCGGTGTCGTGGTTACCCGTAAAAATCATCATCTTCGACAAATCGTGATATACAAAGTCGTTCGATACGGCATCATACACCCGCATCATACCCTCGCCCCAGCCGGGGTTATCGTTGGGTAGAGCCGCGCAGATAGCATCACGCAGAGGGAAATCCATAATCGAAGGCAGATGAGAGTCAAACCCGTCGGCATTAGCGTTACCACCCTGCCAATAGGCCAACTGCGGCACATTACCTGTCCAGCACTCGCCCACGATATTAAAATTGGGATACTCCGCCATAACAGCCTCACACCACTTGCTCATAGGGCCCTTTTCGTTGTAAGGATAGGTATCGACACGCATACCGTCGAGGTCGGCGTACTCCACCCACCACACAGCCCACTGCTTGAAGTATTGCAGCAGATAGGGATTATCGAGATTCATATCGGGCATCGACACATCGAACCAGCCACTCTCCTGCACCTTCAAATCCGACTGCGAGGCATTGATATCCATATTTGTACCAAATATATTGTTGGTCTGCACATAGCCCTCGTCGAACTTATGCACCCAATCCTCGAAAGGCAAATCCTTGCACCACCAATGCGCAATACCGCAATGGTTGGTCACCATATCCATAATAACCTTGATGCCGCGTTTATGGGCCTGCTCGACCATCGTGCGATACAACGCATTATCGCCCATACGAGGGTCGATGTGGTAGTAATCGGCGCAAGCGTAGCCGTGATACGACGCAAAAGGCTCATTATCGAGCAACATAGGCGTTGACCACAGTGCCGTCATACCCATATCGGCGATGTAGTCCAGATGGTCTATAACGCCCTGAATATCGCCTCCGTGACGGCCATAGAACTCGTTTCGTGCCACCTTATCGGCCGTATCAGAGGTTGAGTCGTTCTCGTTGCAGCCATTGGCGAAACGGTCGGGCATAATCAGATAGATAGCATCGGCCGTAGTAAAACTCTTACGGCTGGCAGAGCCTTCACGGCGTGCCGCAATCTCATAAGCGACCTTGAAGCACTCCTCACCCTTTGAAAAGACCACATAGCGAGTACCCGCCTCGGCATTTTTCTTAATCTCGACATCGACAAAGAGGTAGTTGGGGCTGTCGGCCTTGTGAATCTTCTTCACCTCGACACCCTCGCCCTCAATCCGGACATCATACTGCGAAATATTCTCACCCTGAATAAGCAACTGCAACGGGGTATTCATACCCACCCACCACGACAGCGGCTCAACACGACTCACCCTACCCTCGGCATCGGCAACCTCGGAGGGGTTAAAAGGCTCGGAGGTGGCACACGCCTGCGCCACCAGAGCCGACAATATTATGAAAAAATTGATTGTGCGCTTCATCTAAATAAGTTTTATATTCAACAGCAAAGGTCCCTTTCGCAGAGCCCCCTGCACCTCGAATGTTAAACGCGTTAAAACTACTTTACAAGGATAAAATATTGCCACGGTGCCATTTCAAAGCACTGTGCGAGCGAAGCCTCTTCGCCCGACAAGCCGCACTTATAACCCTCGAAAGGCTCGGCAAACTGCACCTTCTGCATCTGGGCCGAGAGATTAAAGATAGCAACAACCTCGTTACCCTCAACCTTGCGCGAGAAGGCCAGCACATCGCCGTTGGCGCACTCCAAATAGGTCATATCGCCACCACGGCCACCGGCAGCAAGTGCCTGATTTGAGTGACGCATAGCGTTGAGTGAGCGATAGAACGCAGTCCACTCGTTAGCCTCCCAAGCCTTCACAGCGTCCTTCTCGAAGAACTCGAAGCGGTCGTTATGACCAATCTCCTGACCGGTATAAATCAGCGGCTGGCCCTGTGGCAAGAGATAGGTAAGAGCCGCCATAGTCTTAACGGCGTCGCCCAAACGCTCGAACTCTGTACCTGCCCACGAGTTCTCGTCGTGGTTCGAGGTAAACATCAAACGCATAGCGGGCTGCGGATATTTTTGTGCATCACGCGCAAGATACTCCTTCAAATCGGCTGTGGTCTTGCTGTCGGTCTTGATTGTACCGTCACCTGCCACATTCTTCGTCTCGCTACCGCCCTTGGCCATAGCGTTCAACATATGGTGCAACTCCCAAGCATAGGTGGTATTAAAACCGCACTCGTGCAACCACGACTCCTCGCCCTCGGCCAACAGATATACATCGGGGTTGATAGCCTTGACAGCCGCCCACGCCTCGGCCCAGAAATCGGCCGGCACCTTGTAGGCCACATCGCAACGATAGCCGTCGAGGCCCAACTCAATCCAATAGCACAGAGCATCAATCATTGCGGCACGCATATCCTCGTTCTCGTAGTTGAGCGATGCGATATCGGTCCAATCATACTCCACGATAGGCAAATCGGTCGCAGGGTCAATCTTATACCAATCCTTCTTGCCCTCTGTCCACCACTTGGCATCACGCGAGGTATGGTTGGCAACCCAATCGGTTACGACCTTAAATCCAAGTTCGTGGGCTTTATCGAGAAAACTCTTGAAATCCTCTAATCCTCCGAACTCGGGATTGATAGCCTTATAATCGACAATCGAATAGTATGAGCCCAGCGTACCCTTACGGCCATCGACGCCAATGGGGTGAATGGGCATAAGCCAGATAACATCTACACCCAACTCCTTCAAGAAAGGCAGACGCTGCTCGGCGGCGGCAAAAGTACCCTCCTCGGACTGCTGGCGGATATTCATTTCATATACTACGGCGTTATAAATCCACTCGTTGGCAGCCGACTGTACCTCGGGTGCCGATTTGCAACTGCTCAACACCAGCGCGAGCAGCATACTTAACGTGATAAAAAATCGAGAAACGTTCATCATTATAAAGTTTTTGTCTTTGTCAAAATTTCGAAACTATATGGCTCCACCGAGAGCGACAGAGTGCCATCGGTCTGCACCGAGAAATCGCCACCGAAATTGGCTGTCAAGGGCTGTGAGAGGTCTGTTACGGCGGGCAATGAGCATACCACATTCTGTTGCTGGCCACCCGTATTGAGTGCCACTACGCACCACTCACCCATATACATACGCATATAAACCCACACTTCGTCCGAAAGCGAAAGCGTAACCATATCGCCATACAGAAGCGGCATCGTCGCACGACGCAATGCCACCAAACGGCGTGTCAGGTCGAGTTGTGCCTGCTCGTCGGCATTATAACCATCGAAACGCATCATACGGCGGTTATCGGGGTCGTTACCGCCCGGCTCGCCATACTCGTCACCCTGATAGATACAGGGAACGCCCGGAATGGTCATATTCAGCGCATTTATCAACGCCAACTTCTTGTAGCCGACCTTATCGCCAACTCCAATCTCACGCAACCAGCCGGCTGCTTTATGGTCTTCGTCGGGGTGCAACGTACCACCCGCAAGCGAGATAAGACGACCTTTATCGTGGTTACCCGTAATATTTCCCATAGTGTGGTGGTCGCCATAGGTCGCCACCGACTCCTCGACAACCTCTGCCAATCGTCTTACAGAGTGATTACGCGTCAAGACATCGAGCGAGGTGTGATAGACATTGAAATCGAACTGCGCGTCAATCATTCCGCTACGCACATACGAGCCAATGAGTTCGGGAGAGCCGTAGGTCTCGCCAATCTGCCACAACTGTCTGTCGGGCAATCTCTGACGCATCTTTTTAGTGAGCATACGCCAATAATTCAACGGAATATGCTTGCAGGCATCGTGACGGAAGCCGTCGAAATCGTAGTTCAGCACCCAATACATAGCCGAGTCGGTCATAGGCTCTGCCACCTCGTCACGCTCCAAGTCGAGTGTCGGGATATGCTCATCGAACCAAGTCGTGAGGCGTTGTTCGTCCCACAACGAGATATTTTTCCTACCATCGGGCAACATCAGAGGAGTAACCCAATCGGGATGCGCCTGCAACACCGGCGAGTTGATGTGAAGGTGGTTAGCCACATAGTCCAAAATCACATTCATACCATACTCATGCGCAGTTGAGAGCAGTTCACGCAACTCCTCGTCGGTACCAAAGCGGTCATCGACAACGGTGGTATAGATAGGCCAATAGCCGTGATAACCCGAGAACTTGGTACGGGGATTTTCATTCAAGCCCCACGCATCGCGAGGATTCTGGGTAATGGGGGAAATCCAAATAGTCGAGATACCCAAATCCGAGAAGAAGCCCTCCTTTATCTTTTGAGTAATACCCACCAGGTCACCACCCTGATAATCTGCCTGGAATAACACATCGGGAGAGTTCAGCGGCTGGTTATTATCCTTACGACCGTCGTTAAAGCGGTCAATCATAAGCGAATACAGCACCTGCGACTCGCGGTCCTGGCGGCGAAGTTGCGACACATTGCTCACAACCTTACCATACTCCAAAGGCACACACACATCGTTGAAACGAACTCCCTCACCCGTCGAGAATATTCGCAAGAATGAGCGCTCGACAGCCTCGGCATCTTCGGGGATAAGTATCTCGAATGTATCGCCACTCGGCAACACACTGCTCTCGGGCAGGCGGCAGTTTTGCCACATAGCCACCACATTATCGACCTTTGCGGTAGGCTCAATCACCACCATATGCAACATATAGCCGGTGGTAAAGATGCGGCTCCTGTCATCACGCTCGCCACCGTAGGCAACTACCGAGAGGCAACTACCCTGCTGCCATACATCGAGAGTCGAGAGGAAGGCTCCTTCGGGTGCTGTAACCTCAAATGCGCTCCAATCCTCGGCCAACGCCTTCACCGCAAGCGAGGGCGAAGTAACAGAGTCGGCCTTCTCCCATTCGGGCAGAAAATCGGTCAATAAGAGGGTATTTGCGCCGGCGTGCAACTGTGCCGGCACTATGGGACGGTCGTTACCCGTAGGGGGCAGATTATCGAAAATATTGCTTCGGCAACCACACATCACAACGGCCGCCAAAAGCAGAATAAAACTCTTTCTCATAACGCTTATAACTCAATAATAATTGACGAATAGGCCGGCATTGTCAGGATATGCTCATTTGCACTCTTCGACTCGACCGTCACGCCATTCATATCGGCAATGGGGGCCTTGATGGCGTGCTTTACGGTGTGAGTGCTTGTGCTCTCCGACACATTATGCACTACGAGCAGACGCTCACTCGCCGCCTGACGATAGAAGACCATAACCTGCTTATTTGTATCGTCGCTATCGTTAAAGTCGGCAGGCAACTCCATAGTGCCCTCGGCCAACGCAGGATAGGTATTGCGCAAGCGCATAAACTTACGATAGACATTATAGATGGAGTTTACATCCGTAGCCAAACCCTTCACCGTTCCGATACCCAACTCGAAATTGTTTTGAGCCTTGATTTTCGAGGTACGATAGGTATCTTCGGCCTTGGGGGCCCACAACATAGGCTCACGCACATTCTCGTCGCCCGTAGATTTATCACCCAGCATACCTATCTCCTCGCCATAATAGATAAACGGAGAGCCGGCCGAGGTGAGAAGCACCGCACCTGCCATCTTGGCACGTGCCAACGACAAGACCTCGTCATCGGTATCATTATCCAGAGTCGTACGAGCGCGATTCTCATCGTGGTTCGACAATTTGGTGGCGTGGATAAAGTCAGCACGGTAGCCCTTAAAGGTCTGCTCCGCACCGATGATATCCTTGGGGAACCACTTGGCATGAGAGTTTACAATAGCATACGACAGCCAATTCTCCCAAGCAGTGAAGTCAAACAGAGCGGGCAAGCCCTTATAATACTTGGCCATATCGCTATGTCCCATCCAGCACTCGCCTACCATATACAAATCCTTGTAACCCAAAGCCGACTTACCCTGAAAATATTGGTTAAGCGTA
This sequence comes from uncultured Alistipes sp., assembly GCA_964594305.1. Lineage (GTDB taxonomy): Bacteria > Bacteroidota > Bacteroidia > Bacteroidales > Rikenellaceae > Alistipes. The sequence continues at coordinate 17,984 of CAZQMC010000020.1, read as the reverse complement.
GTGTAGAAGGCATTGAGGAATGTGGGATTTTCGTTCGAAGTTTGATTGTTGTAGATATGCTTCACGGCATCGAGGCGGAAGCCATCGACACCCTTGTCAATCCAGAACTTCGCAGCATCGACCAACGCGAGGAATGTAGCATTCGTAGCACACGATGCGGCAGGTCCATAATTAAGGTCAGGCATCGACGAGTCGAAATCGCCGAAATACCAACCCTCGCCTCCGGGGACTTTATGCCAGCCCCACTGACCTGTGTGGTCCTCTGACGAGAAGTTATAGAAATCGCGATAGGGGCTATTCTCATCGGCACACGCTTCCAAAAACCAGGGGTTGAGTTTCGACGAGTGGTTCAGCACATAGTCCAAAATGACGCGTATATCGCGCTTGTGAGCCTCCTCAATCAGACGCTCGAAGTCCTCCATCGTACCATACTCATCTTTGATGCCCTTGTAATCAATCACATCGTAGCCGTGATACGAATCCGACGGATGAATAGGGGTAAGCCAGATACCCGACACACCCAAATCGTCGAGATAATCCAACTTGGCAGTGATACCGTTCAAGTCGCCCACGCCGTCACCATCGGAATCGGCAAACGAGCAGACGAAAATCTCATAAAAGACACCGGCACGCTTCTCGCCGTCGAACTTGCGGGCCTCGTATTGCGACACTTGGTCCACAATATCGGATGTCACAGGCTCCTCGCCGCCATTCTCGCCACCTTGGTTATCGTCGGTACAAGCCGCAAAAGCCATAGCCACCGCAGAGAGCAGAAGAAGTAAAAATCGCTTTGAAATAGTCATAGTTTTTAAGTTTTTGTTTATCGTTTAGGTACCGGCAGGCCGTTCAAAGCCTACCGGTCAAAAGTGTGCGAACTATTTCGCTGTCAAAGTGATAGTAGCAGGGGTAACTGCCAAATTAACCTCAACCAAATATGTACCCTCTGCAACCTTGAAGTTACCGCCATTCCAGCGGCAAGCAGTAGTCTCGCCAACAGTCACATCTGCTGTACCGGCATTACCAATGCTATATTTCCAAGCAGTATCGTCGGTAAAATCAGCCTCGTGGAAACGCACCTTGAACTCGCCACTGATTGTGTACTCGCCAGAATAGAGGCCTGCACCATTTGACTCCAACACAAAGTCCTGTGACCATTCTGTACCCTCAACCATACCGATAAGATTTACGCTCACCATCTCGGTTGCAGTAGCCACGCCCTTACCATCGATAGGATTCCAATCAACATTCCAATAGTACAGTCCGAAAGGAATTGTCATATTGTCGCCATTGCCCTCAATGTTAAATACATAAGGTGAAACAGTGCTTGTGGTAGGAGTACTAAACCATGCTGATTGACCCTTATATGTAATCTTAAACTCAGCATTCTCGGCTGTACTCTCGGCTGGCTTATACATATCCAAAATGCCCTCATAAAGGTTGGGATTTCCACCATCGACATTGGTCAAATAGGGTGAATTGCTCCACACATAATGAGCAAACGAACCTGTAATCTCCAACAACTCGGGAGCCGGTGAGATATCAGCCACCTTACCGTCGATAGCCAAAGTGATAATCTTGCCGAAAGTAAGTTCGAATGAGTGCTCACCTGCTGTGATGAAGAGGTTGCCACCATTAACAACCATATTTGTACAGCTACCGCCAAGGCTCATCTGATGCTCAACGCCATTAACCTGAGTACTCCACATCTTGTTCATTACGAGCTTGAACTCGCCATCCGATGGGATATTTGTTGTAACCTTATAAGATTTCGAAGCAGCATCGTATGTAAGCTCGATAGGAGCCTCTGCATTCCAGCCATTCAAACCGCCTACCAAACCGATAGAGTTGATGTCAATAATGGTAGAAGCCATCTTACCCTCGTTAAGGTCGGCATATACATAGTGCAAGCCCTGAGCCGCGGCGAGACCCTCAGCCTCTGCGCCACCTGCATAAGCAGTCAAAGCATCTACCGAGCCACCGAAACGAGTACCGAGGTTACTACGCAAACGAGCATAGAGATAGTCACCATCGGCCTCCATATCCAACATACCGCAATAGGTATTGGTGAATGTATCCTCGTTATAGATGCTACTCATTGCAGTAGCGTTCTTGTAATCACCATTCTCAACTACATAGAGTACATCCTCCTTCTCCGACATCGCCTCGGTAGAGATTGTATAAGGATAGTCAAAGATAGAGAGACGGAAGTTATAGATACCCGAGCCCTCTGATTTGAGGTTGCCACCCTTCAATGCAAGGTCAGCAGCGTCGCCACCCAACGAGAAGTCATACTCAACCTCATCAACCATAACACTCCAAGCCTCGTTGAAACGAATCTTATACTCCTTATCCTCAACCACATTGGCAGCACCCAACCAAGAGTTAGACTCCGCATCGTACTCGAAGTAGGCATAATCCTTATCCCAGCCACCAACGGCCTCACCGATAAGACCTACGGCAGTCACAGGGATAGTGAGCAGTGACAAGTTCTCCTTATCGAACTCCACATAGTAGAGGCCCTTGGCCAGAGTGATATTACCTGCGCCGCTATCGGTAGAGATAGCCTCATCAGCCCAACCGTAGTTAGTGCCGTCCCAGCCATACTGCGTACAAATCTTGAAGCCACCGCCTGTGGTGTCGTGGAAGAAACCGCGGAAGATACCGTCCTCACCCTGCAAAAGGCGTGAGCAAGGATTTGTATTACTCCAACCCTGATAGTCACCCAAGATATAGAGGTAGGCAATCTTATTGTAGTCGAACTTAACGCTGATAGCCTCTGACTCCAACTCTACGCCTGCATCAGAGGTGGCCTTAACCATAAAATCAATCGTATATTCGCCCATCTTTACGATACCAAAAGTCTCCAACAGAGCGACATTTGTTGTATTGTAGTAGCACTCCGAAGTGGTGCCCAACTCGACCATACCCGCACCTGCATCGGCCGATACGGTATAAATGGTACCCTCACCCAAGCGTGCCGACGACCAAGTAAGCGTAAAGGTCTCGGCCTCGGTGAGATTATTCACCACGACATCGTTGTGAGCAGCAATCTGGGGAGCCTTTGACTCCACAATGGCTACATCGGGTTCGTGGGTACAGCCCACAGCGGCAACAAATGCCAAGGCTGCAACAACATATTTCATAAGTTTCATAATTCTTTCTTCTTTATTTGGTTTGAAGAGCCCCGAGGCGAGCGGAGAGCCCGCCCCATTGCTCATTAAAACTCATTTTTACTCTGCCTGCTCAACTGTACCAGAGATAGGTGACGGATTGATCATATCCTCGGCCAAAGCATCGATATCGCCTCGGAAGTTGATTGAGAAGCGTACCTTACCGGTGAGAGAGTTGGCAATATTGCCACCACCCTGGATAAGGTGATTCAAGTCACCACCCCAGTTGGTTGTCCAATCGTGGTTCAAACGATACTTGAACTCGCCGGCCGCAGTGTTGTCATAAACGCCTGTGAAGGTCTGCGCACGCATTGCAGCATAGTACTTGTTGTCGTAATCCTCGTCACCAACCTCGGGAATACCTGCCGGTGTAAGTTCGACATCGGTGTCCCAATTACCGGCTACCGAGCCGATAACGCTGATAGACTCTACGGGAGTGAGTTTCATCGAACCTGTCGAGTGGTCAGCCGAGAGTTTAACCTGAATCCAATACAGACCCTCCTCGGCTGTGAGGTGTGCGGGGTCACCCTCGTTAGTGAAGGCATCAGCGCTACCACCGAGGTTACCTGCCCAACTGTTCTCAACACAGAACTTGAAGTGGCAAAGACCGTCCTCCTGCTTGTTTGCGGTATCGTTACCGGCACCCAGATATACAAGGCCCTCATATACATCGCTATACTCGGCAGTCTCCCACAATACAGGGCCACGAGCATCGGGAGCCCAACCCTGGAAGTTACCTGCGATAAACAACGGACGACGCACCCAAGGAGCAGCCGTTGATTTTACGGTAGTGATATCCAACTGTACGGCATTTGAACGCTTGGCATAAGCATCGCCAGACGAGATATTAGCCACAACATAGAAGAATACGGTAGAGGTCTCATACTCGGGAACAGCCAAACCCTTGGTATTAACCAAAGCGTTGTTGAGGTTCTCCTTTGTAAGAGTATAAGAGGGAGTATAAGACTGACCAATCTGGTAGTCTACATCATTGTAGTTTGCATAGAGCGAATAGGTCACCTGTGCCGAAAAACCATAATCGACACCGCTCCACGAGAAGGTAACTTCCGTTTCGAGATTCTCCTCATCAACGACGATGTTTGTCATCTCGTTCATAACGGGAGCCGCAATCTCATCTACCGGCAAAGCCATAGTCTTATCGTCCTCGTAGCACGAGAAGAGAAGTGCGGCTGCGGCAAATACTGAAATATATTTCAAAAATTTCATCGTTGTTCAGTTTTATTGTTAGTCGTTATAACCGGGATTTTGTGAAAGGTTGGGGTTAGCCAAACGGTCATCAGAAGGAATCGGGAAGAGTTCCAGATGCTTGCTGAAACCCACACCATTCTCGACACCACCCTTGAAAGGCCACAAGTAGTTGGCCGAAGAGTACTTATCGAAACGGATAAGGGTTGTACGACGCTGGCCCTCCCAGAACATCTCGCGAGAAATCTCATCGAAAATCTGGTCCAAACTTACAGTTGTACCTGTAACGGTAGGAGATACCATGCCGGCACGCTCCTGCAAAGCCTTAATATAATCAACAGCCTTTGTATCTGAAGTCTGACCACCGCCGATACGAGCCATAGCCTCGGCATATACAAGGTACATCTCACCGGCACGAATCAAAGGGAAGTCGATAGAAGAGAACTTCTCAACCTTTGAATAGTCGGTATCGGGGTCGAGGAAGCGGTTGTTGTTATACTTCACAACATGCCAGCCATTTGCGAAGGTCTTATTGTCGATATCCTTCACATCGCTCTCCTCCAATGATACCAAAGCACGCTTATCTACCTGAGTAAACACAGCAGCGCCATCACCCGGGATAGTAACATCTACCTCTTTACCCTCCTCGTTGGTCTGCTTCTCGGTTGTGCGGAGTTTTGCAGCATCGGTGTTGATGTTAAATACCTTAACAGCATCGGTTGAAGTAACCAAACCGTTCCAGTTACCATCTACACCCAAAGAGTACTGAGTACCCTTACCTGCGAGGATAAAGAAACTTGTACCGCCATAAGACTGAGTGCGGGTAGCATCGTAGCAAGTTGCATAAACAATCTCCTGCAAAGCATCGGGGTTCTCGCCGTTGTCACCCATAAACAACGCGTTGTAGTTCTCGGCCAAAGTATATGCCTCGGCAACCACCTCAGCAGCGGCAGCGGCATCAGCATAAATAGTCATATTCTCCTCACCGATATAGGTTTTGTGGTTAAGGCACAAGCGAGCCAACAAACCATAAGCAGCACCCTTATCTACACGAGGATAAGTCTGAGTATTAGGAGCCTTCAAATGAGAATCTTCCGATACCAAATCCTCCAACTCGCCCTTCAACCATGCGAACAAATCCTTACGCTCAATCTGCTTGGGGTTCTCGGTACCTACTACTGAATCCTCCAACACAAAGGGAGGATTTCCATAGCAATCCAACAATACCCAATAAGCATAGGCGCGCAAGAAGCGAACCTCAGCACGCTCGATAGCAATCTCAGCATTTTTATCGTTAGTATTACGCAAAAAATCGTTAGCGAAAGATACCATCATCATTGCGCGTGTATAAGCAGCGTAGATAGCATCATTCTTAACATTGCTCCACTTGTTACCGCCTACCTCAGCGACCCAAGCATCTCCCCATACACACTTTGCCTCATCGGTAGAGATAGTCTGAATAGACCACAAAGCACGCAAGAACTCAGATGCACCAGAGTCAGCTACATCAATATCGGTAGAGCCGGCACCGCTCTGACCTGTGAGGGTGAAACCTCCATAAACCTTTGCCAATGCGCTCATGCGATACTCCGGATTCTCGTAAACACCGCTTACGACATTACCTGCCATAGGTATCTGGTCCAAATCGCCGACACAAGAACTAAGCATCAACGCCGCAATGGCACCAAAAATTATATTCTTTTTCATAATTGTTGTTCTCCTCTAATTAAAAGTTGATACCCAAACGAACACTGTAAATACGAGGACGAGGATAGATGTTAGAGTCGATACCACCTGCTACCGAGCACTCGGGATCGAGGCCGCTGTAATCGGTGATGACAAAGACATTCTGAACACCTGCTGCCAAACGAATTGACACGCCCTTATTATTGATATCGCGGAATGTATAACCGAGGTTGATGTCGTCCATACGGAAGTATGAAGCGTCCTCCAACCAAAGGTCTGAACAGCGCTGCGGTACGATGCTTGTCGAGGTGAAGCCATAACTCTTGGCAGCACGCATCGTGTTAATCATATAGCCCTTATTTGCGATATCGGTGTAGTCGATAGTGGCATTGCCGCACAATACATCGTTAAACATATAGTTTCCTACTGCACCATGGCCGTTGAAGCCGAAGTCCCAATTCTTGTATGAGAGCTTCAAATTCACACCATAGTAGAAGTCGGGATTAGGACTCTTGTTGGTCATATAACGGTCACCATTGGTAATCTCGCCATCGCCATCACGGTCAACAACGGCATTGTGGATAGGCTTGCCGTTCTCGTCGTAAGCCTGCTGCCAGAGGTAGAAGGTATAGGGAGTGTAGCCCACAACGTGGCGCTGCAACTTGTTACCTGTACCGCCACCACCGTTACCCAACTCGATAGCCTCCGAAGGCAAGGTGTTGATTTCGGTATCCTGGAATGTACCGTTAAGACCGATATCCAAACGCCAGTCGGCTGTATTTACGGGTACAAAGTTCAACGATACCTCGACACCCTTATTCTCCATAGAGCCGATGTTCTGATATACATAGTTGCTGAAATTACCACCCAAAGCAACCGACACGCGTGAAAGCAAGTCCTTGGTGTCGCGCTTATACAAATCTACCGAACCGTTGATGCGGCCATCGAGGAAACCGAAGTCCAAACCGACGTTATAGGTAGTGGTCTCCTCCCACTTCAACGATGCATTGAAAGCGTGAGGCTTAACGGGGAAGTAGTAGTCGCCACTGCCCAAAGGATACTGGTTGGTAGGATCCTGAGAAATCTCAGAGTACTGCAAAGCTGCATAATCCTCGTTAAACTCCTGCTGACCTGTGATACCCCAGCCCAAACGGAGTTTCAAGGCTGAAAGCACCTTTTGGTCGGCCAAGAACTCCTCGTTACCAACATTCCAAGCGAAGGCTGCCGAGGGGAAGTAACCCCAACGGTTATCGCCAACAAAACGAGAAGAACCATCGGCACGCATCGTAGCGGTGAACAAGAAGCGAGAGTCGATAGAGTAATTTACACGACCATAAAATGATACCAAAACACTCTGCGATGCAGGTGTAGTAGATGAAATAAGATTGTTGGTACCATCTGCCATACGACCGTAGTTCCAGCTCTTAGTCTTTGAGAAGTTCTCCGACCAAGAATAACCCGCCATAACATTTAGGTTGTGAATACCGAACTCCTTAGCATAGTTAGCATAAAGTTCGAAGAGCTGATTACGGTGAGTATTCTCATAGTTCTCGAAGCGACCACGAGTCTTATAGTTTCCATCGCCATCACGATTGGCCATGATAGAGTTGGGATAGTTACCCTTATCACCCTTTGTTGATGTTACATCCAAACCGAGGTTAAGGTTGAAGCTCAACTCCTCCAAGCCATGAACCTTATAATCCAACTGCAAGTTACCCATAGCACGATAAGCCTCATTCTGATTCCATTGGTCATACAATGTAGAGAATGGGTTGATACCTGCCAAATCGGTAGACCAGTTCCAATAGCCGTTATTTACCGATGTATCGACCTTACCGTCAGCACCATATACATAAGGAGACTGTGTGGGGTCGAAGCCTACGGCAGCACCAATGGCACCTGCATCGGCATAGTTGGCCTTGTTGTAGATACCCTTGGCATTCAACTGTACAGAGAGATGGTCGTCAAAGAATTTGGGTGCGAGATTTACGCCCAAAGTAGCACGCTGATTGTCCGAAGTTTTAAGTGTTCCCTGGTCGTAGTTGTAGCCTACCGATACACGGAAAGGCAACTTGTTATCCAATGCGCCACCCGAAACCGAAATATTGTGGTCGGTAGAGAGGCCCAAACGGAAAATCTCGTCCTGCCAATCGGTGTTGGCTGTGCCATACAGACCGTCAGCCTTATCGCCCACGATGCCTGCAACATACTCCTTCAACTCCGAAGCCGACATCATATCGAGTGTCGAGTGGTTGTGGCGTACGCTCACGCTACCTGTGTAAGATACCTTAACCTCGCCCGAGCCCTTCTTGGTGGTGATGATAATCACACCATTCGACGCACGCGAACCATAGATAGCCGTAGCCGAAGCGTCCTTCAAGACGGTGAAAGATGCGATGTCGTCGGGATTGACCATCGACAGGCCGTTACCGATACCTACACCTGCACCCTCGGCGATGGGCACACCATCGATGACGATGAGCGGGTTGTTGTTAGCCGACAGAGAGGCACCACCACGGATACGAATCTCGGAACCGGCACCCGGGGCACCGTTACCAGAGGTGATATTCACTCCGGGGACCTTACCACGCAACATCTCCTGCGGAGAGGTCACAGCACCACGGTTGATGTTCTCGGCCTTGACAGCGATAACCGAACCGGTCATATCGTCCTTCTTGACGGCACCATAACCGATTACGACTACCTCGTCGATAGCAGCGAGGTCCTCCTCCAATACCACACGGGCGAGGAGTGATGAGTTAGCCAGCAGTTGCACCTCCTTGTAGCCGATGAAACTTACGCTGACCGTAGAATTACCATCTTTAACTTTGAGTGAGTACTCGCCGTTAACATCGGTAATAGTACCATTAGTGGAACCAACCTCAAAAACCGACGCTCCAATCACAGGAGCACCAGAGGCGTCCACTACAACGCCCTTAACCTCCAATTTGCCATTTTGCGCAATAGCAAGGGGGGGGGTAATCAAGCCCAATAGGCAGATACCCAGGCACATAGTGAGAATTTTTCTCATAGTGTTTTTTGTGTTAGTTAATAATTAGGTTATTAAAATTGTATTTATGTTTGTTTAGCAATTCTGCTTCGTATTTATTGGCATTACTGCTTCTTCTCCTTTATCAAAGGCACTGCCACTGCGGCCAGCAGGAGCGAGAGGCCCGAGACGACGAGCATCATTGGCTGTGAGCCTCCGACAATCGACAATATCACACCACCAAGCAGCGCAGCCACAATCTGCGGCAGGCAGATAGTACAGTTAAAGAGGCCCAGATAGGCTCCCATAGAACTACCCGAGAGCGAGTTTGTAAGCATAGCAAAAGGCATAGCCAGCATAGCCGCCCAGCCACAGCCGATGAGGATAAACGATATAAATAAAAGGTATTGGTCGTGAATGAAGTAGGTCGAGACGAATCCTGCGGCACCCAAAACGAGGCTCACCGAATAACCCACCTTCATACGCTTGAACAGCGGCAAGACCATAGCCCACAAAACAGAGCCTACGGCCTGCACGGCGAACAACACGCCTACCCAATTACCTGCGGCCTGATACTCTGCCGAAGCGGTAGAGGTTGTACCCCACACATTCTCGGCGATGGCACCTGTGGTATAGTTCCACATATAGAGGAAGGCAAACCAGCAGAAGAACTGCACCAAACCTATCTGCCAGAAGGCACGCGGAGCATTGAGCAAGAGCGAGATAAAGCCCTTCGACTCACCCTTCTCCTCGTCGCTAATGTTGTGGAAACGAGCATACTGCTCGGGCGACATCTCCTTGACCGTCATACCCGTATAGAGTACGCACAAGAGCAGGATTACGGCACCCACATAGAACGAGTAGGTCACCGAGTCGGGTATCACGCCCTCGGGGGCTATATTGCTGATACCGAACCAAGTAAAGAGGTAAGGGAAGAGATAACCCACCAACGAACCTGCGTTGCACAGCATACTCTGAATAGAATATGCCTTCGACTTCTGCTGCTCATTGACCATATCGCCCACCATCATCTTGAAGGGCTGCATAGCCATATTGATTGAGGTGTCGAGCAACATCAGCATCACCAGACCGAACGACATAGCGGCCTTGACGGTGAGGTTAAAACTACCCGAGTTGGGCAGGAGCGCCATCACTGCCACCGCCACAATCGCACCCACATAGAGATAGGGTTTGCGACGGCCCCAGCGACACCAAGTCCTATCGCTCCACTTACCCACCAACGGCTGGACAATCATACCCATCAACGGAGGCAGAATCCAGAAGTAACTCAAATCGTGAGGGTCGGCACCCAGCGTAGCGAAAATACGGCTGATGTTAGCACTCTGCAAAGCATAGGCAATCTGCACCCCGAAAAAACCGAAACTGAGGTTCCACAGTTGCCAAAACGAGAGATTTGGTTTAGTTGCCATTTTTTTGATTACTTTATATTTATAGTCATACAAAAATAAAATTCCGTATTCAATCAACCAATCATTCTCCGACGAACGGCATAACGAGGGCGACGAACGGCATAGTAAGCCCGACGAATATAAAATTCTCAAAAACAGACCCGATATATTAAAAATATTTAACAAACTCTACCACAGGAAGAAAGAGAAAAGAGCAACCGACGCTGCGGAGCGAGAGCAGAGGGTGCTTGCACACTATGCCGAGCCGCGAGGAGGAAAAGACCGCAAAGCGGGATTAAAGATGAAAGATAAATTACAGAATTACACCTGCTGTAATTCTGTAACTCCTCCAAGCACTGCGCTCCTCGGTAACTCGGGTAGTAAAAATACTACCCGCGCTACTGTTGGGAGAGTGGAAGACTATTTCGGCGCGTCAGCCAAATAATTTTGAATTTTGAATTTTATTCGCTATCTTTATTGAAATTTTGCAAGGCTTACATAAGGCTACCTAATGAAAAAGACACTATTTTCAACACCGACGATTATACATCTGTTCGCATTGGCGCACGCACTCATCGCGGCCATAAGTCACGTCGTACATTATATGGACGCAGTGCCGCTGACGATGCTCACAATAGCGATGATTGTAATCATTGCCCTCAGGCACAACCTACGCACCGAACTCATCGCCATACTCACTCTGGCAGGTACATTTCTTGGCTATATCATAGGCAGTTACGGCGGTATGCTGGTGGCGATGATACTACCCAACCCTGCCCTCTCGTCGGCCACGACAACGGCTCTCTTTACCGAGATGCTTGGCTGGGGTGTATATGCTTTTGCGCGTCTGAAAGGCGTTCGCTCGGAGCATCGTGCAGGGTGGGCACCCTCGATGATGCAGTTGGTGCTTGTGGTCGGAGGCATTATGCTCTTCCGCATATCCTACACGCTTATCTTCGACTCGGAGTACTTCTCGCAGGCGAGCATCTTCCCCGAGTTTCAGCGACTGATGGACCACACGCCTGCGTTGCTCATAATGCTGTGCGGCAACATCGTCTTTGTGAGTTTCAACCAGCGCTCACGACGCAAGCACGATATAGGTATGTGGGGCGTAGTAGCCCTCACCTCGCTCTTCTCGGTCATATTGACGCTGATAGTCTATTTCGACATACCGTGGGGTACTATCAACCACTTTGCGTGGTTACCCTTTATGCGTCTGTATGCTGTGGTGTTGCTCTGCGACATCGTGGTCTATGCCATAAGCCGCTTGGTGGCGACGGTGGTGATGAGCGACAGACAACTGCACGACGAGCGTGGCAAGAAACATTTGGCACAGTTTCAGTATAACAGGCTTAAAATGCAGATAAACCCGCACTTTCTGTTTAACTCGCTCAACATACTCGATTTTCTGGTACAGGAGGGCGAGAAGGAGCGTGCCGGTGCTTTTATCCGCAAGTTGGCCGACTGCTACCGTTATATGCTCAAAACCGAGGACGAGACGCTGGTGACGCTGAGTGAGGAGTTGGACTTTGCAGGCAAGTATGCCGACCTGCTGAAAGAGCGTTTCGCAAGTGGCTTTGCGGTGGAGTACGACATACCGCGCGAGAGCCTCACGCGTCACGTGGTGCCCTGCTGTCTGCAACTGCTCATCGAGAATGCCACCAAGCACAATGTGGTCAATCAGGAGCACCCGCTCACCATCAGCATCACGGCTCACGACGACAGCCTCACGGTGAGTAACAACCTGCAACCACGCCTGAGCACGCAGGCCTCGACAGGCAAGGGCCTGAAAAACATACGCCAGCAATATCTCGACATATCGCAACGCGATATCGCCATAGAGGAGAACGAAACAACCTTTACAGTAACCATACCGCTACTATGAAACGATATAATGTAATCATCGTCGAAGATGAACGTTTGGCACAGGCCAACCTGCGTCGTGCCTTGGAGCGTGACTACGACAACCTCGACATCGTGGGAATGTTCGACTCGGTAGCCTCGACCGTCGAGTGGCTTCGAGGTGCGGAGCATCGTGCCGACATAATATTTATGGACGTGGAACTATCCGACGGAATGTGCTTCGACATATTCTCGCAGGTCGATATTACCGCCAAAGTTGTCATCACCACAGCCTTCGACAACTATGCCGTACGGGCTTTCCGCATCAACAGCATCGACTACCTGTTGAAGCCCATCAACTCGGAGGAGTTAGCCGCCGCCGTAAGACGCTGTTGCGAGGCTCTGGCCCTCACCGACGGTGGCGAGCGCATAGATGCCACACAGTTGCGTGAGGCCCTCACAGCCAATACTATGACCTATAAGAAGCGTTTTGTGGTGAAGTTGGGCGACCGTCTGCTGGTCATCAACACCGAGCAGATAGCCTACTTCTATGTCGAGGACAAGAGCACCTATCTTGTCACTACCGAGAACCGCAGTTATGTCTTGGACTCGTCACTCGACACCATCTCCGAGCAGGTCAGCCCCGAGCGATTCTTCCGCATATCACGCCACTGCTCGGTGGCTATTGATGCCATAACGGGCATATCGAAGCACCCCAGCAACCGACTGAAAGTGTTACTCACACCCAAGCCGCAGTTTGAGGTCTTTGTGAGCCGCTCCCGCACCGCCGACTTTATGGAGTGGCTGGAAGGACAGTAGGGAAGAGCAAAGAAAATTCAAAATTCAAAATTCAAAATTCAAAATTGACCTTCGGCTGATAATTGTCGCAAAAAAAATGACAATATATTTCATCGAATATTTATGGAGTATATTTCGGTGAGTTAGCCTAATAATTTTGAATTAACAAAAAGGGCCTGTCTAACAAGTCCTAAAAAATAAAAATCGCCCCCGTCAGACACACTTCTGGCGGGGGTGAAATCGTAAAAATCAGACTTGTTAGACAGGCCCTTTTTGTTTGCTCTTTTTTTTTTACTTGAACTTAAACTCCATCACCTCGGGGGCACCGTCTTTGCGGTAGAGAATCTTAATACCCGAGTACAACGATATATCCTCGCCCAGCAACTCGTCGGTGAGGTAGAAACTAATCCACTTACCGCCGCTGTAAGTCATCGTGTCGTTGTCGTCGTCGTGGTACAACTCCAAGTAGAGGTAACTATCGTCCTTATACGCCGGAGCGAAGAAACCTGTACGCTCGGTATTGCGCACCAAGTAGAACTTATGACGCGCGATAGCACCCTGACCACTGCACGCAAACTCGGGGAAGATGTTAATCCACTTCTCGCGCGCATAGGTTGCACCGAGAATATTCTTGATGTCGGCATCGTAGTCCTCGATATCGGAGGGCATAACAGTATCGACACGCTTGGCATCTATAACGCTGAGCGACTGCACATTAACCGTAGCATCGAAGCCCGAGAGCGTATTCTTATTCACACGATATGCCACCTCGGCACGAGCCTCGCCATTCTCCTTGCTGGGATAGTACTTGCTGGCGGGAACATTCTCCAAGAACTCCATACCCGAAGCCACCGACACACGCTGGCCATCATCGAAGATGAGATATTGACCTGTGAAGGCATCGCCATCAACGACGCTCACCAAAGCAAAATTATTACCCACAAAGTCGTCAGAACTATTCAGACACGAGGTAAAAGCAACTGCACCAAAGGCAGCCAAAATCACTAAAAATCGTTTCATATCATTTAACCTTTAACTTCCTATATCTGAACGCAAATATACGCAAAATATTATTTATCACGCCTTTTCTCGCTATTTTTCTCATCTTTTCCCTGCACACCACACTTTTTTGTTTGGAGTTTTGACCCATATAGGCTATCTTTGCTTATAGTATGAAAAACATTGTCTTTGATTTGGGGCGTGTAGTCTTCGCCCATCGAACCGAGTATCGCACCGAGGAGCGCCGTCGTTTCTTCTCGTATGTGAGTGAGTCGCCTATGCCGCAGTTTTGGGTCGATTACGACAAGGGTATATCCTCGATGGCAAAGGTTGCCGAGGATTTGGCCGCCTACCGAGGTGTCGAGGTAGAGTATGCCCTCTCGATGATTGAGCAATCCATAGGCTGGCAATCGACCATAGAGCCTACGGCCGACCTTATACGCGACCTTAAAGCGGCAGGCTACCGACTGTATGTCCTGTCGAATATGTCGCGTGAGTTCATCGCTTTTCTGCGTCAGAAGGAGGTCTATAAATACTTCGACGGCGAGGTCATCTCGTGCGAGGAGCATATCGTCAAGCCCGACCCTGCAATCTACCGCACGCTCATCGACCGCTATGGGCTTGATGTTGCGGAGACGATGTTCATCGACGACCGTCGTGAGAATGTCGAGGTGGCCGCCACGCTCGGCATCACACCCTTCCACTTCGACCGCGAGGATTGCGAAAAGAGTTGCAAGGAGTTGAGAGAAAGGCTGCTGTAAAAGATGAGAGAGTAAAAATGAAAGAGGGTACAGAACGAATCTGTGCCCTCTTCTATTCAATCTTCTGCTGATTACTTCTGGTTCAACGCAGCGTGAGCAGCAGCCAAGCGTGCGATAGGCACACGATAAGGCGAGCAACTTACATAGTTCAAACCTGCATAGTGGCAGAACTCTACTGATGAAGGCTCACCACCGTGCTCACCGCAGATACCGCACTTCAAGTCGAGGCGTGTGCCACGGCCCTTCATAACGGCCTCGCGAATCAACTGACCAACACCGTTGCGGTCCAAAATCTGGAACGGGTCGTTCTTCAAGATGTTCTTCTCCAAATATACGGGCAAGAACTTCGCGATATCGTCACGAGAGAAGCCCAAAGTCATCTGTGTAAGGTCGTTGGTACCGAATGAGAAGAACTCGGCAACCTCGGCAATCTGGTTAGCCGTAACAGCAGCACGAGGAACCTCAATCATAGTACCTACCAAGTAGTCAATCTTATCGTTACGCTCGGCGAATACCTCATTAGCAACGCGGTCGATGACATTCTTCTGGTAGCGCAACTCCTTGTGGTTACCTACCAACGGAACCATAATCTCAACCTTAACGTCGATACCCGTAGCCTTAACATTCATAGCAGCCTCGATGATAGCGCGTGCCTGCATCTCGGTAATCTCGGGATAAGTGTTACCCAAACGGCAACCACGGTGGCCCAGCATCGGGTTAACCTCGTGCAAGTACTCTACCTTGGCAGCAACAGCCTCGTAAGTGATACCCAACTCCTCGGCCATCTCGCGCTGCTCCTTCTCGGTGTTAGGAGCGAACTCGTGCAAAGGTGGGTCGAGCAAACGAACGATAACGGGATAGCCCTTCATAGCCTTGAACAAGCCCTCGAAGTCACCACGCTGCATAGGAAGCAACTTGGCAAGTGCTACACGACGACCGTCCTCATCGTCAGCCAAAATCATCTCGCGGACAGCCTTGATACGCTCGCCCTCGAAGAACATATGCTCGGTACGGCAAAGACCGATACCCTCGGCACCAAATGCGAATGCCTGCTCGGCATCACGAGGAGTGTCGGCATTGGCACGAACCTTCATCGTAGCGTACTTGCCTGCCAACTCCATCAACTGACCGAAGTCACCGCTCAAATCGGCGTCCTGGGTAGCAACCTGACCCAAGTAAACCTCACCTGTCGAGCCGTTGAGTGAAATCCAGTCACCCTCCTTAATCTCGAAGCCATTAACCTTGATTGTACGAGCCTTGTAGTCGATGTTGAGTTCACCTGCACCCGATACGCAGCACTTACCCATACCACGAGCCACAACGGCAGCGTGTGAGGTCATACCACCACGAGCGGTCAAGATACCGGCAGCGTCCAACATACCCTTCAAATCCTCGGGCGATGTCTCGATACGAACCAAAACAGCCTTCTTGCCTGTCTCGGCCAAAACCTTCTCGGCGTCCTCGGCGAAGAATACTACGGGACCTGTGGCAGCACCCGGAGATGCGGGCAGACCCTTAACGATAACCTTCGCATTCTTGATAGCGGTCTTATCGAATACGGGGTGAAGCAACTCGTCCAACTTGGCGGGCTCACAACGCAAAACAGCAGTCTTCTCGTCAATCAAGCCCTCGCGCAACATATCCATTGCAATCTTAACCATTGCGGCACCTGTACGCTTACCGTTACGGCACTGCAACATCCACAACTTACCGTCCTGAATAGTGAACTCGATATCCTGCATATCCTTGAAGTAGGTCTCCAAGTGGTGCTGAATCTCGTTAAGTTCGGCATATACGGTAGGCATAACCTCCTCCAAAGAAGGATACTTCTCCTTACGCTCCTCCTCCGAGATGTTCTGTGCCTTGGCCCAACGACGTGAGCCCTCGATAGTAATCTGCTGGGGAGTACGGATACCTGCAACCACATCCTCACCCTGTGCATTTACAAGGTACTCACCGTTGAAGATGTTCTCACCTGTGGCAGCATCGCGTGAGAAAGCAACACCTGTTGCAGAGTTCTCACCCATGTTACCGAATACCATTGCCTGAACAGATACGGCAGTACCCCACTCTGCGGGGATATTGTTCAACTTACGATACAAGATAGCACGCTCGTTCATCCAAGAGCCGAACACTGCGCATACAGCACCCCACAACTGCTCCCAGGGACAAGCGGGGAAATCCTTACCTGTCTGTGACTTAACGGCAGCCTTGAACTTCGCAACCAACTCCTTCAAATCCTCAACAGTAAGGTCGGTATCCATCTTAACACCACGCTTCTCCTTCTGCTCCTCGATGATAACCTCGAAAGGATCCTGGTCCTCCTTTGATACGGGCTTCATACCCAATACCACGTCACCATACATCTGCACGAAACGACGATAAGAGTCCCACGCGAAACGAGGATTGCCAGAGAGTTTAGATACAGCCTCAACAGCCTCGTCATTCATACCGAGGTTAAGGATTGTATCCATCATACCGGGCATAGAGGCACGAGCACCCGAACGAACCGATACGAGCAAAGGCAACTCCTTGTCACCAAACTTACGGCCTGTGAGGTTCTCGATATTTGCAATAGCCTTCTCTACCTCGGGTTTCAACAACTCGATAACCTTCTCCTTACCGTGCTTGTAGTACTCGGTACATACATCGGTAGTGATAGTAAATCCCGGAGGTACGGGGATACCGATGAGGTTCATCTCCGCAAGGTTTGCACCCTTACCACCGAGCAACTCTCTCATCTTACCATTACCCTCGGCCAACTTGTTACCGAAGGTATAGACGCGCTTTACATCTGCCATAATTGTTCTGTTTTAATTTAGTTTATTGATAATCAAATATTTATATCTTTATTGTTTCCCTATTCAGTCGTTTCACGCAATGCTCGCGCACGCGAACTCGCAAAAATACAAAATATTTCGCCAATCTGCAAAGAAAAAGTCAAAATATACTCTCTACCCCCAAACACTATACTCCTCGGTAACTTGGGGAGTAATTTTACTACCCGCGGTAACGTAGGGAGGCTCGGAGAATTTATCTTTGCTCTTTAATCCCGCTTTGCGGTCTTTCCCTCCTTCGCACCTCGGCAATTCAAACAAGTTTGATTGCACTCGGTTTGGCGTCG
>CAZQMC010000019.1:0-26921 GCA_964594305.1 uncultured Alistipes sp. | reverse complement strand
ACAGAGGGCGATTTGTTTAAGTTATACGCCGAGATACAAGAAGTGCGCAGAGAAGAACGCAGAGAAGCGTTTATGGCTGATTTTCGCAAGTTATTGCGGGAGGCTCAGATGGTTAAACTCGTAATAGAGAAAGGAGGAGATAATGGTACGCTTTGAAGATAAGAGTTACACGATAGAGATAGAGACTGGTGGTAATCCAATAGAGAACTATCAAGCGCTGCAAACCGAGATTGCTTATGTGTTCAGCGTAATAGGTAAAGACCAAATGCCTGAACAAGGATTGTTCTATTTGGCAGACCTATTGATGCAGTTGCAACCTGAATGGGAGGTAGCCAAGAAGATGACAATGTAGCATAATATCTTAATTCTGTTAAGCAAATAGTGGGAATCGCGTTGATTCCCACTATTATTGTATAATAACCTCTAAACTAATATCTCATCAATGCCAAAAGGGCGAAATAAGATTCTTATCGAGAAGCGAAATGAAGCATTGTGCCGCCGTTGGTATTATTGGACGAAGGTACAACGATTACGCTTTGATGATGCCATCAAGATCCTATCCGAGCAGGAGTTCTTCATTTCGGAGGAGAGAGTTATGGCTATCATCAGACAGTATTGCCGCGAGCACCCCGAAGGTGAGATAAAGCCTATCCCAAAAGTTAAGGTGCCGCGACTATCTGCTGCTCAACTCCAACTATTTGCCGGAGAATAAAATCCTCTGTTGAAACTCAAAGGTTGTCTCATACACTTTTATATCCCCAGAAGTGTATTCGCGACTTTGTGTGCGAGTCATCGGGCTGATACGGGCATTTCGATAACCCTGCACGCTTAAAAACACCTTCTCTGCTTGCTCCTCCCTCTCCCGGATCTTATCCTCGGTTGAAGAGCCGAGATGTGTATCATCATAACACTTTATGGCATATTTCAGTGTTACCTGCGTCGTTCCGAGCTGTAGAATCGGGTGGATAGCCGATTCGGTTCTCCACTCAGTTGAATCCATATTGATAAACACCGCAGGTGTAATGACCGGATACTGGTCATCGTTGTACTCCAACTGTCCATAGTCTTCGTCGATAGTACACAAGCAGGGCAATGCCTCCTTGAGTCGTTGCATAAGTGCAAGCTTAATACTCTCCATAGTTGTTGTTATTTAAGTATTGTTTCAAGTCTCTTTTCTAACTCTGTTTGCAGATTGGCGTCGAGTTCCCGGCTCTGTCCGATGAATTTACGCTGCGGGATATGAATACGCAGACGCTTCTTCTTGGTTAATGCTAATCTCTTCCACATTTGGGCTTCGGGAGTCTCTTGGTACACTTTGCCCTTTTTGCGCGATTTGGCAGCACCTTTTGCCGAAGGTGGGCGTCCTGTTAGTTTGTGATACATAAACCAAGCGTAGCCCCTCATTTTGGGCGTTACTCGCGGTTGTACTGTACCACCATAGTTATGAGTTGAAGCGTAAGGGACATCATTGAGAATTTTGACTCGATAATCAGAAACGGCGTTTCGCACGCCTCGCATCAGTCGCCCACTTTGCAGGAGAGGGCCTTTATTGCTCATCGCCGATTTGCTCCCAGACTGCTGGCGTTTGGTAATGGGCCAAGGTTGAAGACCTTCATTGACAAACCCACCTTTGCGGAAGTTTTCTTTGTAGTGGCGTACAGCGATGTTACCGGCAGCCACCGGCATTTCCCTACGCAGTAGTCTGTCTATCTGCTGCTGCTTCGCTTGAAGCTGCTTTTCGAGTTCTTTGATGGTCATTTTGCTATCGTTCAAATCCCGTTCAAACATCACTCAAACGGTGGTTGTAAAATATTTTTATCTAAAAGTTTGCATTTTGGAATGTTTTGTGCTATATTTGTACCCAAAGTGCTGGAGACAGCACTGAGAATAACTCTCAGGCAGGGTTCGTGTAATCCCATAGGTCCTGAGAGTTTTTTATTTTTTTAGAGCAATGAAATAGGGTTGTTCATACCCCTCTTTTATTTCTTCTAATCCTAAAATCCAAATATCGCCATCATATTCAAATGTATATTTATGATAACAAACGACTCCTCGTTTCTCTTTTCTCTTAAGGTTATCGTCATCATGCTTATTGTTACGACGATCTTTGTTTTCACCTAGCGGTGACAGTTGCAAGTATGTTATACGCTCAGGATGTCGAGCGGCCTCAAGTAAACACCGCTTACTTCTAATACTTTTTGTATGTTTATGTATTTTGAGACAATTCTGAATACCTTCATAGGTCAATCGCATCATTCCCGTGCCATTACCCCCATTAGTTGGTAGCGGTATTGTTTTGTCGTAACCAAATTCTTCTTTTATTTGATTTCTGATGTTTTTAAAAGCTGTGTTCAATTCATGTAGAGTTTCTTTGTGTGCAACCTCCCGAATTTCTTCCACAATTTCTTCTCGATCCGCACATTGATGGCAATCTTTCTTCTTATTACGGAAAATATTAAACCGATTGCTATTGAATACACAATGATTGCAGTCACTCGGGAAGTATGGATGATCATCCGAGAATATGATGCCTGTTCTCGAAGGGTCTCCACTCAATCCCTTTGAAGGTTTCGCGTTAGGTTCTCCTCCAAGTCCCTCGTTGTCGGTAATCGGTGCGTCGGTCGGAGCCAAGTCGCACTGACAGCCCCATTGGTCGCCCGGCTTGTGCTTTTGCCAAAACGGGTCATCAATAGCCCATATATGGTGATAGAACACCATATGGTCTTCGCGAGGTTTCATAGCCGTCGATGGTAGCCATTCGAGGTTTGGCAGGACATCTGCCTCCTCACGATATTGCATCATATCAGCAGCCTGTTGAGCACGCTTTATGGCAGTATCATACTCGGTACGCAGCCAGCGGTCAATATGGTGCGATGTAATTGGTTCAACATCTTGTTGGAACTGTTGAAACGACTTCACCTCGCCATTGTCATCGATGAGGCGTGAAGCCATATCTCGTCCCATACGATGAGTCTTGAACGCTGCAAATACGCCATTATTGCTTTTCAGTTGACGCATAAACTCTCCATCGGCTTCTCTCCCGGAGAAACCAATATCGGTAGCAGCGTTTATAATACGATGTACCTCTTCGAGCAGATGACCGTCAATCTCTTTATTGGGATTGTACTTGCGTTCGTAGATATTCTTTATGGCACGCTGCAGCACATCTGCATTGAACGAAAAGCCAGTGCTTACTTCGTTGTCGGCAGCATCTTTGTATAACTCATCGACTACCAATCTAAATCCGCCCCCGAGCTTTCGGGGGCCTTGGCGAAAAAACCGCGAATACGGTCCATTATCGTATGGTCCTTCTTACTCTTGTTTTTGCCATGATTGTTGTCATCAGTTCCGGAACCCTCCGCTCCATCGTCGCCGGGATCTTCATTACCCTTTTGGTTTTCTACTCCTTTGGGTGATGCCATTTGGGCTTTTAATTCGTTGTAATTATCCGGCTTCTTGACACCATATTTCTCATAGAGATAATCGTCGTCCATCGGCAGCCCAAGATCCTGTTTCAAGCGGCAATCGATATCGATTTGCTTTGAAAGGTCCTTTTTCTGTGGTGGCACAAATGCGAACTTACCTCCAGAGGTGTTGATACCCATTGATGCGAAGATGTCAGTAACCTCATAATTGAGGATATCCAAGATGCGACGCTTGATGAAGAATGTGATATCCACCTCTCCCTCCTGCTGCACGGTACCAAGGGCTTGTGTTCCCTTGTCGCCAGCTTCTGTGGTTAGAGTATTGCCGTTTACAGCTTTACTTATCTCGTTGTTACAGAATGTCGCCAGCCCATTATACATATCCCCGGCACCTGACACATTTCCCGATTGTATCAAGTTAATTTTTGTACCATCGGGGTGTATAATAACCCCGGCACCACCCATATTGTAGATATCATCAATGAGCTTTTCGCGAGCCTTGTCATCCCACGCATCATAGGTACCCTCTCGAATAGGTCTTCCGAATATCTCGGCAAGTTCAGCCCAATCTGATACATTGTTGCGTTTGAGGATTACCCAGAAAGCACACACTGCAAGGTCGCCTATTTGTCGAGGGTTACCGATGTATAACAGGTCGGAGAACTCATCCCAACTCTCGCCGGTGATATCGGTCGGATAGCGTAATATAAGACGCTTGATTGGATCCACGTGTTCACGAGGAACAAGGTCATAATGAATCCAACCGTTTTTCCCTCGGTAGAACTGGAACAGAGAGCCACCGACACCTTCCCACTCGCTGTCAATTAAGTCCTCGATAAAATGATTAAACCACGGGGAGTTAATATGCTCCTGCATTTGCTCGTCTGGTTTGCCATTTTTCAGAAATTGAATAGGGGTTGAAAGAATGGCTGCCTTCTGCTTACGAAGCACAGAAAAGAGATGCCCATCAATCTTTACATCTTTGTAGAGGTCGATAAGTTTCTTGCGTTGCGGATAGTCAATAAGTTCCGCTTTGCGTATAGCATCCATATATGCCGAGACATCGAGCCCACCTCGGCGTGTAGGTTGTAGTACGATGGTTTGGGTAGGTGTTCTTCCTATGCTTCCACCAGTTGTTATGTGTTTGCTCTTTTTTGCCATTGCTAGATATTGTTATTTCGTTTTCTATTACTTCTAATCTGATATTGAGAAGAACTGTTTCTAACAGTATCTTCAACAATGGGTAGTCCGTCAATGGTAATATCCCCAGAACGCACACCTTTTAACCACTCGACAGCTCTTTCATATCTCGACACGCGTATTTCGGACATCATTCGAGGATTGTGTATGCAGAAAATATGATAGATTGCAATATCGATAGCCATCATCAGCACTATTTGACTGCGGTTCTCGTCCTCTGCCGAGAAAATCTTATCACAGTCATATCGCTTGGACATATATCCACGCATCTCTGCAATGGCTCTATCCTCACATATCTCTATAATTGAAGCGTCGGAACGGATTAAAGAATCTAATATTTCCTGATGTATCGAAGCGTCGTAGTCTTCTATTCTAATAAACTTTGCCATTATTGTCGGTATTTATTGCGTTTAGCCATTGTCTTGTACGATGTCGTGTGAATCGGATGTAATTGCCCGATTTTATCTTCAATAAAGCGATTGCCACCCTCTACGCAGTCAACGCCATCGGCGTGGAAGTTTAATGCCATTGAAAAGTATTTGAACTCCTCCTCCAATAACTTCATATTAGGGTCGTTGCGTTCCTCTTCATTTAAAACCAATAAACCCTCGCGATTAAGTGGTTCGAGGTTGGCTTCAATACGAACCGCTTTGTCGGTTTTCTTCTTTTCGTCCGGGATAACCGATATATTCATACCTAACTCTTTGCACTTTTCAGCTAATGCTTTCTTAAACACTTGCTGAAAGAAAGGATCTTGCAAAGAGTTATTCTCTTGTACCATATAGATTGCCCTTTGGCCCTTCAAGAAACCGTATGTGTATAGCGTAAAGAAGTGCATTATAAACTCATTGGTGGTCATCTTACCCAAGAAGCCCTTGATGACATATAGCACCCGGTCCAACTTACCTAAAAGGAATATCGATTTAAGAGAGCCTTTCTTGTTTTTAGCCGTACCTTTTGCCTCTGAGGTTGTAGGGTCTGCATATATACAGAGGAACGGGAACTTACGCAAGGGCGGGACCTTTCCCCATTTTACCGTGGGGAAAATTTTACCCTCAACAATCGGATTGTTGAAATACTCTGCCTGTTGAGCAGAAGTAGATATCTTCGATAGGGCTCTATCTATCTTCTCCTCGGTATTCTTCTCTGGCCAGGTACTACGACCATCTTTGTCTCGGATATTGATTATATCCCAATTGTCAGCCATCTTGCCGGCTCTTTTTATACAACAATCCTCTGCGATGATATTGCCACAGAAAGCAACAAGTAAGGGTTCAGATGTTGATCGAGTAGGATATAAAGCTCGTTCAAACCAATTCCATTTATGGTCGAGCACATCTGGGTTGCGACATTCTTCATCGGTGTCGAAGTCATCAACGATAATCACATCCGGACGAATAGCCTCGTTACGAGCTCCACGCGGTGCATCACCTGCACCCAGACCGTAGAATGCTACGCCTTGCCGTGTCTTAAATTCCAATTCCGCCCACTCCCCAACTGATTCCTGTTCACCGTAATATTGAATGATTCGTCGATTCGCTTCGAGGTTTGCTCGATATGGTGCTAGCAGACGGCCGGCCGACTTTTGTGTTGCCGATGCTAATACTATAACTTTCTTTTTGCCAGTGAGGGCTAAAAACAACACTGCAAACATAACAATAGTACTCTTGGCTAACTCGCGACTCCAAGATAGCACCTCATACCATTCTGGGTTATTTATAAGGCGATTGATAGCTCTCTTGTGGAAAGCCGTAAATGGATATTTAGCATACTTGGGGAAAAAGAACTGTATCCATTCTATTGGGTGTGCCTCTAAATACAACCTATGTTTCTCTATTTCAGCCGCAGATTTCGTGTCATCAACAGGCGTATCATTATATATCGATGCTTTGAGTTTTTCCCACTCTCGCAAAGCGTCGCGATCTATTTGCTTGATTCGGGGCATACTATATCAAGGTTTTAATAAACTTGTCAAAGAGGTCTGTTATACGCTTTGTTAAATCAAAGTCAATAGGACGAAGCCACGCGATAAAACGCTGGGCTACACTCACAATCTCGTGTATTCCCAACTCTGTCTCCAACTTGTTGATAGAGTTGGTAAGCTTGGCAATGGTGTCTGCCTCTTTGGGTGAAGCATATCGCTTACCCTCCTCTCGTTGAAGAATGTTATTGTTAATTTCAACAATTTGCTGTTGAAGATTCTTAATCTGATTTTCTCGCGTCATTGTAAGTGATGCCTTATGCTCATTCCATTTGTCAGCCTTGGCCCAACGAATAATGGTCTGACGCGATACACCCACTGCGTCCGCAATCTCTTCCTGAGTTCTGTTCTCGTATATGTACATTGACATCGCCCACTGACGAGTCTGTCGAGAGGTCATATTTCCCATAGTCTGTGTTTTTTGCTTTTGCAAAATTGCCCTCTAATTAGTTGATTGACAAATTGAAAAAGCATCATAAACGGGTGAAATGTTATGATGAAGTTGTAAAACTTTACGATGTTTTTACGGTTTGCAAAGTGTCGAAATAGACTTCAATTTTGCACAAAAACAAATGCACATGGCAAATATCTTCAACATAATACCCGGTCCACAGGAGGACACTTGCTACATCTTGCTATATGGTGAGATTGGACACTATGGTGATATCACCGCACAAGATGTTGTTGCCCGGCTTCTTGATGCTGAGCGTACATATAAGAAGATTGATGTTCGCATCAATTCGATTGGAGGTGAAGTTGATATGGGCATCGCAATCTTTAATGCCCTACATCAGTCTACATCCGATATCACAATTTACATTGATTGTTTGGCCGCAAGTACCGCATCGTTTATTGCTAGCTGCGGCAAGCCGGTTAAGATGAGTCGCTATGGACGTATGATGATTCATAGACCGTCGGTATGTGCATTTGGTGATGCGTCGAAACTTCAAGGCTATATTGCACAGTTGGAGCAGATAGAGAATACGATATGCCAAATATATGCAGATCGTACAAAAATCCCTGTTGAGCAAATTCGCAAGACATATATGGATGGTGCGGATCACTGGCTAACTGCCGATGAAGCACTTTCTCTGGGTTTTGTTGATGAGATATATGACGATCCCAACAAAGTCACCTTTGCAGACAAACTTGATGTGCGACAGATGTGCGAGCAATACACAGCACGCTATATCAATGCAACCAATGTTTCACATAATAATAGCAAACAAATGATCGAGAAACTCAAATCAACAGCCACCTTCCGTGATTGTGCGGATGAGGCGGCAATTATGAACCGTATCGCAGAGATTGAGGCAAAAGCCGAGAAGTATGATGCGGTAGTTGCTGAGCGAAATGCTTTGCAGACAAAGGTAGATGCCTTTGAGCAGAAAGAGCAGCAAGCTATTGCAGCTGCTATTGACAAAGAGGTGAACGATGCGATCCTTGATGGTCGAATCAATGAGACGCAGCGAGATAATTTCATCTCAATGCTTCATTCGGAGAAGGCAGAGGAGGCTCGTGCTATCTTGGCTTCTTTGCCCGTTAAACGTCGTGCTACTGCACACCTTGGTGACCCCGGAACTGACAAGAAAACCAGTGCCGATTTGTTGGCAGAACGCGTCGCTGAGGTTAAAGCTAAGTTGAACCACTAAAAACACAACAAACAATGACAAATCCTAACATTCAGACAGCTTATCCTGGCGAGGTGCTTGATCATATCTTGGTCAAGGTAGCTACGGGTAACCAGTTGTTCGAGCAGGGTCTCATTCACGTCGAGACCGACATTAAGGACAAGTTCTACATTCCTCGACTTGTTCTCTCCAAGTTGCTTCAGAAGCGAGTAGAGATGCCCAAGAGTGAGAATTCAAAGGGTGATTTCAAGATTGATGAGCGTACGCTTACTCCTCAGGACATTATGGTCTATACGGAGTTCAATCCTCGTTCATTTGAGCGTTTCTGGAAGAAGTGGCAGCCTACTGGCGAGCTTGTATTTACCGAGCTTCCGGCTGATATGCAGACACTCTTCTTGAGTGAACTTGTAAAGCAGGTCGGATCGGAGTTGGGTGCACACTACATCATTGGAGAGTCTGGTGATGGAGATGAGCAGTTCTTCGATGGTATCTTGACTCGTATTAAGGCTGATCCTGACGTTCTGGTTGCCGAGTGTAACAGTGACAGTCAGATTGCTCGTTTGCGTGCTGTATGGGAGAAGACCCCGGACAAAGTACGTAGTCACCCCAATTTCACCTTCTTGATGTCAGCATCTGACTTCGATGCATATGACAATGAGCTCACAGATCTCCACCATAAGGGAGCCGATCCAACATCAACCAACACTCCTCGATTCAAGGGTAAGCGTATCGCGGCTTTGAACGATATGCCAGCAGGTGTTATCGTTGGTACAATCTGTTCTCCTGATACCGATTCGAATCTATACGCCGGTTGTAACCTCGCTGATGATTACAACTGTGTACAGGTCGACAAAGTTCAGAACAACGGAGAACTGTACTTCTTCAAGATGTTGCTCAAAGCAGACACTCAGATTGCGTGGGGCGAGTTGGTTACTCTGCTCGACAAGAGAGAGGATATCGTAGGTTAAACTCTAACAAAACAACAAAATCATGAAGCTAAGAGTATTAAAATCGTTCAAGGATAAGCATAATCATGCTATTATCTACAAGGTCGGTGATGTTATCAACATCTCTAATGGGGCTCGCGTCGCTAATCTCATCAAGCGAGACCTATGTGAGCCTCTCGATGATGAGCCAGTAGAAACTCAGGCCCCAAAAGTCCCCGCTACTCCTAAAAACGAGGAGCATTCCAATGACGCGGGAAAGCCTGCTGATGAGCCCAAGAGTACCGAAACTATCGAGTCATCCTCAACTGGCGAGACAGCAACTGGCAAGGCAGAGGGACCCAAGGTGGATGCAAACAAAGAAAAGAAGTAGCGATGGCTAGACTGAAACGTTTGGTAATTCACTGTACTGCCACGAGAGAGGGGCGTGAGGTGTCCTCCGACGACATCCGTCGTTGGCACACCTTGCCCACCTCCAAGGGCGGACGAGGATGGCAACAAGTAGGATATACTGATATGTTCCATCTTGATGGAAGTGTTGAACGTTTGGTGGGAAATAACGAGGATGCGAATGTCGATCCTTGGGAGATTACCAATGGGGCAAAAGGGTACAATTCCACATCCCGGCACATTGTGTATGTAGGCGGCTGCACAGCAGACGGCAAAACTCCCAAGGACACTCGCACCGAGGCACAGAAGGAGGCTATGAAGCAATATGTACTCAACTTCCACCGCCAACACCCAAATGTCGAGATAGTTGGTCATAATACTTTGGCTGCCAAAGCGTGCCCTTCATTTGATGTCTCAAAATGGTTATGTGAGATAGGTATCAATCAATAAAGATTGTAGAGATGGACTTTGAAACTTTGAAAGACATATTATTGTTCGTGGGCGGTTGTATATGCTCAGTGGTGGCTTGGTTCGTTGGTCGCCGTAAGCAGAAGAATGATTTTCTAGCAGAGTTGCAGAAGTCTATCGATCTGCTGACATCCAAGTACACAGAGAAGATTGAGGAGAACATAAAACTTCAAACTGAGAACGCAAATCTGCGTGTGTCGGATGCAGAGCACATAGCTTTTATCGAGACATTAGAGAAGAAAATAGACCTTCTAAGTAAGAAAGTTGATTCGTTAACAAGACAATTGAAAAACTATGAGAAAAGCAATCAGGGGATTTCCCCTATTATTCCTACTGTTGCTCGTAACAATTTGGTTGGAAGCGTGCGCAGCGACAAAGCAAACGGCAGTACTGAAAACGGCGGAAACAGAAGAGGTGGCACAAACCAACTTAAAAGTAGAAGCTCAGAACGAAGCCGGACACGTCGTTCAGCAGTGCTTGCAGCAACAGGAACAGATGGAGCAGAAAACAACGATGAAGGAGGAGATGGAACCAGTCCCGGAAGAGACGAGTTCAATGGAGATACCGACACAGAGCCTTCTTAATCTACCCGAAGGAGCTTCATATAATGCAGCCGAGGGTCGTTCATCTGTAAATGCG
Organism: uncultured Alistipes sp.; assembly: GCA_964594305.1. GTDB lineage: Bacteria > Bacteroidota > Bacteroidia > Bacteroidales > Rikenellaceae > Alistipes. The sequence continues at coordinate 16,243 of CAZQMC010000019.1, read as the reverse complement.
ACACGCAAGGGTGATAATATAGTGATAACAGGAAAATGTGACAGCCTTGCACGTCGAACTAAGAGTTTTGAGCAGACTGTGTTCCGACAATGTAACACTATTGATTCTTTGAGTAATGTAATCCTCAACCAGCAACGTATCATCGCCGAATATGAGGTGGCAGAAACAGCTCGTTCGGGGACTACCGAAGAGATTGAGCAGACAATAAAGAAAGCTTCAAATTGGCACAAATGGTTGTTTGGAGGAGTTCTGCTCGGGGTGGCATCGAGTATCGCCGCCTGTCTATTATGTAAACACACCCGTTTGGGGTTAATTGTACAAACAGTAATCAGTAAAATAACAAGCATATGGCAGAAGTAACAACACACGATGGTATGATCTACGGTCTCGAAGCTCTTGAGTTCAAGGGTACCGAGTTGGGTCTTATCAGCAATGAGGGCCTTGATTGGGGAGGTAGTGATCCTTCGACAGTGAAGGTATGGGCTGCACAGAAACGCAGTGCTCCTGTTAAGGAGATTGAGGATAACCCAGGAGAGGATGTTATCGAGTTCGACCTTATCGAGTTGAAGCCCGCAAACCTCGCACAGGTAATGGGCGGTACGGTATCAGCAGACGACAAGCGTTGGGACGCTCCTAAATCTCGTATTAAATTGGAGGGCGATGTTGTTATCCGCTCGGCTGACGGCTCGACTACCGAGATTAAGCGAGCATCGCTCGTTGCCAAGCCCAAAGGCAAGTTCGGCTACAACGATGTGTTCAAGATTCATTGTAAACTGACTATCCTCGTACCTGCTGACGGCTCGTCGCCTTATGGCATCGATACTGAGCCTGACGCAACTCCCGAGGGCTAATCTGAACCACGATGAATACTAATCTCATCGAAAAGGAGGCAGCGGAGGCCCTACTTGATGTCGGGGTTTCCCTGCCTTTTCTTAAAATACCGTTTACCCGCAAATATATGCGTGTAACGATGAAGCGCCCCTGCTTGGGAAGCCAATGCTCTACCAACTGAGCTACTACCGCACATAAGCAGGTGCAACCGCCGTTACACCTGCGCAAATATACGAATTACTTCGCTAATTTCTTAATCGACGCAAGATTTTTTGCACTTGTCGGGTGCTTGCCCTCACCTGTGTACAAATCCTCGATGCGGTCGGCAAAGTGCTCCTCAACTTTGGCACGCACAACCTTCATTGTACTATTCACCAAGCCGTTCTGCTCGGTAAATGCCTCATCGACAATAGCAATTGCACCGGGCAACCAGCGGTCGGGGAACTCGTTGGCATACTGACCACCCGTACGATACTTGTCAATCTCGCCCATCAACGCCTTGGCTGCAGCCTTCAACTGCTCCTCATCCTCGGCATTTGTCACCATCTTGCGAATTGCATCGCGGTTAGGCACTACGATAGCCGAAGTGAAGGGGCTCTGGTTGTTGTGGATGATAATCTGGTCAATCAGCGGCGACTTATCCACGATAGCCTCCTCCATACCCTCGGGGCTATACTTCTCACCGTCGGCGGCAATCAAAAGGCTCTTGAAACGGCCCAAGACATAGAGGAAACCATCCTCGCCCATATATCCCATATCGCCCGTATAGAGCCAACCGTCCTTAACGGTCTCTGCCGTAGCTGAAGGGTTCTTCCAATAGCCTGCCATCACATTCTCGCCCTTGATAACGATTTCGCCCTTCACGCCACACGGCATCCCGCGGCCCTCGTCATCCAAAATCTTCAACTCCAAAGGCTGGATAACCTTACCCGACGAGCCAAAGCGGTGACGGCCCTTGCCGAGTGAGTTTGCCGAGATGATAGGTGTAGCCTCCGACAAGCCGTAGCCCTGCAACATAGGCATACCCACAGCATAGAAGAAACGCTGCAACTCCGAGTCGAGCAACGCACCACCACCTACGAAGAACTTGATGTTGCCACCAAAGCCTGCACGCACCTTCTCGAAGAGAATCTTATCAAACAGAGCAACCAAAGGCTTCAAGATAAAACGCCAACCCTTACCCTTTGTGTAACCATCCTGATTATACTCATAAGCCACCTTCAAGGCGAACTTAAACAACTTCTCGACCTTCGGGCCCTGCTTCTTAATCGAAGTCTCGATTGATTTGCGGAAGTTCTTCGCCAAAGCGGGCACCGACAACAACACATGAGGCTTCACCTCCTTGATATTCACAGGCACATTCTTCAATGTCTCCAAAGGAGTACGGCCCACCTGTGTAGTTGCTACCGAAGCACCGCAAGCCACCATGATATAGAATCCTGCAACATGTGCAAAGCAGTGGTCAAGAGGCAAGATGATAAACATACGATAGTCCGACGGAATCGAGATACGCGTCAAGGCCTGCTCGACATTTGCCGTATAGTTGCGGTGAGTCAAAATAACACCCTTCGGATCTGCCGTAGTACCCGATGTATAGGTAATCGTAGCGTAATCGTCATTCTGTATAGCCTGACCAATCTTCAGGAATTCAGCCTCATTCTCAGCCAAATACTTCTCACCCTTGGCCATGACATCCTTGAGCATAATCTCACCCTCCTGCAACTCGATGTCGCCATCAAAGACGATAACATTCTCAACCAGAGGCAACTGCTCGCGAATCTTACGAATCTTCGGAAGCTGATACTGCGACACAATGACTGTCATAACCTCGGCGTGGCGCAAGCGGAACAACAAGTCGTTAGCCTCCTCCAACTTAATAGACAAAGGCACGCTTATACCACCCGCATAAAGCAAACCCAACTCCGAGAGAATCCAATTATTACAACCCTCGGCCAAAATTGAGATTGCCTGCTTGGGCTTCACACCCATATCCACCAAACCGGCACCAATCTTCATTGCGAGAGTCTTACACTCTTTATATGTCGTGGGTTGAAATTCGCCATCATGCTTCTCCAACAAGAATGTTTTTTCACCAAACTTCTCCACCGACGACTCAAAAAGGTCGATAATTGTCTTTTTCATTACTATTCAAGTTTTTGTTTATATTTGTCAATCTTCTCCAATTAATCCATCTTCAACACAGCCAGGAATGCCGACTGCGGCACCTGTACCTGTCCCACCTGACGCATACGCTTCTTTCCGGCCTTCTGCTTCTCCAAAAGCTTACGCTTACGCGAGATATCACCTCCGTAACACTTCGCCGTCACATCCTTACGCACAGCCTTCACTGTTTCGCGGGCGATAATCTTCGCGCCGATAGCCGCCTGAATAGCGATATCGAACTGCTGGCGCGGAATGAGTTCCTTTAACTTCTCGCACATCTTACGACCAAAATCGTAGGCGTGGTCGGCATAGATAAGCGACGACAGCGCATCGACAGGCTCGCCATTCAACAGAATATCCAACTTCGCCAGTTTCGATGGCTGATAACCCGTACGATGGTAGTCAAACGAAGCATATCCCTTCGAAATACTCTTCAACTTATCGTAGAAATCGAAGACAATCTCCGACAACGGCATCTCAAAATTAACCTCCACACGGTCCTGCGTGATGAAATTCTGATTCTTCATCACACCGCGCTTGTCGATACACAACTTTATCACCGCACCCAAAAAATCGGCCTTCGTAATAATCTGTGCGTTGATATACGGCTCCTCGATAGACGACACCTTTGTAATCTCGGGCAATCCCGACGGATTATGCACCTCCAACACCTCACCAGAAGTGGTTGTAATACGATACGACACATTCGGCACGGTAGTGATAACATCCATATCGAACTCACGATACAGACGCTCCTGAATAATCTCCATATGCAGCAATCCCAAGAAACCGCAACGGAAACCGAAACCCAATGCGAGTGACGACTCGGGCTCAAATGTCAGCGAAGCGTCATTGAGCTGTAACTTTTCGAGCGAAGCACGCAAATCCTCATATTGGTCAGCCTCCACCGGATATACACCGGCAAAGACCATAGGCTTCACATCCTCAAAACCCGCAATGGCCTCCTTGCAAGGCTTCACCATCGAGGTAATGGTATCTCCCACCTTCACATCGGTCGAGGTCTTGATACCCGAACAGATGTAACCCACATCGCCCGCCTTAATCTCCTGACGAGGACACATTTTGAGTTTCAACACTCCCACCTCATCGGCATCGTAATCACTTCCCGTATTGAAAAACTTCACATGGTCGCCCTTACGAATGGTACCATTAAAGACGCGGAAATATGCAATAATACCTCTAAAGGGGTTAAACACCGAATCAAAGATTAGGGCCTGCAACGGACCATCCTCATCGCCCTGAGGAGCGGGGATACGCTCAACGATAGCCTCCAGGACATCCTCAATACCCTGACCTGTCTTACCCGAAGCCAACAGGATATCTTCGTCCTTGCAGCCGATAAGGTCGATAATCTGGTCCTTGACCTCATCAACCATGGCCGACTCAACATCAATTTTGTTGAGTACCGGCACAATCTCCAAATCGTTGCCGATAGCCAAATAGAGGTTAGAAATAGTCTGCGCCTGAATACCTTGTGTAGCATCAACAACCAACAATGCTCCCTCACATGAGGCGATGGCGCGTGACACCTCGTACGAGAAATCGACATGTCCCGGAGTGTCAATAAGATTCAACACATAAGTCTCGCCATTTTTAGCCTTATACTCCATCTGAATGGCGTGGCTCTTGATGGTGATACCCTTCTCACGCTCCAAATCCATATCGTCCAACACCTGCGACTGCATCTCACGCTGATTGAGCGTATTGGTGAACTCCAACAGACGGTCGGCAAGTGTCGATTTACCGTGGTCGATATGTGCTATGATACAAAAATTGCGGATATTTTTCATTCCGTATATAATTTTACACTATTACCCAAATATATAATCGTGCAAAAATACGAAATTATTCCCGATTCGCAATTATATACCTTTATTTATTTGAAAAGATATGCCGAAAAAGGGGCTTTTTATGTGATGCGGAAAATTATCGTGAGCTCAAATAAAGGAATACCATACCAACAAGAATCAGCAGCAAATCCCACGCTTTGGCACGAAGATTACCCTCCTTGAAGAGCAATGCTCCGCAGGCAAATGACACTACCACCGACGAGCGGCGCACCATCGACACAACCGAAATCATCGACTCCTCATCAGAGAGTGCGACAAGATAGGCCAAATCGGCCGCAGATAACAATATGGAAATCATAGGAATAGCCCACGACCAATGAAAAGCGACGCCCCTGCCCTGCACCAAGCGCAGGACAACGACCGCCACACCCATCATCAGAAACTGATAGAGATTATACCAACTCTGCACAAAAACAGGCTCCAACTCTCGCACGACATAGCGGTCATAGAGGCCACTCACAGCACCCATAACAGCCGCAGCCGCAATCGAATAAATCCACTTATTATGCTTAAAATCAATGCCCTCCTTGCGACCTGCGCGTGAGAGCAGAAAGACCGATACTATGGCCAGCGTAACACCCACCCACTGCAATGCATTGAGCCTCTCTCCAAAGATTAACAGCGCACCAAGCAACACCAAAACGGGGCGTGTGGCGTTTATAGGCCCGACAATCGTTATGGGAAGATGTTTAATTCCGATATATCCAAAAATCCACGACGACAGCACTATTGCCGACTTAATCATAACCAGCAGATGGTCGTGCCACGAGCCTTGCTGAACCTCGAAAATAGTACCGTCAAACCACCCCGCACCACACTCGGCCGAGATGATAAACGGAGAGAACAAAATCGTAGAAAACAGAGTATTCAGCAACAGAACTATCGGCACTGCATTATTGCGCAACGCCTGCTTTTTCGCCACATCATAAAAGCCCAACAGCGCAGCCGATACAAATGCCAATAAAACCCACATAATCAAATCATCACAACAGAAGCAAACCCATAATGAACAGTATCGCCAGCGATAACGACGCAAGGCCGTTCAGCGTACCGAAGGCGATACCGATATTACGCTGACGAGTAGGCGTAACGAGGATATGTTCGAGAGTAAGAATTGCAGTAAAAACAGCACCTCCGCACCACATCAGATAATTAGCACCGACTTCAACCATAAACCACACCAAAGCCGACACGCTCACGATATGTAAAACTATGCTTATCATAAGCGAAGTGCGTGCCGAGAAACGAGCCGGAATAGAGTGCAGGCCCTGCTCTCGGTCGAAGGCGCAATCCTGTAAAGCGTAGATAATATCAAAACCTCCGCACCAAGTCAAGACCACAAGGGCCAAGATACAAGGCTCCAACGCGAACTCTCCTCTGACTGCTATATAAGCACCCACGGGGGCTATCGAAAGCGACAGGCCCAAAACCAGATGCGCCAACGAAGTAAATCGCTTGCAGTAACTATAAAACATCACCACAGCCAACGCTACGGGCGAGAGACACGCTGTCAGGGAGTTTATCGTAATCGCGGTGATGACAAATGCCACAGCATTCAGTGCAACGAATGTAATGGCGGCGCGTGGCGAAATCTCGCCAGCAGGGATTTCACGAGAGGCCGTACGGGGATTTTTTGCATCTATGTCCCTATCGGCCCAGCGGTTAAAACCCATAGCCACATTGCGCGCAAAGACCATACACAGAACAACTTGCAGAAGCAGCACCCAGATATTCAGCGGTGTATCTTCGGGCAGACTCTTTACTGCGTAAGTGAATGACATCAGGGCAAAAGGCATCGCAAAAATCGTATGCGAGAACTTCACCAAACGACCATATTTTGACATAACATTCATACTCTACATATTTTCGGTGCGGCAAAGATACTACAAATTCAAAAACTTTCAGCCTTAAAAATGGTGCAATATTACGATTTTTCATTACCTTTGTGGGTTATTATAGAGAATAATTACAAAAACATATAACTATGAACATTTCACTTAATTGGTTAAAGAAGTATATCGACACCGACCTTACGGCCGAGGAGATTGCAACAATCCTTACCGACATAGGTCTGGAAGTAGAGGATTTCCGCAAGATTGAGACTATTCGTGGCGGTTTGCAGGGCGTTGTCGTAGGACACGTTCTCACTTGTGAGGACCACCCCGACTCTGACCACCTCCACATCACTACGGTCGATGTAGGCGGCGACGAGCCATTGAATATCGTTTGTGGCGCACCCAACTGCCGTCAGGGCTTGAAGGTGTTGTGCGCTACGGTAGGTGCAGTACTCTACCCCAACGGTGGCGACGAGGAGTTTAAGATTAAGCGCAGCAAGATTCGCGGCGTAGAGTCACTCGGTATGTTGTGCGCCGAGGACGAGTTGGGCATTGGCGAGTCACACGACGGCATTATGGAGTTGCCGGCAGATGCTCCTGTGGGTATGGCGGCACGCGACTACCTCAATGTAAAAGACGACTATCTCATCGGTATCGGTCTTACACCCAATCGTGTAGATGCAGCCTCACACATTGGCGTAGCACGCGATTTGGTTGCCTACCTTCGCTCACAAGGCAAAGATGTAAAATTGACTTTGCCATCGGTCGAGGAGTTTGCCATCGATAACGAGGATATGCCTTTTGAGGTTGTGGTGGAGAATAGCGAGGCGGCACCTCGTTATGCAGGTCTTACCATCACCGACTGCAAGATTGCACCGTCGCCCGAGTGGATGCAGAACGAGTTGCGTGCAGCAGGCATCAACCCCAAGAACAATTTGGTGGATATCACAAACTATGTACTTTTCGAGTTGGGCCAGCCCCTTCACGCCTTCGATGCCGACAAGGTTGAGGGCCGAAAGGTAGTGGTTAAGAACTGTGCCGAGGGTACTCCATTTGTAACGCTCGACGGCACAGAGCGCAAACTTTCAGCCGAAGATTTGATGATTTGCTCGGCCGAACGTCCGATGTGCATCGGTGGCGTCTATGGTGGTCTGGATTCGGGCGTCAGCGACACCACGAAGAACATCTTCCTCGAAAGTGCCTATTTCAACCCCGTATCAATCCGTCGCTCGGCGAAGCGTCACGGCCTTAACACCGACGCATCGTTCCGTTTCGAGCGTGGCATCGACCCCAATATTCAGGTATATGCCTTGAAGCGTGCCGCACTCTTGTTCAAAGAGTTGGCTGGTGGTAAGATTTCGAGCCAGATTACCGATATCAACCCCACACCGGCCGAGGATTTCGTATTCGACCTCTCGTTGGAGCGTGTGAATATGCTTATCGGCAAGGAGATTCCCGAGCAGACCGTACGCACCATACTCGATGCCTTGGAGGTGAAGATTCTCAAAGAGGAGAGCCGCGTCTTGACTGTTGCCGTACCGCCCTATCGTGTCGATGTACAGCGCGAGGCCGACCTTGTGGAGGATATCTTGCGTATCTATGGATATAATAATGTGGAGATTCCCGCAGCGGTACACTCTACCCTGTCGTATGCTCCACGCCCCGACAAGAATAAGTTAATCAACATCGCCGCCGACCATCTGGCTGCGTGCGGTTACACCGAGATTATGTCGAACTCGCTCACCAAAGCGGCTTATTACGACGGCTTGGAGGCTTACAAGGCCGAGAACTGCGTGAAGATTATGAACCCATTGAGTGCCGATTTGAATGTTATGCGTCAGACTTTGCTGTTTAACGCATTGGAGGCTGTCGAACTCAATGTTAATCACCGCAACGCCGACCTTAAACTCTTCGAGTTGGGTAACTGCTACTTCTATGACGCAACTGTTGAAAATGAAGAAAATCCTTTGGCTCGCTATTCGGAGAAGTATCGCATCGCCATCGCCGTTACGGGCCTCGACGCTGCTCCGTCGTGGAATGTGAAGGCACAGTCGGCATCGTTCTACACACTGCGTGCTACGGTCGAGAAGTTGTTGCGTCGCTTCGGTATTGACATCTACTCGTTGCGTAGCGAGGCTCTCGCAAGCGACCTCTATGCCGATGCTGTGGGCTTGATGCAGGGCAACAAGCGTATGGTCGAGATGGGTGTTGTAGCACCTGCCATTCTGCGCAAGTTTGATTTGAAGCAGCCGGTATATTTTGCCGAGATAGACTTTGAACTTATCGTGCGTGCCGCCAAGAAGCAGCGTATCGCCGTTGAGGAGTTATCGAAGTTCCCCGAGGTGAAGCGTGACTTGGCTCTGTTGGTTGATAAGAGCGTGACCTTTGCGCAGTTGCGCGAGATTGCCTTCGCCACCGAGAAGAAACTCTTGAAGCGCGTTACATTGTTCGATGTATATGAGGGAGATAAGTTGCCCGAGGGTAAGAAGTCGTATGCTTTGGGCTTCACTTTGGAGGATAAGACACAGACCTTGAACGATAAGACTATCGAGAAGGTTATGGCCAACCTCACCCGCCAGTTCGAGCAGCGTGCCGCCGCACAGATTCGCTCGTAGAGGCCAAGCATAACACAAAGAAAGAGGCTACCGTCATCAGATGGTAGCCTCTAATCTTTTGGGGTAATCGAAAACCCTTACTCAGCAGAGATAGCCTCGCTGGGGCAAACGCCTGCGCAAGTACCGCAGTCGATGCACTTATCGGGGTCAATTACATAGATATCACCGGCTGTGATAGCCTCTACGGGACATTCGTCGATACAAGTACCGCATGCTACGCATGCATCTGAAATTTTGTAAGCCATAAACTCTATTTTTAAGTGTTAAATTGTTTGTTTGTTGCAAATATACGTTTTTATTTGATAATATCAAAACCTGTATATGGTACCAACACCTCCGGAATACGTATTCCCTCCTCTGTCTGGAAGTTCTCCAATAATGCTGCCACGATACGAGGCAAAGCCAAAGAAGAACCATTCAGAGTGTGGGCCAACTGCGTTTTTTTGTTCTCGTCACGATAACGCAACTTCAAACGATTGGCTTGGAACGACTCGAAGTTCGATACCGACGACACCTCCAACCAACGCTGCTGTGCCTCTGAATATACCTCAAAGTCGTAGGTCAAAGCCGAGGTAAATGACATATCGCCACCGCAGAGGCGCAAGATACGATAAGGCAAACCGAGCGAAGCGACAATCTTCTCGACGTGGGCAACCATACCGTCCAAAGCCTCGTAAGAGTTCTCGGGCAGAGCCAACTGCACAATCTCGACCTTGTCGAACTGATGCAGACGGTTAAGGCCACGCACATCCTTACCATACGAGCCGGCCTCACGACGGAAGCAGGGGGTATAGGCTGTCATCTTAACGGGGAAATCCTTCGCATCGAGGATAACATCGCGGAAAATATTGGTAACAGGAACCTCGGCAGTAGGTACGAGATAGAAATTGTCGGCCGTAGCGTGATACATCTGTCCCTCCTTATCGGGCAACTGTCCTGTACCAAAGCCCGAAGCCTCATTCACCATTACGGGAGGCTCTACCTCCTGATAGCCGGCTGCGGTGTTGCAGTCGAGGAAGTAGTTAATCAAGGCACGCTGCAAACGGGCACCCTGCCCCTTATATACGGGGAAGCCTGCTCCTGTAAGTTTCACACCCAAGTCGAAGTCGATGATATCGTACTTGCGAGCCAACTCCCAGTGTGGCAGTGGATTCTCGGGCAATGTGGTATAGTTCTCAACACACTTTACCACCACATTATCTTCGGCTGTTTTACCCTCGGGAACAATCTCGGCGGGGAAGTTTGGCAGAAGTACGATTTGCGCCTGCAACTCGTCGCTCACAGACTGATGCTCCACCGACAATTCTGCCGAACGAGCCTTCAACTGGGCCACCTGCTGCTTCATCTGCTCGGCCTCGTCGCGCTTACCCTGCCCCATTAGGGCACCAATCTGCTTGGCAGCCTTATTCTGCTCGGCAAGGCAGTTATCCAACTCGGCCTGAACGGCTTTACGCTTATCGTCGAGTTCCTCGATTTTTGCAATTATAGGTGCGGCATCTACGCCCTTCTTTGCAAGGCGTGCAATTGCCAATGCTTTATCATCTCGAAGTTGTTTGAGTGTCAGCATAACATTAAATCTTTGCGTTAATGATTTTATATACAACGTGCAAATATACGAAAAATCTCTATTCGTTATCCCTTTCGAGGCGGCTTTTTTCTTTTAATATTGGTACTTACTCAAAAAAGCACAACGAAAAAGCGGCAGAAATAGCATTTTTTACACATTCTTTACTAATTTTGCAATGTTATGTCGCACCCGCGCAAAATAGAGTTGTTGGCACCGGCAAAAGATGTCGTGTGCGCCCGCACAGCCATAGAGTGCGGTGCCGATGCTGTATATATGGGTGCAGGGCGATTCGGTGCAAGACGCGCCGCCGGTAACACATTGAAGGATATCAAAGAGGTTATCGACTACGCCCACCTTTTTGGAGTAAAGGTCTATGCCACACTCAACACCGTTCTCTACGACGACGAGTTGGCCGATGCCGAGCGTATGGCACGCGACCTTATCGAGGCGGGCATCGACGCTTTGATTATTCAGGATATGGCCCTTCGGCAGATGAATCTGCCAGTAGAGTTACACGCCTCGACGCAGGTAGCCATCAGCACTATCGAAGATGCTCGTTTTTTCGAAGGGTGTGGATTTTCACGCCTGATACTCGAACGCTCGCTCTCGCTCGATGAGATTCGCCGGATATGCGATGCCACCTCGGCCGAGATAGAGTGTTTCATTCACGGAGCGATATGCGTGGGACATAGCGGTCGCTGTTTTCTCTCACGCTCCACATCGGAGCGCAGTGGCAACAGAGGCGAATGTTCGCAGCCTTGTCGCCTACCATACGACCTTGTAGATGAGCAAGGCCGGAAGATTTTTGAAGGCAAACATCTACTATCGGTACGCGATTTCAATCTCTCCGAAAGCCTCGAAGATTTGATTGATGCGGGAGTGTCGTCATTCAAGATTGAGGGGCGACTGAAAGATGAAAATTATGTAAAAAACATCGTATCACACTATCGTCGTCTGCTGGATAACATACTCCTGCGCCGCAACGATGTATGCCGAGACTCGGCAGGTCGCTCCATCATAGATTTTGAGCCTAACCCTGCAAAGAGTTTCACACGCGGAGCAAGCCAATATATGCTCTACGGCAAGCAGGCGGGTGTGGCATCGTTTAACACGCCAAAGGCTGTTGGCGAGGAGTTAGGCAAGGTAGAGAGCATACGACGCGACACATTCCGTTTGAACGCTACACAACCCTTGTCGGCAGGTGACGGCATCTGTATCGTCGGTCGTAGCGAGATGCGAGGCACAAATATAAATAAGGTAGAGGGCAACATCATCACGCCCAACCGTATGGAGGGCATCGAGGTCGGTGCGGAGGTTTTCCGCAACTATGACCATCTGTTTTCGCTTGCATTGGAACGCTCTCTCTCGCAGCGCAAAATAGAGGCTCTCGCCACTCTGAAACTAACTGCCGAGAGCATTAGTTTAAGGATTTGCGATGAAGATAATATCTCAACAGAGGTGAGTCGCGCAGTTGATTTGGAACGAGCATCAAACCCCGAGAAGATGCAGCAGACAGCATCACGAGCCATCAAAAAGAGCGGTGGCACGATATTCGAGATTGAAGATGTCGAGATTGAAGGAGCGGAGTGGTTTGCACCGGCCGGCATATTGAGCGAAATGCGTCGTGAAGCATTGGAGGCTCTCACGCAAAAACGCGCGGAGAATAAGCCTATGCAAAATATCCTTGCCGACGACCACACAGCACGTTACCCTCGCAAGGTGGTAAGCCGCTACGAAAATGTGACCAATCAGTTGGCACGCAAATTCTACCTCTTGCACGGTGCGGAGTCAATTGAGCCGGCATTGGAGGCTCGTTCGACGCGAGGCGAGAGGGTTATGATATCGAGTTACTGCCTACGTCGCGAGATTGGCGAGTGCCTGAAAGAAAACCCCTCGCTCAAAGGCGACCTTTACATCGAGCACGGCACAGCACGCTACCGTTTGGAGTTCGATTGCCGGCATTGTCAGATGATGTTATATGACCACAGCAAATAATAGCAAACAGATATGAGCCAACTACTTACACCCACATTCCCCGACTACGAATTATTGGATTCGGGCGAAGGCGAGAAATTGGAACGCTTCGGGCGATATGTCACACGTCGCCCCGAGCCACAGGCCATTTGGCATCGCTCACTCAGCGAGGAGGAGTGGCGACAGAGGGCTGATGCGTCGTTTGTGCGCACCTCATCATCGAAGAGCGACGAGCGTGGCGAGTGGCACTTAAAGCCACAGATGCCCGACCGCTGGCACGTGGAGTATCACTACAAGGATATGCACCTGAAAATGCGCTTGGCTCTTACCTCGTTCAAGCACGTCGGCATATTCCCCGAGCAGGCAGCGAATTGGGAGTTTATCTATGACAACATCAAACGCCAGCAGCAATCGGGCATCGCGACACCCAAAGTACTTAATCTCTTTGCCTATACGGGTGGTGCTACGCTTGCAGCACGCTCGGTAGGGGCCGATGTTACGCACGTCGATTCGGTGAAGCAGGTTGTCACGTGGTCACGCGAGAATATGGAGAGTAGCGGCTTGGAGGGCATAAGGTGGATTGTCGAAGATGCACTGAAATTTGTGCGTCGCGAGGTTCGTCGTGGCAATCGTTACGATGGCATAATCCTCGACCCGCCCGCCTATGGTCGTGGTGCCAATGGCGAGAAATGGGTATTGGAGGAGAATATCGGCGAGATGTTGGAGTGTTGCGCCGCACTACTCAACCCCGAGCGGGGCTTTTTGGTGCTAAACCTCTACTCTATGGGACTTTCGGCACTTCTCTCTCGCACTGCTCTGCGTCAAGCCTTTGGGGATACGGGCGAGGAGCAGATGGGCGAACTCTATTTTGCAGACTCTTCGGATAAGGAGTTACCTTTGGGAACATTCTGTCGTTTTACACGAATGAAATAACGCTTTTATGGGCAAGTATTGGGAGTTGTTCTATTCGTTTTTGAAGATTGGCACATTCACCTTTGGCGGTGGGTATGCTATGATTCCCATTATCCAGCGCGAGGTCATCGACCACCGTCATTGGATTGAGGAGAGGGATTTCCTCGACCTTTTGACATTGGCCCAATCGGCCCCCGGCCCCATAGCACTCAACACAGCCGTCTTTGTCGGCTACAAACTCTATGGCTACTGCGGAGCCATAGCGGCACTTTTGGGTGTTGTCGTGCCCTCTTTCAGCATCATTCTTCTTGTCGCAATATTTTTCGCACAGATTCGTGACAATGCCGTTGTAGATGCCGCATTCAAGGGTATGCGGCCTGTCGTTGTGGCACTTATGCTGGCACCTATTCTTGGCTTTGTCAAGGGTATGCGCTGGTGGGGCGTGGCCGCAGCGTGCGGTGTGGCTCTGGCTACATGGTATCTCGGATTTTCACCCATATATCTGCTTGTAGCAGGTGCTGTGGTCGGACTTCTATTGACCGCCACACGAGGAAAGGAGGTGGAGCGATGATTTTCCTGCAACTGTTTTTAAGTTACCTCAAAATAGGATTTTTCGGTTTCGGAGGCGGCTATGCGATGCTCTCGCTCATACATAGCGAGGTGGTGGTGCAAAATGCGTGGCTCTCGAACTCGGAATTTGCCGATATTGTCGCCATCTCGCAGATGACACCCGGCCCGATAGCCATCAACTCGGCAACCTATGTAGGTTACTCGGTAGCAGGCATTTGGGGGTCGATTGTGGCGACAATTGCGGTGTGTCTGCCGGCCCTGACGCTGATGATTCTCATCACGCGTTTCTTCCTGCATCTTCACAAAAACCGCTTGGTAAAGGGTGTTATAGTGGGTATGCGGCCTGTGGTTATAGGTATGATAGGTGCAGCCACATTGCTTTTGATGTTCCCGACCGACAATGAGGGTGCAAGTTTCATCGATGTATGGAGTTGGGTATTGTTCGGTATCGCCCTTGCAGCATCATACAAGAGGGTAAATCCCATACTTCTGATTATTCTCTCGGCTGTGGCCGGCATAGCGATATACTATCTGCCGACGGTGTGGTAAAAAGCCTCACTGCCTTCCCAAATAGCACTCCGAAAAGGTATTTTCAGGCTTGGGCCAATAAGAAAAAAAGCAGTCGATGTGACTGCTTCTTTTTCTTGTTGGGCTACCAGGATTCGAACCTAGAATGACAGGACCAGAATCTGTAGTGTTACCATTACACCATAGCCCAATCTTCGTATGTTGTCGTTTTTGACACCGCAAAAGTAGAACATTATTTCTTTTCTGCAAAAAAAATCGCAAAAAAAATCTCTTTTCACTCAAAACTTTTCCCTTTTCACTCCTCGGCAGAGGCTGAACTATCACTCGCCGCATAAGATTTTAGTGGGGCGTTGTATTTTTTCGTAGAAAAAACGCTATCTTTGCCAAAAATAAATTGACTATGGAATCAAAACTTGTTTTATACAATACGCTCACTCGTCGCAAGGAGGAGTTCGAGCCCTTGAACGAAGGCCGTGTAGGTATGTATGTCTGCGGCCCTACCGTATATGGCGACCCGCATCTGGGCCACACTCGCCCTGCGGTTACATTCGATTTGTTGTTCCGTTACCTGAAAGCCTCTGGCTACAAGGTGCGCTATGTGCGTAACATCACCGATGTAGGCCACTTGGAACACGATGCCGACGATGGCGAAGATAAGATTGCAAAGAAGGCACGCTTGGAGCAGTTGGAGCCTATGGAGGTTGCCCACTACTACACCGAGCGTTATCACCGCGCTATGGACGAGTTGAATGTTCTCTCGCCCTCGATTGAGCCACACGCCTCGGGCCATATCATCGAGCAGATTGAGTTTGTGAAGCGTATCTGGGACGCCGGTTATGCCTATGAGTCAAACGGCTCGGTATATTTCGATGTCGAGAAGTATAACAAGGTTTATCACTATGGCAAACTCTCGGGCCGCAACCTCGACGATATCGTGGAGAATACCCGTACGCTTGACGGTCAGGAGGATAAGCGTCACTCTTACGACTTTGCACTTTGGAAGAAGGCGTCGCCCGAGCATATTATGCGTTGGCCCTCACCTTGGTCGGACGGTTTCCCCGGCTGGCATATGGAGTGTTCGGCTATGTCGTGCAAATATCTTGGCGAGCAGTTCGATATCCACGGTGGCGGTATGGACTTGATGTTCCCTCACCACGAGTGCGAGATTGCACAGGCGACAGCCGCCTTGGGTCGTGACTCGGCTCGTTATTGGTTGCATAACAATATGATTACCATCGACGGCAAGAAGATGGGTAAGTCGTACGGTAACTTCATCACTTTGGAGGAGTTGTTTAACGGCACACACCCCAAGTTGGAGCAGCCCTACTCACCGATGACTATTCGTTTCTTCGTTTTGCAGGCACACTATCGCTCTAC
>CAZQMC010000018.1:0-27937 GCA_964594305.1 uncultured Alistipes sp. | reverse complement strand
GCTCAAACAAAAAAAGACCTGCCTAACATTTTTTTATTGTTAGACAGGCTCTTTTATTCAAATACTACAATTCTGCTACTGGGGGATCATTGTAAAACTCCACTCGTAGTTGCCGTCGGTATGGAGCAGGCACTCCGGCTCGGGGAGGGAACCCCAACTGTCGTAACCGCCTACACCCATCTGGCGATAGTCGATATTTACCACTATGTAGTCATTCTTTGCAGTGTCGATATCGTTGGTGTGCATCTGACGACGACCACCCTGTGTGTTGGTATCTCCCTCGAAGAAACGACGCCACTGGAAATCACGCTTGGTGTTGGTCATGGGGTCGTATTCTTCCCAATGGTTGCACAATATATTGAACTCCATCTTATCGCCGGCGACAATCTTCAAACCGTCGAATGAAATCCACTCCACATCGGTATGGTGGCCGGTCTCCTGTGGGCGTACATAGGGATAATGCTCGGCCGAGGCGGTTGTATGATACAGGCCGGGGAGCGTACCATTATTTCTATCCCAATAGTTCTCCTCGGGACCACGACCATAGTAAGAGAATGCCTCCATCGAGCGTGGCAGACGGAACTCCAATCCCAGACGAGGCAACTCGGGCAGATTCTCACCCTTGCCTCCCTGATACTTGCCCTTGATGGTTACGAAGCCCGCCGAATTGACTATATAATCCAACGTAAGCATAGCATCGTAAGGCAACTTATAGTCGGCCGAAATGGTTATGCCATTTTCGCCCTTCTCAACTCGTGTTGCCACAACATCGTGGAAGCAGGTGGCCTTAAACCACTCATAACAACGCTTGGGTTCGCCATTGCCGAAATCGTTGTCGGTAGAGGCGCGCCAGAAACTTGGACGGAAACCATCGTTATTCTCACCATAACGGCAGGGTGCAAAAATCTCGCGACCGTTATACTTGTAAGATGTAACTTTGCCTATCGTCTTACAGAATTCAAACTCGACCTTCTTGCCCTTGACCTTTACCATGTATCTATCCTCCTCGATGCTCAACTCGCCACTCGCCTTTACTGCGTAATCGACGCGCTTGGCCTTCTGCAATTCAAAGGCGTTGTGGGCTATTGCCCAGCCTGCGGGTATCAACCTCTCGTCGGCAAGTGTTACGGCCTCTAATTTAAGGATATAACTCTTGTCGGCGGCCATCTTTTTCAGCACAGGGATATTGATTGTTGTGCGTGACTGCGGAGCGACATCGGCTCGAATCTCACCACTCTTTACGGCCTTGCCATCAGCAAGATAGGTGTAGCGGAACTTATAGCCGCTCAAATCCTTGAAGTAGAAGCGGTTTTCGATTTCATACTCTCCGACAGCCTCGCCCTTGTGGAATGCGATGTCGCTATATACCCACTTCACCTCGGCCATAGCGGGGTGTTCGCGGCGGTCGGGGCCTATGATGCCGTTACAAAGGAAATTGGCGTCGCTTGGCTGATTTACACCGTAGTCACCACCATATTTCCAATACTTCACGCCATTCTCGTCGGTAGCGGTAAAGCCTTGGTCAATCCAATCCCAGATAAATGCGCCTTGAAGGTTGGGGTAGGCGTAGATATGTTGCCATTGGAACCACAAACCTCCCGTAGAGTTACCCATCGAGTGGCAGTACTCCGACGGTACCAAAGGACGGTCGGCACCCTTCTCGCCTCTGCTCTTAAACCACTTTGCTCCGGGGTATTGCGGTACATACATATCGCTGTTCCACTCCCACTGCGCGCGCTCGTAGCAGATGGGGCGATTCATTCGACCTTCGCCCTTCTCTTTTGCAGCCACCAAATCGTAGCCCAAGTAGAAGTTGTAACCATTACCTGCCTCGTTGCCAAGCGACCAGATAGTCACACAGGGGTAGTTTTTGTAAATCTCGTACATATTGTTTATGCGGTCCAAGTGCGGACGCTTCCAATCGGGATTGTTGGCCAAAGTACGACCTTTGTCGAGGCTGTAACCCATACCGTGTGACTCGATATTGGCCTCGCAATATACATAGATACCAATCTCGTCGCACAACTCGTAAAAACGACGTGGCTGCGGATAGTGAGCCGTACGTACAGCGTTTATATTGTTACGACGCATAATCTCTAAATCGTGGCGCATATCCTCTTCGGTGATGTAGTGCCCCGTATATTCATTATGCTCGTGAACATTTACACCCTTGAACTTCACCGGCTCGCCATTTACCAAAAATACCCAATGACGCTCGTTGAGTTGCTTAATCTCGAAGCGGCGGAAACCGACGTTAAATGGCACATACTCCACCTTGTCGCCACACTTGATGCTCATCATCAGTCGGTAAAGGTTAGGCTCTTCGGCCGACCATTTTGCGGCATTTGCCACCACGCCCTCGAACTTCACCTTGTCGCCACCTTGGGCTCTGCTACTCTCGGCCAAGACGATGTTGCCGGTCGCATCGCGTAGTTCGTAGCCTACCTCGCAAGCATCGTCACCCATAGTGGCAATCTCCAACGAGAAAAGTCCATCTTGCAAATCCTCGCCGAAGGTTGAAATAACCTCAAAATCCTTAATCGAGGTCTTCTCCTGCGCCGTAAGATATACATCACGCTCGATGCCGCTTATACGCCAAAAATCCTGACATTCGAGATATGAGCCTGTTGACCAGCGGAAAATTTTCAAAACCAAAGTATTCTCGCCGACCTCGACATAATCGTTGATGAGGAACTGCGCATTATCCTTCGAGTCTTCGCTGTAACCGACTTCCTTGCCGTTTATATAGACATAGACACCCGACTTCGCTCCGGCCAAGTTGAGGTAGATATTTTTGTCACTCCACTCCTTGTCGATGGTGAATTCACGACGATAGACGCCTACGGGATTTGCTTCGGGTAGTTGTGGAGGTTGGGGTTTGTGGGTCTTGAACTCGTAGGGGTGGTTGGTGTATATAGCCACACCATAGCCCTGTAACTCCCAGTTGCCCGGCACCTTGATATCGTTCCACGACGAGGCGTCGGTTGCGGGGTTGGTAACATTCTCGGGTACGTCACCATAAGCATCAAAATAGAGGAACTTCCAAGTGCCGTTCAGCAATCGATAGTTCTCCGATGCGGTGAAATCGCGAGATACGGCCGCCTCCTTGTCGGCATAGGTTACAAACTCGGTGCGAGGATATTCGCGACCTACTTCTACCGTTGCTACATCTTGCCAATATGGCGTTTGGGCATAACTCACTGCGCCGGCAATGAGCAAGAGCGATAATACGAGATATCTCTTCATAAGATTTGTTGTTTTTATTTGGCAAGGTAAAGATAATGATATATGCGATTTTTAGCAAATCCGCCACAAAGAAAATTGTTTATACGCTTAATTTTTGTTAATTTCGCACACTACAATTGACGCTTTAAGGTTTTGACAGATAAATACCCAAAACAATATGAAAAAGTTTTTATTTCTTTTAATGGCCTGTATGCTTATGACTTCAAGCCTTGTGACAGCGCAGGAGGAACCTGCAAAATTGCTCACTAATGAAGATGTGGTGCTTAATCGTAACCTCTCGCCCAAGAATCTGTATGTGCAGTGGGTTGGAGAGTCGGATAGTTATGCCACAACCAAAGATGACGCTATCGTCGCTACCGATGCCCGTACGGGAAAGAGCCGCACGCTCATCACCAAGCAGGAGATTTGTGAGGTGATAGGTGGCGAATTTGCCGCTATGCCTCGTTATGCTTTCGATGCGGCGGGTGATCTTGTGGTCAGGTCGCTGGGTAAGATTTATACCATTGACCTTGCCAATCGCCGTGTCGTTTCGCAGTATGATTTCCCCGTAGTCGAGGGTAAGCAGGTGGCAAATGTTGCCCAGCAACCCGGCAACGGCCCGCTGTTTGCCTATACCATCGAGAATAATCTCTATCTGTTTGACGGTGAGAATCATACCGCTGTGACAGCCTTTGAGGATAAAAACATCGTCAGCGGCCAGAGCGTAAGCCGCAACGAGTTCGGCATTACGCACGGTATATTCTTCTCGCCCGACGCAAAGCAGTTGGCATTTTTCCAGAAGGACGAGTCGCGCGTGTCGGAGTTTCCGTTGCTCGATATCACCACCCGCACAGGCTCGCTCAAAAGCGTGAAATATCCTATGAACGGAATGGCTTCGGAGCGTGTGAAGTTGGGCGTTTATGAGATTGCTTCGGGTAAGACTATCTATCTGAATGTTACGGAGTTCGACGAAGAGCGTTACCTCACCTGCATCACTTGGTCGCCCGACTCAAAACGCATATATGTTCAGGTGCTGGACCGTGCGCAGGAGAATGTTGCGCTCAACTCTTACGATGCCTCTACGGGTGAGAAGGTTGCCACAATCCTCACCGAGCATAACGACCTCTTTGTCGAGCCGCAGCACGACCTTGTATGGCTTAACGACGGCTCGGGCCGTTTCATCTACTCGACCAATAACCGTGACGGCTATTTCAACCTCTATCTTTGCGACGACGAGGGCAATGTGGAGCGTCTGACCAAAACCGATGCCGATGTGAAGTATGTCGGTCAGAATGACAAGTTCGTATTCTATACCTCGGCCGAGGTGTCGCCCGTCGATAATCATCTTTTCAAGGTGGAACTCAAAACCGGCAAGCAGACACGTCTCACGCGGGCCGAAGGTTGGCACAATATTTCGATGAGCAAGAGCGGAAAATATTTCCTCGACAACTACTCGTCACTCAATGTTCCGCGCGTGGTGGAGTTGGGGTGCACCGACGGCAAGGCGGGCCGCGAGTTGTTCCGCGCTGCGGACCCCACCGAGGGCTATAACTTCCTGCCCATTGAACTCGGTACGGTCAAGAGTGCCGACGGCAAGTATGACAACTACTACCGCCTTATCAAACCGATGAATTTCGACCCTGCGAAGAAGTATCCCGTAATCCTCTATGTCTATGGCGGCCCTCACTCGCAGATGGTTAAAAATACCTATCAGGCGCAGTTGCGTCGCTGGGAGATGCTTATGGCACAGCGCGGATATGTGGTCTTTGTGATGGATAACCGCGGTACGTCAAATCGTGGTGCCGATTTCGAGAAGGCTATCCACCGCCAGTGTGGTCAGTGTGAGATGCAGGACCAGATGGCAGGCCTCGAATGGCTTTTGTCGCACGAGTGGTGCGATAGGGAGCGTGTCGGCGTTCACGGTTGGAGTTATGGCGGTTTTATGACCATCTCGCTTATGACGACCTATCCCGAGGTCTTTAAGGTTGGTGTCGCCGGTGGCCCTGTTATTGATTGGAAGTGGTACGAGATTATGTACGGTGAGCGATATATGGACAACACCCACAATAATCCCGAGGGCTTTGCCAACACTTCGCTCGTGAATAAGGCGAAGAATTTGAAGGGTAAGTTGCTTATCTGTCAGGGCGCTATCGACAGCACCTGCTTGTGGCAACACTCATTGAGTTTCGTTCAGGAGTGCGTAAGACTCACTATTCCGGTCGATTACTTCCCATATCCTGTGGCCGAGCATAATGTCTTTGGTCGTGATGCGGTGCATCTTTACGATAAGATTACCCAATATTTCGAGGATTATTTGTAGCGTAAATCGATAATAGATTGCCTGAAAATCGCCTGCAAAATTATTGCGGGCGATTTTTTTTGACTATAAATGGTGATTTTACCGAATTTTTCTCTATATTTGTGATATAGCATCTGTTGGCAATGGTAACTTTATGTAAATACCTCGGCCTCCCAAGTATTCCTGTTGGGGGGGGGTATTGCTCTGATAATCAGAGTGTTACACCTTGCTTTACATAATCTGAAAACATATTTTGTCGCTTTTGGCTCACATTCACAAGATGTGGGCAGGGAGTGTTTTGTTAAGAGAAAAGAGCAAAGAGAATTCAAAATTCAAAATTGATTTTTTTTGCGTCGGCGCTAAACTCCCTAAATTCTCTAACCTCCCTATTCAATAGAACAGAAACACATTCATTAACCATAAAACACTACAACTATGAAAAAATTTTTATTTTCCATTTTTGCACTTGTGGCGATGATGTTCGCCGCTTGTGGCAGTGACGACGACGGTGGCTCTGGCAAGATTTCGGTAACGGGCATTTCGCTTGACAAAACCTATTTGGCTTTGGAGATTGGCGAGAGCGTAACGGTTAAGGCTTCGATTGAGCCATCAAATGCAACCGACAAAAAGGTTGAGTGGTCGGTGGCTGACAACACTATCGCCAGCGTAAATAACGGCACCGTGAAGGGTGTAAGTGCAGGCGAAACAACCATTACAGCCAAGAGCGCAGATGGCAATTTTACGGCGACAATTCCCGTAAAGGTTGTAACCGAGAAGGTTGCTGTGACGGGTATAGAATGGTATTCCGGCATCGGTCAGAAGGAGTTGAAAATCGGGCATACATCGAAATACGCGATGATTATTAGCCCCGGAAATGCAACCGACTTGGGTGTTGCCTGGACAAGTAGTAATCCTGCGGTGGCGACGGTCAAACATGACAGGACAGAGTCGTCGGGTATTGTTCATGTGGAATTGACGGCTGTCAGCCCGGGTAAGGTAACCATTACCTGCCAAACCAATGACGGAGGTTTCACCGCCACAACCGACGAGATTACGGTGCTTGAACCTGTTTTGGTTGAGGCTATTGAAGTGTCGCCCGAGGTGGCTAAAATTGCGGTCGAAGGGGTGAAAATGCTCCAAGTGTCGGTTTATCCTGCTGATGCCGATAATAAGTATTACGAGGTGAGCGTTGGCGATGCCTCGATTGCTACAATCGATGAAAACTTGCAGGTAAAAGGTTTAAGCATAGGTCAAACCGAGGTCACTTTCAAGGCCACCGACGGCAGTGGTGTTGAAGGTAAGGCGACAATCCAAGTTTTGGGTGCTATGCCACAGACGATTAGTTTTGATGGTCATAATGCAAACTCTACCGCTCCGTATGAAATATACACTTGGCACGGCCGAGAGATGTACGTCAAGGAGGATTTGAAGATGACGGTAGAGCCTGCCGATGCCGACTTGCGTTGGATTGATTGGAATATCACCTTCGCAAATAGACCCGAGGCGTTGAAGTATGAGGTCGAAAAGAACAATGTGAAGTTCTCGGTCGGCTTTGCCGAGAATTACAGCGGTGGAAGTTTCTATGTCCATTTGCAGCCAACTCTCGATGGTGAGCAGATTGGCGATGTGAGGGTATATCTGCAAACCTATCCTTGCTTGTTCTGGTCTTACGGATTGAGCGATAAGACGACCGAAACCTTTATAGAGATTTTGGGCGGTCAGAAGAATTACACCTTTAATTGGGACGCAACACGATTCCAAGATGGCATTAACTTCATCACTTATCACTATGAGGTTACCCGAATATTGGACGCCTACAAACAGTATCAAATCCCTGCTTCGGAATACACCCTCACATCGAGCGACGAAAATAAGGTTAAGGTGACCAGACTCTCTACGGGCGAGGGCTATCTGTTGGAGCGTTTGGTTTGGGACGAATTGGTTGGTGTGACACTCACCTACAAGTGTGGCGAGCATACGCAGACCTATACCATCAACCTCATTCCATAGGCAGTACGCTTGTCGTATGAAGAGAAAATCCGCTCCTCTTTTGGGGGCGGATTTTTTTTTGTGTGGCCGTTTCTTGTCGCAAGAATCGTAGCATAATTGATATGTTTTCCCGCAAAAAATATATCAAAATGGCCTCAAAAAAACGAGAGAAAGAGCCTTCGCGGTTTGGTAAAACCGAATTTTATTGCTATCTTTCGCAATGAAAATGTACAAATAAATTATTAACAAATTTTAATATATCATCACTTATGAATTTATTGTTAATCGGAGGTATTGGCGCACAGGAAATTTTACTTATCGTGCTTGTGCTTTTGCTCTTGTTTGGTGGTAAGAAATTGCCCGAGTTGATGCGTGGCGCAGGTCGTGGTATCCGCGAGTTCAAAGATGCGGTAAATACTGCTACAAACGACGACAAGAAAGAGGAGAAGAAAGAGGAGTAACAGCACCAAGACCAGATAATCAAAGATGAGTAATCAGGCTATCAACGACAATGCCGATATGACCTTTGGCGAGCATCTTGACGAATTGCGCAAGATTCTCTTTCGGGTTATTGCAGTCTTTGTACTTCTGGCTATTGTTATGTTCTCGATAAAGGGCATTGTTCTCGATATCGTATTTGCCCCTATTCGCGAGAGTTTCCCCACCAATCGTTTCTTTGCGTGGCTGGCCGAGGTTCTCAACTCCGAGGGGCTGAATATCCACCCCGAGAACATCGAACTCTATAACAACAAAATGGCAGGTCAATTCCTGCTACACATCAAGAGTTCGGTCATCGGTGCTTTCATTGTTGCGTTCCCCTATTTGATTTGGGAGTTGTGGCTCTTTGTAAAGCCCGCCATACCCGAGCATCAGCGTCGTCGCAGTTTCCGTTATGTTATCGAGACGCCCATCTGGTTTTTGATGGGATTGCTCTTCGGATACTACATCATAGCACCTTTGGCTATCAATTTTTTGGGTAACTATCAGGTTAGCGACCAGATTAACAACATCATCGAGGTCAGTTCCTTTATGGGTACTGTGATGAGTGTGTCGTTTGCCGCAGCCATAGCCTTTCAGTTACCATTGCTCATACGCCTTTTGGCGAATATGGGGTTGATGACGGCCGAGGGTATGCGCAAGTACCGCAAGATTGCCGTGGTCGTACTGCTTATTTTTGCCGCTATCATCACACCTCCCGATGTGATAAGCCAAGTCCTCATTTTTATCCCCTGCTACGCTCTGTATGAGTATGGTATCACCATCGCGGCGAGGATTGAGGTGCAAAAGGCAAAAGAGGAGGCCGAGTATCAGGCCAAGATGCAACAGACAGCCGCCGAGCAGGGTGTAGAGGAGAGTGCCGAGACTGATGCCGATGATAACGCCGAGCAGGGTGTTGAGGCGGTCGTTGAAGATAACGCCGAAAAGAGTGCCGAAGAGGGTGCCGATGAGAGCATTGAAGAGGGCGATGAAGAGAGCATTGAAGAGGGTATCGAGGAGAAGGCCGTAGATGCAGATGGTGTAAAGACCACAGAAGAGTAAGTTGTTGGCAGAATGGATAGATTGGGATTTTTCAAGCAGGGCCTATCGTCGGTAATGGAGGCGGCGCAGACGGTCGTGGGGTTGAAAAAGGCTGCCGAGTCCTTTACCGATGCCGTAGATGATGCTCTGCGGGATATCGCTCCCGAAATAGGTTTGCACCTGCCGTCGCTTGACGCTGCGATGTATGACTCGCCGTCGGGTACGCTCTACGAAGTGGGGCAGATAGGCTATAAGAAGGTCGAGGCGGGGTGTTACTACGATGGTACGGTGTATGGCACCAAGCCCGAGGAGTTGCGACAGATGGCCCGAGAGTCGGGCTTAAAGATAGAGGGATTACACCTCAATAAGTTCTATGAAAAAGCGGCCAAGACCGAGGAGGAGCGTGACGCCACAGACGCGGAGTCCGAGAATGGTGACAGCATAGTTTTGAGTGAGGAGTGTCGTGCGTGGTGGGAGAAGGCACTGGCGACAGCCGCCGAGATGAAGTGCAGTCGTGTCGTGATGTCGCACCTGCCCGAGGAGATGACCGAGCCGATAGCCATCGAGTATGCCCACTACTTTGATGCGATTGGTGCGATGGCGCAAGAGCAGGGCATAAAGTTCTGCTTTCACCCTTTGAGTCAGGCATTGAAACCCAACAACGGCGTGTCGATGTTTGATGTGGTGGCGCAAAACAGCGATGCCGACAAGGTCTGTTTCGAGATAGATACATATGAGGCGGCGCAGGCGGCGGTCGATATGTGTGATTTTTTGAAGCGTTATGGCTCACGCATCGTGGCGTTGCAACTGCACGACTACGGCATAGTGGGCGAGAGCGGGAAGATAGATTTTAACAAGATTGTGCGAGAGGCATCGCAATGTGATATTCACGACCTGTTTGTCGAGGTCAGCAATTTTACCCTGCCACCGCAGAACTGCGTGGAGCGCAGTCTGCAAAATGTGGAGATGATAGACGGAGTACATTATTAGCATCGTGGCTTTGTGATAAGCCCGTTTGTTTGCGAGAATTTGTTTTTAGAGATAGAATAGATAAGAACATTTACAATTTTATTAACCTAAATAGAACAGTTATGTCAAAGAAGATTTCAAGAGCGGATTTTTTGAAGACCTCGGCAACAGGTCTGGCCGCTATGACTGTGGTTCCCTCAAATGTTATGGGAGCAGCGTTCGGGCATAAGGCCCCCTCTGACAAACTCAACATCGCCGGTGTAGGTATCGGTGGTCGTGGTGCCAGCGTATTGCGCGATTTGGAGGAGGAAAATATCGTAGCATTGTGTGATACCGATTGGAAGTATGCCGAGCGTACCTTCAACCGTTACGAGAAGGCAAAGCGTTTCTGGGATTGGCGCGAGATGTACGACAAGATGGCTAACGAGATTGACGCCGTTATGTGTGCAACTGCCGACCATACTCACGCTTTGATTTCGGCTAACGCTATGGAGTTGGGTAAGCACGTATATTGCGAGAAGCCCCTTACTCACTCTGTATATGAGTCACGTCTTTTGACCAAGTTGGCTGCGAAGAATGGTGTCGCTACACAGATGGGTAACCAAGGCTCTTCTGCCGAGGGTGTTCGTCTTATCTGCGACTGGATTTGGAATGGTGAGATTGGTGAGGTTACTCGCGTTGATACCTTTACCGACCGTCCTATTTGGCCACAGGGTTTGATGCGTCCTTCGGAGGTTCACCCCATTCCCGATACACTCAATTGGGATTTGTTCCTCGGCCCGGCGAAGTATCGTCCTTATAACAACGTTTACCAGCCTTGGAACTGGCGTGGTTGGTGGGACTTCGGTACAGGTGCTTTGGGTGATATGGCTTGTCATATCCTCCACCCTGCATTTAAGGCTCTCCAATTGGGTTATCCTACCAAGGTTCAGGGTTCATCAACAGCCCTCTTGACTGATTGCGCACCACAGGCCGAGTTTGTATCTTACACCTTCCCCGCACGTGGCAAGAAGGATAAGGTTAAGTTGCCCGAGGTTGTTGTAAATTGGTATGATGGTGGTTTGATGCCTCCTCGTCCGGCAGGTCTGCCCGAGGGTAAGAACCTCAACGACGCAGGTGGTTGCACCATCTTCTATGGTACGAAGGATACCCTTATCTGCGGTTGCTATGGCCGTAATCCTTATTTGGTATCAGGTCGCGTACCCAAGGCTCCCGAGCGTGCCCGCAAGGTTGAACTCTCACACGGTAAGGATTGGATTCGTGCTTGTAAGGAGGATAAGGCTACACGTCTTAAATCAAACTCTGACTTCTCGGAGGCAGGACCATTCAACGAGATGGTCGTAATGGGTGTGTTGGCTGTACGCTTGCAGTCGTTGAACCGCGTTTTGGAGTGGGACGGCGCAAATATGCAGTTTACCAATATCAAGCCCGACGAGACTATCCGCATTATGATTGAGGACGGCTTCTCAATCAAGGACGGTCACCCGACATTCAACAAGACATATACCGACCCGATTAACGCACAGCAGTTTGCTGCCGAGATGGTTAAGCATAACTATCGTGAGGGTTGGAACACCTTGTTGCCCGAGTTGCCCAGATAATTGATTACTAACTTAAAAGCAAATAGAAAATGAAAAAAGTATTGTTTATGGCTGCATTGCTTTCATCGGCAATTTTGGCAAGTTGTGGCTCACAGGCAGAGGACCCCAACACAAAGGTATTGTTCGACGGTACATCTCTCGATGGTTGGAGAGGTTATGGCAAGGATCACGTTCCTGCTCGTTGGGTTATCGAGGACGGTTGCTTGAAGTTTAACGGCTCAGGTGGCGGCGAGGCCCAGACTGGTGAGGGTGGTGATATCATCTTCGATGAGAAGTTCAAGAACTTCGAACTCACTTTCGAGTGGAAGATTTCAAAGGGTGGTAACTCTGGTGTCTTCTATTTGGCACAGGAGATTGAGGGCCAGCCTATCTATATCTCTGCTCCCGAGTATCAGATTCTCGACAACGAGAACCATATCGACGCCGGTTTGGGTGTAGATGGTAACCGTAAGTCGGCATCGCTCTACGATATGATTCCTGCCAAGCCACAGAACTCAAAGGGTTGGGGCGAGTGGAACACCTCGAAGATTGTATGCTACAAGGGTACTGTTGTTCACTACCAGAACGATGTTCCCGTATTGGAGTATCACTTGTGGACTGACCAGTGGACCGAGATGCTTCAAAAGTCAAAGTTCTCACAGGAGAAGTGGCCTATCGCATTTGACCTTCTGAACAACTGCGGTGGTGAGAACCACGAGGGTTACATCGGCTTCCAGGACCACGGTGACGATGTATGGTATCGCAATATCAAGGTTAAGGTTTTGGAGTAATATCTAAATCCTACCAAAGTAAAAGGCTGTCGGAAATCCCGACAGCCTTTTCTATAATATATATAAGGTATGGCGATTAGTTCTCGGCAGCACCTTCGTCAATGTAATTGTAGGCGTTCTTGTTGTGACGACGGTCAGCAGCGGGCAGACGCATACGCTCGCCCTTCTTGAATTTAGGAGCCTCGGCTGACTCCTTGGCCTTCATTTTGGGAGCATCGCCCATCTTCTCGCCACACTCGGCTTTCTTGTCACAGCACTGCTTCTCGGCATTGCACTTGTCGCACTCGGCCTTATCACAAGCCACACCCTGTGGGCAAGCCATAGGCTCGTCGCAAGTCTCATAACGAGGGCCAGGGTGCTTGGGGAATCCGGGGCGCTGGGGACGCTGTGGGTGAGGAGCCTTCTGCAACTTTATGAAACGCTCATACTGTGCGTCGTTCAAGATACCCTTCATCTTCGCTGCCATCTGCTCTTTCTCGGCCTTCTGCTCCTTCATACGAGCCATATCCTTCTCGGCCTGAACGAGGCAGAGTTTATATACCTGCTCATATTGCTCCTGTCCCAACAGCAACTGCTGTTTCAACTGGTCAGCCTTATGTTTCGCAATCTGCTCTACGGTAGGCATTTCGTGTTTGGGAACCTTTACCTCTTCGGGTTGCTGTGCAAATGCTGATACACCGAACAACATCGCTGCGATGGTTATAAACATTCTCTTTTTCATAATAAAATAGTTTTAAGTTAATATTCTTATCCTGTCTGCAAGAGCAAAGTTAAAGCCATTTTTCCGATTTGTATCACACCGTCGGGTAAAATACCTAATTTTTGGGGTGAAGTGACGTCGTGTGGCTATGAATAATTTGTGTTACTCTCGCTTTTTTCGTCCTACGAGGTTCATCACACCGTCGATAAATGTCATCGGGTGCGTGGGTGCTCCGGGTAACCATAAATCGACTCTATGATTATCCAAGAATCTCCGGTCTATGGCCCGACTGTCGGCAAACAGACCTCCCGAGCAGGCCTCCGAGCCGCATACAATCAACACCTTCGGCTCCGGTACGGCATCGTAGCATATCTGCAACGGCTCGGCCATAGCCTTCGATATGGGGCCTGTGATGACCACTCCGTCGGCGTGACGTGGTGAGGCTGTGAAATCGACGCCATAACGACCGAAGTCGAAGTTTACATTGCCCGTAGCATTGAGTTCCATCTCTACCGAGTTATCTCCTGCCGCCGATACTTGACGCAATTTGAGTGCCTTGCCAAAGAGTCGGGGTATCTCGGGACGCACGTTCTCGTGATGAAAATCGATGGATTTGTCGCCCTCTTTTACCACCAACGCCTCGCGTGAGGTTGATGCTATGTGATAGTCGTTTGTGAAACGAATATTATGTGGCGCACGCAAGGCGCACTCTCCACAAAACAGACAACGTCCCATATCGAGCGTAAAAGGCTTGACAGATATTGCACCCGTGGGACACAACTCTGCCGCAGCCTCTACGTCGGACATATCCTCCGTTGAGGTCAGTTCGGGACGGCCGCGAAACTCCTCGCTCAGTTCTACGGCGTTAAGGTCGGGAATGTATTGCCAACCGTGGCTGCGCAATACCTTTATCTTTGAAAATATCATAATCCGATAGTTTTGCTGTTATAAGTCGTGTCCGCAATACGAGAGGTTAAAACTCTTGTTGCATATCGGGAAGTCCGAAATGCCCTCACCTCGTACGGCCAACGCCAAGGCCAACCAATTATGCAGGCTGGGGTCTTTAACCTTATAGGCGGCAATCTTGCCGTCGTTGTCGGTGATGGCTATGTGGCAAATCTCACCTCGCCAACCCTCGGTGAGCGATACGGCAAGCGACTCTGGTTGTAGGCGAGCCTCATAATCGGGGCGAGGCATATCTTCGCTCGGTGAGTAACTCTCCAACAACAATTTAATATACTCGGCCGATTGCAACACCTCGCGACCTCGTACCATCAGGCGCGCCATAACATCGCCTTGTCTCTTGATGATGCTCTCGTGCTGAATCGTTGTCGCAAATACACCCGAAGGGTGAGAGGTGCGGATATCTCGCTGGGCACCACTTGCACGAGCAGCCATACCTACGCCTCCTATGTGGTATATATCATCTTTGCTCACCACGCCACACTGCTCGAATCGTGAGAGCAATGTCGGCGAACTCTTGATATCATCTATAACCTCTTCGTAACGGCGTGCCACCTCACCTATGTTGCGAAGTATCATCTGTCGCTTCGCTTCGGTCAGAGGTTCGTTTGTGCCGGCAGGGCGAATTAACCCCTTGCCGAAACGATTACCACACCACGCTTGCGAAGTATTGATAGTCATCGTACGCAGAGCCTCGCACGCCACCTGTCCTAATTGATAACCTACATCGGTCGAGAGTGCGCCTGTGTCGGCAATATGCAGTGCCATACGCTCCAACTCCAAGCCTACGGCACGCTCAATGTCGAGGGCCGCAGAGGGTGTGACACCAGATAATTTCTCTATCGTGCGGGCAAATGTCGTGGCGTGTGCCACAGCGCTGTCGCCGGCAATACTCTCCGAGAGTAACATCTGACGCAGGCGATTGTCGGTCGAGATGAATTGATGCTCAACGCCGCGATGCTGGTAGCCGAGTGCAATCTCCAAATGCAACACATTCTCGCCATTGCATATAAAGCGGAAGACTCCCGGCTCGATGATGCCGGCGTGAATGGGGCCTACATTGACTTCGTGCAGCGATTCGCCCTCCATAGTATAGAAGGGGTAGGTGTCCATCGTCGAGTTACGGTTGCGTCTATCGAAGGCAAAGCGCAGAGGCTTATCCCACGGCATAGAGTCGAACCTCACATTGTATAGTTCGGCAATCTCACGCTCGAAAACGTGCAGGGCGGGGTGCAGGGCCGAGAGCGAGGGCAGTGCCACATCGTCGTAGTACTCCATAGCAAACGATGCAAGCATAATGCTATGCTCCTTGTCGTCGAGTACGATGATATAGAATCGCAGACGATTCTCCTCGGGCAGAGCGAAATAGTGCGCCACGTGAAAGTGTCGCTTCACCAATCGCTCTTTCAAATCTTCATACAACGCAGCATACTCCACCTCGGGAATATCTTTCAGCCTGACGGCCGTAGTGTTATTGTCGATTATATGGTAGTTCATAGACTAAAACATTGCAATTTTATCGATTAACTCAACAAGTGCCTGCGGTTGCCACAATCCCAAAACGATGGCGCCGATGAGTAGTAACAATGCACTATACGATAGGCGGCGGTTAATGTTCGAGAGGTGCAACTCATCTTGGTTGGGGTGGTAGCAGAGGCGGATAATTCGCTGGCATACCGAGTAGATGACGATGCAAAGCAACAGAAGCATCGCCACAACCAAAATCCAGTAGCCCATCGAGATATTCTCCGTCAGAATCATCAACTCCGAGATAAAGAGCGGTGAGGGTGGAAATGCCAATACCACAACCATACCCGCCAACAGACCTATGGCTCCTACTTTGTTGATGTTGATGTAGTCGCCTATGCGGTTGATGCGATAGCCGTTATATATTTGTCGTACGACGGCTATTTGCAGGAATAGGCTGCTCTTGATGAGTGAGTGACACACGACGTGGAACAGTGCTGCCCATACTCCTATGCCACCTATACCCAAACCGATGGCCACGATGCCCATATTCTCCACCGTCGAATACGAAAGAAAGCGTTTGTAATTGTTGGTACGACGCAAAAAGAGTGCGCCGACAAAAAGACTCAATACTCCGATAATTATCATCACATTGCGCACCCAATCGAATACGGCTGTGTCGGCGAAGAGTTTATATATGCGGAAAATGGCCAAAAATCCGGCATTAACCAATCCCGTAGAGATAAGTGCCGAGGCTGGAGCCGGAGCGGCAAAGTTGGCATCGACACCGATAGTGTAGAGGGGGAAAATCTCCATCTTGCAACTATATCCCGTAAGGATAAGCAGGAAGGCGGCTTTCAGATAAAGCGGGTTGCCGTCGGCGATGAGCGTGCGCATATCCTCATACGAGAGTGAGGTGTTGGCCGCAGCGGCACTCAAAAGCAAAATGCCGAGATATGCAATGGCGATACCCGTAGAGCATACAAACAGATATTTCCACGTAGCCTCCAATGTCTGCTCCGAATGGCGGTGGTAGAGAATACCGGCACTGCACAGAGTGGTGGTTTCGAGCAGAATCCAAGTGATGGCTATGTTGTTGGCGAAATATACTCCCGTAATAGATGTTATGAGTAACATCAGTAGAGCGAAATATGTGCGGTAGTGACGAAACTCATCTTCGCGCAGATACTCGTGTGAGTGAAACAATACGAATGTTGCCACAATAGCCAACAGTACATAGAATAGTGTTCCCACCTCGTCAAATGTGAAAAATCCGCCCGAGGTAGATAGGTAACCTCCGCCGAAGAATTGTTTAGCGGCAAAGACGACCTGCGCCACAACATATAGACCGCAGAGCAACTTAACTTCGCGACGTGAGCGGGCGAAGAAAGCACTTGCGGCAATAGCAATCCAGATTATAAAAAATAGATATATCATCGTGCGTTAATCTTTTACGTGAGTCAGAGTGTTGCTGTTGTCGGTGTGTATCTGTTTATCCACCTTGGTCATAAACATACCCAACATAAGTACCGAAATCAAGATGTCGAGCATAATGGCGGTATTGATAAGCAGAGGCATCTCGACGCCGATGGCCATCGAAAATAGAAAGACACCATTCTCGATTACGAGAAATCCCACCATATGAGTAAAGATGCGTGAGCGCAGAACGATAAGTATAAGTCCGCTCAACAATGCAAACAGGGCCACACCAAAGAATATCATATGTATCGACGAGTCGGCCACAAAGTATGTTGTCGTAGCACTTATCGCCAAGGCTACGAGCGAGAGCATCAGTGCGTTGAATTGCGATGTTCCCGAAGATTTTACTCGGTTGATTTTGGTCTTGTTTATCACGCGCATCAAAATTCCCGGGACAATCAACGCTTTGAAGATGAGTGTCTCGGTGATGATAAATGATAGTTCAACCCAGTCGAGCGTATGCAGACGCAACAAGGCGATACCCAGCAAAATCCAACCCTGCAAGGCGATTATTGATGCGTAGTTGCGAAATCGCTCAACGATAGCGAGGTTGATGAGCGTTATGATGTACAATATAATGAGCGATAATAACATAGCACATTAAAAATTGATGTTTAACTGCAAAAGGAATCCGATAAAGAATATCAATGCGGCGGTAGCCGATACGGTGACGATGAATGTGATGTTGCGGGTTAGTTTATTGCGCGCTTGGGTGGATTCTACCACGCCCACCGAAATACCTGTGAGCAGAATGGCCAAAGGTGTGGCAAACCACCAATGGAAACAGCAGGTAGCCGCTATGGCGTTGGCTGCAATCATCGCAAAGCAGGCTGTTTTCAGCCAGCCGGCAATCTGAATCATCGCAAGGTCGATGCCGCTGTAATCCAAGCACATTACCTCGTGAATCATCGTGAGTTCGAGGTGTGTCTTGGGGTCATCGACAGGCACTCTTCCCGACTCGATGAAGGTGATATTTACAAACAGATATGCCGTCAAAATCATCACTATCGTATAGTGCAGGTCAAACGACTGCTCGTGTTCGAATATGTCGGCCAATGAAGTATAACCGCAGAACATAGCCAGCGTGGCGAAACCTATCATCAATGCCGGCTCGATAAGGGCTCCATACAGTGCCTCGCGCGAAGCACCCATACCTTCGAAAGAACTGCCCGTATCCATCGCCGCAAGGATTATGGCTACGCGTGACAGGGCCAGCGTATAGGCCAATGCTATGACATCACCCTCAAACGAAATCAAGGGGTAGAGGTCGGCCACAGGAATCATCAGCGCAGCAATAATCGCGGTGGCGAGATATACCGTAGGGGCTATGCGAAACAATATAGATGTCGTGTGTGAATAGACCGAACCTTTGCGCAAAAGGAGTCGCACATTGTAGATATGTTGCAGAAATGGCAATCCCTTGCGACCGGCCAAAGTGGCGCGTGTGCGATTTATGACACCCGTAATCGATAGTGCCACGACAATCATCAGTAGTGTATTGAGTAGTATTGCCATCGCTAAATAAGATTAAAGAGTGAAAGAATAAAAATGGCTACAAGGAACAGCAGGGCAAAGAGTATGTAGTGGTTGATTTTGCCCGTACGCAGACGCATAATGCGCTTGTTGATTTGGCGTAGCATCTCCACCCACCAAGCCGAGAATAACCTATCGACTTTATCCTTGTGCTGAATGTTGTAGTTGTGAGGCGAGGGGAATATCTCGCTCTTACCCACCGTACGACCTTCAATAGTATTTTGAGTGAGCGTGGTGGTAATTGATTCCAAACCCTCGGAGAACGACTCGCCCGTATATTGCATACGAATATTAGGCGAGGTAAATCCACAACCCCACGTCGGGCCCTGCTCCACCTTTCGAGAGGCCTGCGCGCGACTCTTCAAGCGGTAGAGTAGTGCAACGAGGAGAATGAGTGTCAAGGCGATGAGCGAAACATAAGTGAGTGCCGACGAAGAGTACATATCCAAAACAGGTGCAGCGGCCGATGAAAACTGCTCCGCAACGGTCGAGGTAATACGCACCGAGAGTTGTGGTACAAAACCTATGAGAAGTATGCCCGCTACGGGTATTCCCATTGCAACGATGCGGAAGTTATCGACCTCTGTGGCCTCGGCGACGTGGTGGTCGCGTGGCGAGCCGAGGAAAACGGTGCTGTACAGTTTCGTGAAGGCCAAGACCACGATTCCGCCAATGAGCGCAAGCGAGATAAGGCCTGCGGCTGCGGCCAAAGTATTAACGCCGTCACGCACGCTGCTGAACATACCGAGATATATCAAAAACTCACTTACAAAACCGTTGAATGGCGGTAATGCGCAGATGGCGAGAGTGGCTACAAGGAATAATATGGCCGTAATGGGCATACTCTTCGCCACGCCGCCAAATCGGTCGAGTTGCGTGGTGTGCATCTCTGAATAGATATTGCCGGCACCAAAGAAGAGCAGACTCTTGAAGAGCGAGTGGTTGATTATGTGCATCAAGGCTCCACACAGAGCGAGTGTCGCTACAATGGTATTGCCTGCGGCCTGACCGAGGGCGGCGATACCCAAACCTATGAATATGACGCCTATATTTTCGATACTCGAATATGCCAAAATGCGTTTCACATCGTTCTGTACGGCGGCCAGAATCACGCCCCACAAACCTGTTACAATGCCCACAACAAGGATAATGATACCTGCCACACGCAACTCCTCGATGACGGTGATGTTCTGCAAAACTCTCAACACGCCATATACGCCCGTTTTAATCATCACGCCCGACATTATGGCCGAGATGTGCGACGGTGCTGCGGGGTGTGCCTCGGGTAACCATACGTGCATAGGGAACAGGCCGGCCTTCATACCGAAGCCCAACAGGAACAGCACAAAGAGCAGAATGGTGTAACCCTGCGAGAAAGATTGTGCAAGGTCGGCGAAGTTGGCCGAGCCACATACCGAGTATGCTGTGGCAAAGCCCGCAACCAAAAAGACAAAGCCGATGTGCATCATCACCAAATAGGCGAGTGCCGCACGCATAACCTCGGCACGCTGTGCGTCAAACAAGATAAGTATGAACGACGCTATGGTCATCAACTCCCACGCGAGCAGGAACGAAAATCCTCCACTCGATACGACGACAAGCATCATCGAGAGTATCATCACCACCAATGCAGTGTAGTGGAGCGAGATGTGTGCCGATGATTTTTTGTCAAGATATTGCGCCAGATAGCCTCGTGAATATAGTATAGTCGAAAAGCCGGCTATACCGATTATGAGCAACATCATTGCCGAAAGCGGGTCTATCGAGAGTGATTCTGCTCCAAAAATCGGCGACTGCATAGTCGCGAGGAGCATCTTGTCACCCGTCGCCAAAACGCTTATTGAAGGAGCGATAACCGCTATGGCCGCTATGGCTGTTGTGCCGAGTGCTACCCATACCTTTGTGCGCGGTGGTGCCGAGAATATAGCCACAACCACCAGCGCCAAGGCCAAAAGAAGATAGAGATAAAACATTTTTATCGGTTGTTTTATTTGTTTTTCCCAAAAGTCAAGTTGTTTTCCCCCCCCTTACGGCGTATAGCCGTTGAGCAGTAGTGTGGGCAATGGATATTATATGCAGTTGCACACATTTACCATAACCGTTGCCACGACTGCCGCCGTCTCTGTTCGCAAGCGTTGCTCTCCGAGCGAGATTAGCTGAAAGCCGTTTGCGAGTGCAAATTTAATCTCTTCGGGCGAAAAATCTCCTTCGGGGCCAATTAAAATTAAAATATTCTTCCCCTTTTCGATGACCGATGGCAGATACAGACGTTTGTGGGCAGCCTCGTCGAACGAGGAGTCACAATGTGCTATAAACTTTTGCCCGTCGAAAGGCTCTGCGATGAGTTGTTTCAAAGGTGTGAGGTCGTCGAGCGTGGGGTGATAGGCTTTCAGTGACTGCTTAACAGCCGAGGTTATGACCCTTAACTCTCTGTCGTGCTTGATGATGCGACGCTCGCTGTGGTCGCATACGATTGGTACAAAACGCGTTACACCCACCTCGGTAGCCTTCTCCAAGAACCACTCGAAACGCTCGATGTTTTTTGTCGGAGCGACAGCCATAGTAAGGTTGTAGGGCATCTTCTCGAACTCCTCCGTAGTGCCGACAACCTCTATCGTGCAGCGGCGTGCATCGGCAATACTCACTTTGCACTCATACATATTGCCTCGTCCATCGGTTATGTGAAGCCTGTCGCCTACGCCCAGCCTCAGAACTTTGATGCAATGTTTCGACTCCTCTTCATTGAGTGTATATAGAGGCGGAGTGATATCAGGTGCGTAAAATAGTTGCATAACTTTGGGGTAAATATTATCTTTGCAAAGATAATTATTAAATATAAGTATTGAAACAAGAAAGAGGTAATTTTAATCGTTAATCAACAATATGAAACGCTTTTTTAGATTGTTTGTGGTGGGGGTGATGGCTTTTGGCCTTTGTGCTTGCGCGAAAACGGTCAAGTTTACAGATAACCCCTTCTTCCAAGATGAGTGGCAAACACCCTATGGTGCGCCTCCTTTCGAATACATAAAAGTCTCTCACTTCAAGCCCGCGATGGAGCGAGGTATGGCTCTGCATAGGGCCGAGATTGACAGCCTTGTTGCATCGACCGAGGAACCCACTTTCGAGAATGTCATTTTGGCGTATGACGAATCGGGCCAGATGCTTAATCGTGTGGGGCGTGTATTCAGCCTGCTCGATGCGGCCAATACCTCCGATGAGATGCAGGCCTTGTCGGCCGAGATGATGCCTTTGTTGTCGGCGCACGGCGATTTGATAGCGATGAACGAGGGCCTTTTTGCCAAGATAAAGTCGGTCTATGAGCGTCGTCATTCGCTCTCGCTCGATGCCGAACAGTTGCGCCTTACCGAGAAGATATACAATAGTTTTGTGCGCTCGGGCGCACTGCTCTCGGAGCCGAATAAAGAGCGGTTGAAGGAGATAAACAGCCGCCTATCGACATTGAGCGTAAGTTTTGGTCAAAATCTTCTGGCCGAAACAAATAACTTTGTATTGGAGGTGCCTCGCACGCATATGATGGGTGTGCCGCAGTCGGTGCGTGATGCCGCAGCCGAGAAGGCGAAGGAGATGGGCAAGAAAGATTTTGTCTTTACGCTTCATCAGCCGAGTATGTTGCCATTTTTGACCTATGCCGACCATAGAGAGTTGCGTGAGCAGATATATAAAGCCTACCTCTCGCGGGGCGATAATGGTAACGAATTCGATAACAAAGATATCATTGCCGAGATGGTCAGCCTGCGCTATGAGAAGGCCAAGTTACTCGGTTATGATAGTTACACCCATTATGTGACATCGGAGCAGATGGCTTCGTCGCCCGAGGCGGCTTACGAGTTGTTGGAGGGTATCTGGACCTATGCGCTCGATACGGCCAAGGCGGAGTTGGAGCGTATGGAGAAGTTGTTCAAAGAGGACCACGGCGAAGATGCGGTTTTTGCATCGTGGGATTGGTGGTACTACGCCGAGAAGGTGCGTCAGCGAGATTATCGATTAGAGGAGAACGAGGTGCGTGAGTATCTCACTTTGGAGAATGCCAAGGGTGGTCTGTTCTTCCTCGTCAATCGTCTTTTCGGTATCACTCTCCGCCCGATTACCGCGCCCCTATATCACGAGGAGTGCGAGGCTTATGAGGTCGTCGATAATAACGATAAACCGTTGGGCTTGCTCTATTTCGATTTTCACCCTCGTCAGGGCAAACAGGGCGGTGCGTGGTGTGGAGTATATTCTCCGCAACGATTCCAAGATGGCGAGCGAATTGCTCCCGTTGTGACCATTGTTTGCAACTTCACCCGACCTGTCGGCTCGGCACCGGCTCTGCTCTCTATCGACGAGGTTGAGACGCTCTTCCACGAGTTTGGTCACGCCCTGCATAATTTCTTTGCGCAGGTGCGCTATCAGGGATTGTCGGAGGTTGAGGGTGATTTCGTGGAGTTGCCGTCGCAGATTATGGAGAATTGGGCCTTTTCGAAGGAGTTGCTCAAACAGTATGCCGTCCATTATCGCAA
Organism: uncultured Alistipes sp.; assembly: GCA_964594305.1. GTDB lineage: Bacteria > Bacteroidota > Bacteroidia > Bacteroidales > Rikenellaceae > Alistipes. Next base: position 4,904 of record CAZQMC010000018.1, on the reverse strand, counting down.
TGGTAGCGTTATCCCCAACTCACTTATTGATAAGATTCATCGTGCCGCCAAGTTTAACGAGGGTTTCGCAACTACCGAATTGCTCGCTGCGGCTTTGGCCGATTTGGATATCCATAGCATAAAGAGTGCCGATAGACTCGATATCACCGAGTTCCAGCATAAGGCTCTTGTCGAGAAGCGAGGTCTTATCCCACAGATTGAGCCTCGTTATCGCTATCCCTATTTCAGCCATATTTTCGATGGAGGCTATTCGTCGGGTTACTACTTCTACACTTGGGCCGAGGTGTTGGATAAAGATGCTTTTGAAGCCTTTGTTGAGAGTGGCGATTTGTTTAATACCGAGATTGCCGCACTCTTCCGCGAGGAGATATTGTCGAAGGGTGGCACTCGCCCCGGTATGGATATGTATCGTGCATTTCGTGGTAAAAATCCCGATAAAGAGGCACTTTTGCGTGCGCGAGGATTTATCGAGGAGGAGCCTGCGTCAGAGGAGATGGAGGAGATAGAGGTTGCTCCGGTCGATACTCGTGAGTTGGCTCGTCAGCGTGCCGAGAAGTCGCGTCGTGAGCGTGAGCAGGCCCAATAACAATAAAGCACAGAATAAGAGGAAACCAAATAAACAGTAAAATATGAAGAAAATATTATCTATTATGACATTCAGTCTATTGGTTGCCGGTTGTGGTGATGATATGCCGAAGCCGGTGTTGCCCGAAATCGACACTACGAACCCTTTGTTGGCCGAGTGGGATACCCCTCACGCCACACCGCCGTTCGATAAGATTAAGATTACCGATTACGAGCCCGCTATCGAGACGGCTATCGCTGTGTCGAGAGCCGAGGTTGAGGCTATTGTAAATAATCCGGCCAAGCCTACATTCCGTAATACTGTGGAGGCTTTGGAGTGTCAGGGTGTGTTGCTCGGCCGTATATTGGGTGTATTCTTCAATTTGCGTGAGGCTGACACCTCTGACGAGATGGACGCCATAGCGTTGCGCATACAACCCAAACTCACTGCTTTGAGCAACGATATATCGCTTAATCCGCAACTCTTCGAGCGAGTGAAGGCGGTGTATGAGGGCTCGCAGTTGTTCCTTTCAAAAACCGAGAAGAAGTTGTTGGAAGATGCCTATATGGGCTTTGTGCGCTCGGGTGCGGGTCTTGGCGAGGCCGAGAAGGCTCTCTATCGTCAATACACCACCCAACTTTCGGAGGCTACATTGCTCTTCGCGCAGAACTCTCTCTCGGCGACAAATGCCTTCTCGATAAATATCACCGATGAGAAGCAGGTTGCCGAGTTGCCCTCGTTTGTCAAGGAGGGTATGGCTGCCGAGGCAAAGGCACGTGGCCAGAAGGGTTGGACCGTTACATTGCAGGCTCCGAGTTATGTTCCTTTTGTGACCTACTCATCGCAGCGCGATATCAAGGAGCAACTCTATCGAGCCTATAACACCCGCGCTTTTGGTGGTGAGTTCGACAATACCGCATTGATACACCGTATTGTGGCATTGAGAATGAATATCGCCAAGTTGTTAGGCTTCGAGAATTATGCCGACTATGTGCTGGCCGAGACTATGGCGCAGAACTCTGCTACGGTAAATTCGTTCCTCGCCGAGTTGCGTGACAAGACCGTAGAGTATGGCCGTCGGGATTATGCGATGATTAACGACTATGCCAAGAGTTTGGGCTTTGAGGGCGATGTTATGCCGTGGGATTGGGCCTATTACACCGAGAAGTACAAGAGCGAGAAATATGCCATAAACGACGAGCAGGTGAAACCTTATCTCCGCTTGGAGAATGTTATCGATGGTGTCTTCCTGCTTGCCGAGAAGTTGTACGGCTTGCAGTTTGAGGCTAACGACCAGATTGCAGTCTATCACCCCGACGTGATGGCTTACGACGTGAAGGACGCCAATGGCGAGTTCCTTGCGGTATTATATCTCGACTTCTTCCCTCGTGCCTCGAAGCGAAGTGGTGCGTGGATGACAGAGTTCAGAGGTACAAAGGTTGTTGATGGCGTTGAGACTCGTCCTCTGGTGTCACTTGTGATGAACTTCACCAAGCCGACCGAGACCACACCGTCGTTGCTCACATTCGATGAACTTACTACCTTCCTCCACGAGTTTGGTCACGCCCTGCACGGTATGTTGGCCAAGGGTGATTATGAGTCGTTGAACGGAACGAGCGTATATCGCGATTTTGTGGAGTTGCCGTCGCAGATTTTGGAGAATTGGGCTACCGAGAAGGAGTATCTCGATTTGTGGGCCAGGCATTACCAGACAGGTGAGGCTATCCCTGCCGAGTTGGTCGAGAAGATTGTTGCGGCGAAGAACTATCTGGCCGCTTATAGTAATCTGCGTCAGTTGTCGTTTGGCCTTACCGATATGGCTTGGCATACTTTGACCGAGCCTTACGAGGGCGATGTCGAGGCCTTTGAGCGTGAGGCTATGGCGTCAGTTCAGGTGTTGCCTGCGGTTGAGGGTACTTCGCTCTCTACATCGTTCAATCACATCTTCTCGGGCGGTTATGCTGCGGGATATTATGGCTATAAGTGGGCCGAGGTGTTGGCTGCCGATGCCTTCTCGCTCTTTAAGGAGAAGGGTATCTTCGATGCCGCCACCGCCCAAGCGTTCCACCATCTGTTGCAGACGGGAGGTCAGCAGCACCCTATGGAGTTGTATGTCGAATTCCGAGGCCACGAGCCGCAGGTTGATGCTCTGATAAAGTCGATGAATTTGGAGTAGGCAAGTTTAAGTTACTGATAGAAAAATGCCGGCATCACACTGAATGCCGGTATTTTTTTATTAACTTTGCGAGAAAGGAAATTATAATCATCACACTATGAAACGATTTTTTCAGATTTTAGTGTTGCTTTTTGCAGTGAGCATATCATCGGCCCTTGCCCAGAATAAGAGTTCTTATAAGGTGGGCGACTATTATAATGACGGTAAAAAACGGGGTTTCGTATTTTATGTGGATGAAACAGGCCGCTCGGGTAAAATCATCAGCCTGCAACAGACTGAATTGCCGTGGTATCAAGCAACAAAGAGGGATAAACCTCAGAAAATGGGACTTGAAAACGAACAGTTTGGTCTGATTAACCTTGTCAAACTGCGCCATAACGAAGGGTGGCATGAGAAATTCCCTGCCTTTGCGTGGTGCGCCGATTTGGGCGAGGGGTGGTACCTGCCCTCGGTGGGAGAGTGGCAAGAGATTTCAAGGCAGAGCAAGGTGCTAAATAATGCGATGATTACATTCCCCGGAGCGCATGATATTACCGGCATATATTGGTCGTCGAATGAGGATGCCACACACGAACAAAGGGCTTGGTCTGCAACCCACTATGGCGGCAGTGCGAGTATGCAGAAAACGGATGTGAACAAGGTGCGCGCTGTGGCAAACTTTAAGTTGGGTGTCAATGCCGCAACAAATACTCCTACGCAGAAAGTAAATCAGACACCCAAAAGGACAACCGCAACGCAGAGTGCAACAACCAAGACCTATAAGGTGGGCGATTATTATAACGACGGCACAAAGGAGGGCGTTGTTTTCTGGGTTGATGCAACAGGCAAGCATGGTAAGATTGTGAGCCTTACGCAGGAAAAGTTGAGATGGTGTACATCTGAACAATATGAAAAAGGAATAAAGGCAGGGGCATCAGGCTTTATTGATGGTAAGACAAATACCGATAAGGTAATGGCGCGTGCCGACCGAGCAGAATATCCTGCATTTGTATGGTGTAGAAATATGGGCAAGGATTGGTATCTACCGGCAATCTCCGAGTTAGACAAATTGTTGCGTAATAATTCGGTGCGTGATGCTGTAAATAGGACTCTTGAAAGCCGGGAATCTACGAAGATATGCGAGATGGGAGAATATTGGTCATCTTCTGAAGCAGACAATGTCAAATATGTGTATAGTATTATTATGGAAAAAGGAAGCAGCACTTCCGTAACACTTAAAATGTTAGAACGCTATGTACGCGCTGTGGCGACATTTTAATTAACATAATTTTGTCATTGCGAGGAGCGTAGCGATGCGGCAATCTTTCTCTGTTTATGTGCCTTCGCTGCCAAGTACGAGTTTGTGGGGTTGTAATTCCCAAAGGTAGATGCCGGTCATTAGTGCAATATAACCAGTATGTGTCTGCAAACAAATACTTTGCACTAATGTGGCATGACAAAAGGCAATTTTGAATTTTGAATTCCCTCTCCCTACTTCACCTCTCTCTCGGGGTTTTGGCGAATAAATGCCTCCCACGACGAGGAGCCTTTGGCGGCTTTCTTCCCTCCACCAAGACCCTTGACGCGTTCGCCGCCCATGGCTATGTTTATGGGTGTGCGAGCCGTGAAGTAGTGACACATCGCAACGGCCATGCCGTCGGTGGCATCCAATCGGCGCGGTGTATATTCCAACTTCAGCATACGCTTGATGATGGCTGCAACCTGCTCCTTCGATGCCGAGCCTGAGCCGGCTATCGCCTGCTTGATGCGTGAGGGGGCATACTCAAAGACCTCCTTGTCGTGTTGCAGGGCGGCAGCCATAGCCACACCTTGCGCACGCCCAAGTTTAAGCATACTTTGCACATTCGCCCCAAAGAATGGCGACTCCAAAGCCACCTCACGCGGTGCATAATCCTCTATAAGACGGCTCACACGGTCGAATATATAGCGCAACTTACGATAAGGGTCACTAATGGTGTGCAGGTCTATGTCGCCCATTACGACCGAGCGCAACGTGCGTCCCTCGACCTCGATGATGCCGTAGCCCATATAGTTCGTGCCGGGGTCGATACCCATAATGCGATATGTCGGAGTGTTTTCCTGTGCCATAACGAAAACAAAGATACAAAAAAAGAGCCTGTCTAACAATAAAAAAATGTTAGGCAGGTCTTTTTTTGTTTGAGC
>CAZQMC010000017.1:0-28748 GCA_964594305.1 uncultured Alistipes sp. | reverse complement strand
TTTTTATTATATACAAAAACCTGTCTAACAAAAAACTTGTTAGACAGGCTCTTTATTGTTTTAGGGAGGAGTTGTCTGATGGGCTCTTTTGGCATCTGGCTTGCTGCCAAAATCCTCACATACGCCGAGTATGCTGCGGTTTTGCCATCTTCGACCAGCCTCAAAATAGCCTCATCATACAACTCCTCGGTGTTTCTAATTGGGCTACATTGGTTGTTGAAAAAACTCTTTTGGCATCTGGCTTGCTGCCAAAATCCTCACATACGCCGATGAAAAATAATTTTGAACTCACAGCCCTTTACCTATATACGACCGCAGTGCATCGACATATTCCGAAAAGGCTGTCACGCCTTGTTCGGTTATCAAGCAGGTGGTGCGAGGTTTCTTGCCGTTGAAACCCTTCTCAATGGTGATATATCCCGCCTGCTGTAACTTATCTAACTGCACACTCAGGTTGCCCGCTGTGGCGCCTGTCTGCTCACGCAGATAGACGAAGTCGGCACTTTCGACACTTATGAGTATCGACATCACAGCCAGACGTAACTCCGAGTGCAGTAGCGGATTTAGTTCCCGAAGCATAAGATTATCTCGTTTTGGTTTTGTGGTTGAGAATATGTCCGGGAACGACCATCATCACAAAGAATATTGCCGCAAAGATAAGAATCTCGGTCGCAGGCTCTCCGCACTTGAAGAGGTGCATCAGTGGGAAGATTGCAGATGTCGCCAGAGCAAATGCACCGCACCATTTTGTGGCGTTGTCACGCAAGACAAGGCCTGTGATGAGTGTCCCTATGCCCATCGCCAGCACAATCAGCGAGAAGAGCGACACGCCGTATGCCACAGCCAAAAGGTAGAGCAGTAGCGTTGAGATACCCAGTACGCACCATATAGCCGAGATAGTGCGGTCGATATGGTTCTTTGCTCCCTTCTCCTGCTTGCGTATGGCAAACATCATCAGTGGCCAGCCGAGCAGAGGTATGGCAAACCATGCCCACGCCCATAAATAAGACCAGCCTTGTGAGGTTACGAAATACTCAAACAGTGATACCGCAACGGTGATGTAGCCCCATACCAAAAATGGTGTGCCGGAGTTTTGTGCCAAGCGATTGCGTGAATCCTGAATCATCGAGGTAATGAGTTCTAAACTCTGTGCCTCCGAAAGTTTTGTGTTGTTCATAAAGATAATTGTATTAGTTAAAAAGGTTTTGTTTATTGCATTTGTTTCTGTTTCGTTAGTGCAAATATAAAGTAGTTTATTTTATAAACCAAATTTTCAGAGAGAAAAAATCTCAAAAAAAAATTCGGTGATGTGGCTTGATGTATTATATACATCAAAAAAACAGAAAAACATCGATTTTTTTGTCGTAGTAGGGGTTATCCCCGAACGATAGAGTTTTTACGGATTGTGTTTTTGTGATAGAGGGAGTGAAAAGTGGATTAAAAGTGTGAAAATTATGGGCTTTTTTGTAAATTTGCTAAATGTGAACAAATAAAACAAAAAGATATGTCGATTAAAGATTTACAGCCCGCTATCGTGTGGGAGCAGTTTGATGCGATAACCAAGGTACCACGCCCGTCGAAAAAGGAGGGAAAGATAATTGAGTTTTTGATTGGTTTCGCCCGCCGACACTCGTTGGAGTGGCAGCGTGACGATATTGGTAATGTGGTGATGCATAAGCCTGCAACGGCGGGCTACGAGGAGCGACCTGTCGTTATCTTGCAGTCGCATATGGATATGGTGTGCGAGAAGAACTCCTCTGTGGTGTTCGATTTCGACAACGACGCCATTCGCACAAAAATCGATGGCGAGTGGGTGAAGGCCGAGGGTACTACGTTGGGTGCCGATTGTGGTATAGGTATGGCGGCCTCTATGGCGATGCTTATCGACGAGAGTGTCGAGCACGGCCCGTTGGAGGCTCTCTTTACCGTAGATGAGGAGACCGGCCTTACGGGTGCTTTCGAGTTGGGAGAGGGTATGCTTACGGGCAAGTATCTCATAAACCTCGACTCGGAGGACGAGGGTGAGATTTTCATCGGCTGTGCCGGAGGTGTCGATACCGTTGCGACCTTCCATTGCCCACGCGAGGCTGCGTCGGCCGACCATAAGTTCTATCGCTTGGATATTAGCGAGTTGTTGGGCGGCCATTCGGGCGACGATATCGAGAAGGGGCGTGCCAATTCGATTAAGATTGCCGCTCGTTGGCTTTATGAGATGCACAACGGCTTTGATGGGCAATTGAGTATTATCGAGGGTGGAAATCTGCGCAATGCCATACCTCGCGAGGCCTATATGCTTTTTGGCGTGCCGACAGAGAAGGCTGCCGCTATGGAGGCTCGCTTCGCCGCCTTTGCCGAGGCTGTTAAGGCCGAATTCCATATAACCGAGCCAAATATGACTCTTACGCTCATCGCTGCCGATGCTTCTGCCGAGGTGCTTACGCACGATGCGCAGCGTCGTTTGGTCGGTGCGTTGATAGGTCTTCCGAATGGCCCTCTGGCTATGTCTATGGCAGTGAAGGGCCTTGTTGAGACTTCGACAAATCTGGCTTCGGTAAAGTTCAAGGAGGACAATAAGGTGGTTGTTACCACCTCGCAACGCTCGTCGTTGGAGTGTGGTAAGTTGTGGGCTATGCAGTCGGTTGAGTCGGTGTTCTTGTTGGCCGGTGCTGATGTCGAGCATTCCGACGGCTACCCGGGCTGGGCTCCCAACCCCGATTCGCATCTGTTGAGGGTGACGGTCGATAGTTATGAGCGTCTGTTTGGTATGACGCCCAAGGTGAGGGCTGTACACGCCGGCTTGGAGTGTGGTCTTTTCTTGGAGAAGTATCCCCATTTGGAGATGGTGTCGTTTGGCCCGACTATCCGAGGCGTACATTCGCCCGATGAGAGGTTGGAGATTGCGACCGTGGATAAGTTCTGGCGACATCTGCAAGATGTGGTCAAGAGTATCTAATGGGCATATAACTCTGTCTGATTGAGTCTTGTTGGTTGGGCTATGCGTAGGAGTATAGTTGTCATATTATTGCTATTATTCACCTCCATCTCTTCGGCGCAAGAGGTGGAGATGGATTATATGCGCTATAAAATTGATGGTGGCGAGAATGTCGTGAATCCCGTTCTTCGCGACACGCTACTTTTTTATCGCTCGTCACAACCATATAACGACACATTCTCGATGCTCACCTCTTATGCTTTCTCATTTGTCGGCTATGCGCGCCGCGGCCTCGACTACACCGAGCAACGGGCGATGCTCGACGGCATAACCTTACGCCCGACAATTATCACCATTTTGCGCAATCTGGGTGCTGATGAACGCTACTTTGGCGGTTTGGCCCACGGAGAACAGAGTGTGGGGCATATAGGCGGCACTCACGAACTATCGGTAGTGAGCAGCGTGCCTCTATCGGCGAGCAGTGTAGGGGTGTTCTTCTCGGGTAAGGGGTCGCTGGGCGGAGTCCGAGCGTCGGCGCACCATTTTATGCGTAATGGCTGGACGCTGTCGGCCCATCTGTCGGCACGAGGTGGTAATGACCTGTATGTCAAAGGTGTATATAACGATGCCGTAGATGTCGGTGTGCGTCTTTCGCGGAACCTTCGCTCGGAGGCTATGTTGTCGATTTTGTGCGTCGCAAGAATAGGGGCGCGAGGTTTGCGTATGGGCTCTACCGAGGAGGCTTTCTCGCTGCTCGACGACAACCTCTATAACCCGTCGTGGGGCCGTCAGCAGGGTAAGGTGCGTAACTCTCGTGTGCGTCGTGATGCACTGCCTTTTGTGATGGCTGCATATACCGATAAGTTGAGTTCTACGACATCTTTCACAGCCGCTCTGGGTGTGGAGTATGGCCGAAATCGACTCTCGTCGCTCTCGTGGTATGATGCTATGACACCTCGTCCCGATAACTATCGTTATATGCCGAGTTATTTTGCCGACGAAGATGTCGCTATGGCCGTAGATGAGAGGTGGCGCGCCGGAGATGAGCGTTACACGCAGATAAATTGGACAGATATCTATCACGCCAATCGTCGAGCCTCGGGTGGTGCTGTATATACGCTCGATGATGATGTGGAACGGCTGGCGCGAGGTGAAGTGTCGTTGCGTTTTGTGAGCAGGTTGTCATCCGATATAACCCTTCGGTATGGGGTGCGAGGCTGTGTGGTCTCGTCGCGACGCTATAAGCAGGTGCGTGATATGTTGGGTGCCGACTACCTCGTGGATTTGGATTACTATCTGCTCGATGATGATACCTACTCGAACAATATGCAAAATAATCTTCGACAACCTAATCGCACCGTCGGTCGTGGTGAGCGTTATGCCTATGACTACGCTCTGCGGGAGCAGTCGTTGATGGCAAATGTGGGTGTTGAATATCGAGTTAATCGTTGGCGTATAAATGTCGATGCCGAGGTGGGTGGTGCCTTCTATTCGCGTCGAGGACATTATGAGAAGGAGTTGTTTGCCGGCGCGCAATCTTTCGGTCGCTCGGCTGTGATGAGATTTGCTCCCTACACTCTGAAACTATCGGCCGATTATCTCCACTCGTCGCCCCATACATTATATATGGCGGTTATGCTGGGTGAGCGAGCGCCTCTTGCCGATAATCTCTTCCTCAATCCACAATATAATAACCGCCTGTCAGGCATCTCCGCCGAGCGACTTTTTGGTGCGGAGGCGACCTATCGCTATTCGTCACAGGAGGTTAAGGCCACTCTTGCCGCCTATATGAATATGACCTCGTCACGCAGTCAGGTCTTTCGCTCGTATGACGATTTGTCGGGACTCTATTGCGATGTCGTCGCCGAGGATATCGGTACGATGTCGTATGGCGTGGAGGCTACCGCCATTGTGCCATTGAGCCGTCGCTTGCGAGCATCGTTTGCTGCCGCTGCGGGACGATATATCTATTCGCATAACCCTCTCGTAACACACTACTCCGATACCGATAACAGCATCGTGAGTCATCGTAGCGAGAGCCTTATGGGAGATTGTTTTGTGGGAGGTACGCCGCAAGTGTCGGCTTTGGCATCGCTCAACTATTTTCATCGTAAGGGGTGGGCGGCATCGTGTAGTGTGCAGTATGCCGGCTTGCGTTATGTCGATGCGTCATTTGTCCGCCGTACCGAGCGTGTTCTGCGTCAGGCCACAGCCTCGCAGGAGATTTTTGAGCAGTTCTCTCATCAGCGCCGCCTCGACGATGCCGTCACTCTCGATGTGTCGGTGTCGCGTTGGTTTTGGTTGCGTGACGGACGTATGTCGATTACACTTGCGGTGAAAAATCTGCTTGGGAACAAAAATATTGTTCAATATGGATATGAGCCGTCGCGCCTGCGTAATCATATAAGCGGCTCACAACGTATCTATGAGCCCCACGCCGAGGTCGTCACCTATGCCTATCCGCGCAATGTATATGCTGTGGTGTCGTGGAAATTTTAAGATATGGAGGTATTTTTGTATATTTGTCGCTTGAATTAAAAGCAGATAGTTATGGCAGGGTCTAATTTTGTCGATTATGTAAAGATTTTTGCTCGTTCGGGCCACGGTGGAGCCGGTTCGAGCCACTTTCGTCGTGAGAAGTTTGTAGCCTTCGGTGGCCCCGATGGCGGTGATGGCGGTAAGGGAGGCAGTATCATCTTGCAGGGCGACAAGCAGTATTGGACCTTGATACACCTCAAATATCAGCGACATCAATTTGCCGAGGACGGTGAGGGTGGTCACGGTGCCCGCTCGTCGGGTAAAGATGCCCCCGATATCGTTATCCCTGTGCCTCTGGGTACGGTGGCTCGTCGTTTGGTGGAGCAGGAGGACGGTACGACCACAATCGAATATGTGGGAGAGGTTACCGAGCACGGTGAGCAACTAACTCTGTTGAAGGGCGGTCGTGGCGGCTTGGGTAATTGGCACTTCAAGAGTGCTACAAATCAGGCTCCGCGCTACTCACAGCCCGGCGAGGAGGGCGATGAGGGTGCCTTTATCTTGGAGTTGAAGGTCTTGGCCGATGTGGGTTTGGTGGGCTTCCCCAATGCCGGTAAGAGTACCTTGCTGTCGGTTGTGTCGGCCGCAAAGCCCAAGATTGCCAACTATGCCTTTACTACATTGGAGCCTAACTTGGGTATTGTCGAGGTGCGTGACCGTAAATCTTTCGTGATGGCCGATATCCCCGGAATCATCGAGGGTGCGCACGAGGGCAAGGGCCTCGGTACTCGTTTCCTGCGTCATATCGAGCGTAACTCGGTTTTGCTGTTTATGGTGCCGGCCGATAGTGACGATATCACCAAAGATTATGAGATTTTGTTGGGTGAATTGACGCAGTATAACCCCGAGTTGTTGGATAAGGAGCGTCTCTTGGCCATTACCAAGTGTGATATGTTGGACGACGAACTTATCGAGCAGATGCGTCCGCACTTGCCCGAGGGTGTTCCGTCGGTGTTTATTTCGTCGGTGTCGGGCCTCAATATCCAGCGTCTGAAAGATATGCTTTGGGAGGCATTGCAGAAGTAAAAGCCTCTTGCAAAAATGGATTATCCCGAGTGGTTGCACTCGGGATTTTTTATGCTTTTTTGCTGACAACTCCTCCGAAAAATGCCGTATAAATAATTATTGGGGTAGTTATTCGGGGAATATTGCTATATTATTTACCCCAATATTACCCAAATCGAAAAAATATTACTATATTTGCAAAAACAGTGTTTTATGAGATATACTCCACGATACAAGATTACGCCGAAAATCATCAACCTCGTCGCACAGGTAAGCGAGGCGGTCGGAGGTTTGTTGTCTATGCCCGAGGATTTACATCAGCATAGGGCAAATCGTATAAGAGCCATTCAGGGGACCTTGGCTATTGATGGTTATATCTTCTCTACGGAGCAGATTGCGGCAGCGCTGGATTGCAAGACGACTCCTCCTGTGACCGAGTTACAAGCGGCTTGTAACGCCATAAAAGCATACGAGTTGTTGGATACAATCAACCCATATAATGTCGAGGATTTATTAAAGGCCCATACCATTATGGAGACCGGAGCGATAGATGATTTGGCCTGCTTTCGTCAATGTGGTTCCGATATTACGGACAAGAAGCATACTTTCCGCTATGCTCCCCCTGCCGAGAAGGTGCCTTATTTGATGCACGACCTATTTATGTGGCTGACGACAACCGACGAGCACCCTTTGATAGCGAGTTGTATATTTCACCACGAATTTGATATTATCCGCCCCTTTGCTACCGGCAATGGCCGTATGGGCCGATTGTGGCAAACCCTTATATTGAGCCGATGGAGGGAATTGTTTAAGAGTATCCCTATCGAGAGTGCTTTTTATGCGCACCAACAAGAGTATCGTTGGGTGGCTACATTAAGTCAGGGCGCAGATGGTTGTACGCTCTTTATTGAGTTTGTGTTGGAGGTTCTCGCCGAGATTATTAGCCCTCGACAGCAATCCTCACTATCTACCCAAGAAAAAATCTTGCACACACTTTGGCATAATCCCCGAGCCACGCGCCAGGAGTTATCCAAGATTGTCGGTATATCAGCCGATGGGGTTAAGTATCATATCCAGAAGTTGTCAAGAGATGGAGTCATCAGACGCACCGGTACAACGCGTAATGGGGAGTGGGAGATATTAAGATAGTCGAAGCAGAGAGGTCCGGCCGGATAATTCCGCCGGACTTTGTGGTTTTTATAAACCCCCTATTCTCTTATGCTTTATTTACGGAGTAAATCATTGATTTCCCTAACCACACCGCCCGAGCAGAAGAATCCTGTCATCAAACAGGGTTATACAACAAAAAAAGCGGTCATCTTTCGATAACCGCCTGAAAATCAAGTGACTCCGACAGGATTCAAACCTGTAACCGCTTGATCCGTAGTCAAGTACTCTATTCAGTTGAGCTACGGAGCCATTTACTGATTGCGAGTGCAAATGTACGGCTAAATTTCTTTCTGTGCAAATATTTTTTGCTAAAAATTTTTATAATTTTCCCAAGATAAGCGTAACTTGCTTAAAACTAATGCTTTATCTATTCGCAGACGCATTCGCCGAAAATATGTTCCAACTCGTGAAGTAACTCCTCGCCGTGCAGATTGCGTGCTGCAATGACACCTTCGGGTGAGATAAGGAAGTTGGTGGGAATGGCTTGCAGGCCATAGGTCTCGGCGGCAGATGTGCGTTTATCGCTCGGCAGGTCTATGGCATTTGTCCAAAGCATATCGTTCTGTCGGATAAACTCGCGCCAGCGATGTGGGTCGCTATCGAGCGAGATGCTGCAAATCTCCAAGCCCTGTACGGCATATTTTGCGTACGCCTCACGCAGGGTGGGAATCTCGCGGCGGCACGGCTCACACCACGTTGCCCAGAAGTCCAACAGCACCCAATCCCCTTTGCTGCAAATCTCTTTGAGCGATGTCTTATCGTCAGTGGCGGTATGTAGTTCAAGGTCGATGAATGGTTTGCCTATCTCGGTGCGGGCGTATGTCTCGATGTAGCGGGCAAATGCCTTCATCGCCGAGAGCGACTGCATCTGCGGTGAGAATTGCAGCATACGCACACGCATATCGTCGGCACTCATTCCGCGGGCCTCTTGACTGAGGAATAGTTCCACGCCCACGATATTGTCGAGGTTGTCGGTGATGGCTGTGGCGAGAATATCGTGATAGCGGAATATGAGCGACTCGTAGGCTTCGCCTGCTTCGGGTGATGAAGAGTCCAACTCCGAAATTTGACGAGCAACATCGGCAAGGCGTTGCATCACGAGGTTATATTTGTCGTTAATAGGGCCTCCTTCGGCTATATAACCACCCGAGGGCAGGGGTCGCAGATAGAGTTGCGCCTCCTCAATCAGCAGTACAGACAGCGTGTTGCCGTTGTCGTCACACAGAAAGGCTGTTGTAGGCTCCGCAATACGGCCACGCAGGCAGAAGGTGTTGTCAGCACCCACTGTGGCCGAGGCCAAAGTATCTGTCGTTGCACCCTCCACGATGAGATAGACTCTGTTGGCGGCATTCTCCAACAACTCTCCATCGATATCGAACTTGACACTTCGATTACAACCGCACATTGCCACGAGAGCCGTTACGAGTAGTAAGTGAAATGTTTGCTTTGTGAAAATATTCATAGTCGCCAAAGGTTGATTCTTTGCAAATATACGAAAAATAATCTCTTAACTACAAACGTGTCGGCTTACGGGAATATTATGACGTGCCGGCACTTTTTTAGAGTATAATCGATGCTTATTTCAAGCCGAGTTTCTTCAAAATCTCCTTCGGTACAACATTCTTGTTTACCATAATATCCATAGTCTTGTACTCAACGAAAGGACGTGAGAAGTAGTAGAAGCCCTTGTAAGGACCGCTCTCACCCCAAGAGTTCTGAATGATGTAGAAAGGCGCACCGTTCTGTGCCGTAGCCGTGCCGATGAATACCATACCGTGGTCGTCGGTAGTCTGGTAGTTGTCGTAAGCCTCCTGACGCATCTCCTGTGTGATGGTCTTCTCCTTAACGGGCTCGTCAAGGCTGTAAATCTTCGCCTGCTTCTCGGCGTCAGACAACTTGCCCCACTTCTCGGCGTCAGAGCCGATAACGATATTCTCGGCGTCCTCGGGAATGATACCTACACCCTTATTGCCACGGAAGCCCTTCTCGCTAACGTCGGCGCCCCATGCTACGGGGTGACCGGCAGCCAAAGCAGCGTCCAAAACCTGCATCATCTCGTCCAAAGGCAGGTTATACATCTCGCCCCACATCCAGTTGTCGGGAACCTCCAACGCAAAGGTTGAGTAGAATGGGTGGTGAGTATAAGATGTAATCTCGATATAGTCGCTCATCTTGATAGGCAACGACTCGGCGAATGATTTGGGGGTGTACTCCTTACCCTTGTACTCGAACTTCTCGGGACGAGGGCCGAAATATGCGTCGAGGATAGCGTTCAAACCATCTTGCCAAGCAGTGGTAAGGCGACCGTTCTTATTCTTGATGATAGCCTCAACATAGCCTTTCAACACAGCGTCAATCTCGCCGAACTCGGGCATCTTGGTACCATAGTTGTAACCAGAATATACCTCCAAGGGTACGATACCATACTTCTCAATCATCTCTGTAACATCGTGAGCCGCTCCACCAACGGCGAAGTTGAGGTGACCGTGCAAACGAACATACTTCACAGCCTTGTCAAAGTAGGCGTGACGAACAATCCACATCTGCGAGAGAGTCATCTCCTCGCCACCGGCCTTAATCATCTCCTCCTCCAAGAATGAGAGAGTAGAGAAGCACCAGCAAGTACCGCTACGGAACTGGTTGGTGATGGGTACAGTCTTCACCTCGCTTGTGTGGGTGAACTTGTAACCCTTATTCTCCTCCTGCGCCATTGCCGAGAGGGTGAGGCCTGTGATGGCCATTGCCAAAAGAATCAATTTTTTCATAATGAGATAAGTTTAGGGTTTTGTGTAAATATTATAAATCCTTCTGATTATTTCTTCTTCGAGTTATTCACTATCTTCATACAATCCTCATACGAGAGATTTTCGGCCTTGCGAGAGCCTGTGATACGGTAGTTCTTGCCCTTGTAGGCGATGTATGCGCCATAGCGACCATTCTTTATCACAAGGTCCTTATCCTCGGCGAAACTCTTCAATGGCTCGGCCGACGATGCTGCGGCAGATGTAGCCTGCTTGATGAGTTCCACAGCACGCTCGTAGGTAATTGTATATGGGTCGTCGCTCTTCTGCAATGAGGCAAACGACTTACCATAGCGGACATAAGCACCATATCGGCCTATGCCTACCCACAAATCATTGTTCTCGTAACGTCCGAGGTTGCGAGGCAGAGCAAACAACTCCAACGCCTCCTCCAACGTAATGCTCTCGATGAGTTGTCCCTTTTTCAGCGAGGCGAAGCGAGGTTTCTCGCCCTCCTCGGCCTCTATCTCTACCATAGGGCCGTAGCGACCTATGCGTGCCCTTACGGTGTGGCCTGTCGTGGGGTCTATACCGAGTGTGCGTACCTGATTATTCTTGTCGGTCTGCGTCTCTATGGCCTTATCCACCGCTTCGTGGAAGGGAGAGTAGAATCCCGTAATCATCTCGCCCCAAGTGATATCACCCTCGGCAATGCGGTCAAACTCCTTCTCGACATTTGCCGTGAAGTTGTAGTCCATAATCTGCTCGAACTGCGACTCCAAGTAGTCATTCACCACCATACCTATATCGGTCGGCGCAAGGCGATTCTTCTCCTTGCCGAAATTCTCTGTGGGGTGTTTCTCGGAAATCTTACCCGAGGCCGAGAGTGTAAGCGTCGTAAATGTACGTTTCTGTCCCTCCTTATTCTGCTTGACCACATAACCACGATTGATAATGGTGGTAATGGTGGGGGCGTAGGTCGAAGGACGACCAATACCCAACTCCTCCAATCGCTTCACCAGCGTAGCCTCGTTATAACGTGCCGGAGCCTGCGTGAAACGCTCTGTGGCGGTGATTTGTGATGCCGATACCTTGTCGCCTATGGCCATCTTTGGCAAGATGCCCTCGCTGCTCTCCGCTGTATTGTCGTCGTCGGTCGATTCCGAATACAGACGCAGGAAACCGTCAAAACGAACAACCTCTCCGGTGGCGACAAACTCCCACTTCGTGCCGTCCATATCTATCACAATCGTCGTGCGGTCCACGTCGGCGGCTACCATCTGTGATGCTACCGTACGCTTCCAAATCAGGTCGTACAACTTTTTCTCGGCTGCCGAGCCCTCGATTTGTGTGCGGTCGATATACGACGGACGTATAGCCTCGTGAGCCTCTTGTGCACCCTTGGTTTTGGTCTTATAATTGTGTGCTGACGAATATTTCTCGCCAAACAGACGTGCTATCTCGCTCTTACATTGCGCAATGGCCTGTGCCGACAGATTTACCGAGTCGGTACGCATATAGGTAATAAGACCCTGCTCGTAGAGGTGCTGTGCCACCGACATTGTCTGCGACACCGACATACCCAACTTACGACTTGCCTCCTGTTGGAGTGTCGAGGTGGTAAAAGGTGCTGCGGGGTAACGCTTCACAGGCTTCTCCTCGGCCTTTGTAACGGTAAAGGTTGCACCCTTGCAACTTGCCAAAAACTCCTCGGCCTGCTCCTTCTGCTCGAAGCGATGTGATAACTCGGCCTTGAAGAGTGTCTTATTCTCGTCGCCTACGGGATAGAATTGCGCCACCACACGGAAGTATGGTACCGACTCAAAGCCTATAATCTCGCGCTCACGCTCAACGATAAGGCGTACGGCCACACTCTGCACGCGTCCTGCCGAGAGAGCCGGACGAACCTTCTTCCACAGTACGGGCGAGAGTTCGAAGCCTACGATACGGTCGAGCACGCGACGAGCCTGTTGCGCATTCACCAGATTCATATCTATCGTACGAGGATTCTCTATGGCGTTGAGTATCGCCGACTTGGTAATCTCGTGGAAGACAATACGCTTGGTCTTGTCCACCGGCAAATCCAACACCTCGGCCAAATGCCACGCAATAGCCTCTCCCTCGCGGTCCTCATCGGAAGCCAACCATACGGTAGCAACCTCGTTTGAGAGTTTCGACAACTCATCGACAACCTTCTTCTTGTCGTCCAAGACCTCGTAATTGGGGGTAAATCCCTTCTCGATGCTTATTCCGAGCCCCTTTTTCGAGAGGTCGCGAATATGACCGAAACTCGACTTTACAATATAATCTTTGCCAAGGAAACGCTCAATGGTTTTAGCCTTGGCGGGTGACTCTACGATTACTAAATTCTTCTGCATTATATCTTTCTCTGCTAATACGACAAAACCTAAGCGTGCGCACTTAGGTTTGTCGGATATCTTCTGATAAACTATTTTACCAATGTGTAAGTGATTTCCAACTCTATGGCAGCCTTCGTCAAATCGGGCATTGAGGTATCGGCTCCTTGTACTGCCGAGCGGTCAAACGTGAAAACCTTGTCTGCCGCAGGGCCGATGAAGAAACGACGCGAGAGGGTGAAATCCTCAAAGTCGAGAGGCTTATCGGCTGTCGGGCGTTGTTTGATGACATCATTGACCAACTCCTGTACATAAGAGGTGATATCCATCTCGTAGTAGGCGTGGCTGCGGTTTAGGTAGCCGTTGTAGGCCAGCGAGCCGCCCGAAGACTCCATCGAGTAGAGATAGTCGGGTACGGGAGTGAGATTCTTGTAGTTGAGGTACAATCCCAAACGAGGAATCGACTGGTTCAACTTCTCGGCCCACGACACATAATCCAACGCCGGGTCTTCGTACATATTGTAGGTGGCATCTTCGAGATAGATGCGCAACGCCGCTTGATTCATCGCTGCCGACTCGTATATCGGGTTGCCCTGCTCGTCGCACACCAAATCATAGAGCGAGAGCAAAAACTCCTCGGTAAAGGTCAGTTCGGTAACCATACCGCCACAGCCGTCGATATATCCTATACCTACCTCGGGGCGGTTCTCCTCGTCCTCATACATAGGTGTCGAGGCGAACTCCGAGCCACTATAATCGAGCGTCACACTCTGTGCGCTGACATTTCCGTAGTCGATAACATTGTCGTCGCGGAAGTAGTAGTCCATATTGAGCGTGTCGGACATAATATCGACATCGGCTCCCGGGTTACGCGTACGGCCATAGAAGGCGATACCTGTCGAGGTGGGCTTGAATGCAAAGGCCGAGCCGTCGCCATCGGGTACATCTGCCTCCGCCTCAATATAAAGACCGGGGAAGTTATGCACAAAAGCCGAGTCCGACTGGTAGATATCGGTGTTTTTGTTTGCCAAGCCGTTTTCGTCCAACTCCCAGCAAATCAACTTTTTCAGATACTCCTTTGTGTGTGGAGTCTCCTGCATACGCAACTGCGTAGAGTTGGTATAAACACCTTTGGCGTAGTTGGGGAACTCAAACGTATAGATAGGCTCTGCATCTGCGGCCAAATGACCCTCGGTGCGAGGGTTGTAGGTGATGATGAAGATAGAGTCCTCCGACTCCTCATTCACAAGGTCAGCCGAGAGAGCATAGACGTTGTATTTTATGGGCTTCATCGTGTCGCCGGCAAATGTATCGACCTCAAAGAGGAACATCATAGAGTCATAGACGGGGCGATAGCCAAAGCCGATGGAGTCATCGACACCGCTCATAAAGAGCATCTGGCTGGCAAAACCCATCTTGCGCACACCATAGTAGTTGTGCTTTTGAAGTCCCAGATACAACTTATCGAGCGAGGCGGCATTTACCGAGTCGGTGCGATACAGACGCATCTCAAAGACCTTGCAAGGAGTATCTATTGCCTCGTTGTCCTTAACCTCTTTGAGCATACCGTCGCTATACAGACGGTGGCGCATATTCAACTGCTGATGACCGGGTGCCAACTCCTCGCCGAGGGTGTAATCGGCCTGCGTGGTACAACCCGAAAGCGCACCCCATACGGCCAAGAAAACTATTGCAAAGGTCGTCAGCAGACGATGTATTTTACTCTTATAACTCTTCATAAAAACGGTTGTAATTGTCGAAAAACTCTGCGCTTTCGGGGTCGGCATACTCCAATACTGGCTTACCGCTCTGGCGAGCATACTCCACCAAAGTCTTGTCAGCCTTCTCGGACGCTACGACAACACCGTCGGCATAATCAATAACGAAGCGATAGAGATTTTCGTATGAGGGATTCTCCAAGATGCTCAATTTTTCATCTTTAACGCCCTCTTTGGCAATCTTTTTTGCAAAATCGCTGTTCAGAGGCTCTTCGAATTTATCATCACAAAGTGATACTACAACTTTTACATCGCGGAAAAGCGGGTCGTCGGCAAAGACCTGTTTCAGATATACCGGAACAATGGCCGATATCCAACCGGTGCAATGCACAATCGAAGGGGCCCAATTGAGTTTGCGTACAGTCTCCAAGACTCCGCGAGCAAAGAAGATTGCTCTCTCGTCGTTATCCTCGAAAGCCTTGCCCTCGTCGTCGGTCAAGACAGCCTTGCGAGAGAAGAAATCGTCGTTATCGATGAAATATATCTGGATACGGGCCGAAGGTATCGACGCCACCTTGATAATGAGTTGGTGGTCGTTGTTGTCGATAATCAGGTTCATACCTGAAAGACGTATAACCTCGTGCAATTGGTTACGGCGTTCGTTTATACAGCCATAGCGAGGCATAAACGTACGTATTTCATTACCTCGCTCCTGCATCGCCGGTGAAAGACGACGACAAAGACGTGAGGCTTCGTTCTCGGGCAGATAAGGCATTATCTCCTGACAAACGTAAAGTATCTTGCGTGCAGCCATTTGTATTGAGTTTTACAATGTGCAAATATACAAAATTTTTTATAAAGATTGGCTATGTTGCTGTGTGCAAATGTTGCTACAATATGAGCATGGCATCACCATAAGTTCCAAAGCGATAACCCTCCTCTTTCGCGATTTTGTAGGCATTCATAATGCGGTCGTAACCACCAAAGGCGGCAACCATCATCAACTGCGTAGAGTAGGGCAGATGGAAGTTCGATACCATAGCGTCGGCAACGGTAAAATCGTAAGGACAGAAGATAAACTTGTTTGTCCAACCCTCCATAGCCTTAATCATTCCGCCGGTCGATACGGCAGTTTCGATTGTACGCATAACGGTTGTACCAATCGCTACCACCTTGTGGCCCTCGCGCTTTGCACTATTTACCTGCTCGGCAGCCTGCTCCGTTACGAAGAACTGCTCCGAGTCCATCTTATGCTTCGACAAATCCTCGACATCGACGGTGCGGAAGTTGCCCAAACCTGCGTGCAGAGTGATGTAGGCAGCATCGATGCCCTTAATCTCCATACGTTTGAGCAGGTGCTTCGAGAAGTGCATACCGGCTGTGGGAGCGGCTACGGCACCCTCGTTTTTGGCGAAGATGGTCTGGTAACGCTCGGCGTCCTCCTCCTCGACCTTCTCTCTTACCCAGCGTGGCAGCGGAGTCTCGCCCAAGCGATACAACGCCTCCTTGAACTCCTCGTACGAACCGTCGAAGAGGAAACGCAAGGTGCGACCGCGCGAAGTGGTGTTGTCGATAACCTCGGCACCCATCATATCGTCGTCGCCAAAATATAACTTATTGCCTATACGGATTTTACGCGCCGGGTCCACCAAAACGTCCCAAAGGCGCAACTCGCGATTTAACTCGCGCAAAAGGAAAATCTCGATTTCGGCACCGGTCTTCTCCTTGTTGCCGTAGAGGCGTGCGGGGAATACCTTGGTGTCGTTGAAAAGGAAGAGGTCCTTTTCGTCGAAATACTCGATGATGTCCTTGAATATACGATGCTCGATTTCGCCTGTTTTGCGATTGATAACCATCAAGCGCGACTCGTCGCGATTGTCGGCAGGATATTTGGCCAGCATATCGGCCGAGAAATCATATCCGTACTGAGATAACTTCATAATCTTATCTAAATCAACTGTGAAAGACACAAATATCAATAATAAATACGATAAAATCGCTATTTTGTTTCACACTCACTCAATTTTTCCATAAAATCGGGTAATTGCCAACCATTGTCGGCCGTGAAACCGCCACTGCGTGTGCGACGAAGCGATGTGAGATATGCTCCGCTATCCACCGCCTGACCTATCTCTTGTGCCAATGAACGGATATATGTACCCTTGCTACAACGCACCCTGATTTTCAGACGAGGCATCTCGAACTCCAAAATCTCCATCTCGTAGATGTTGATGAGGGCCTTTTTCAATTCCACCTCCTCGCCGGCACGGGCAAACTCGTAGGCGCGTACGCCCTCAACCTTTTTGGCCGAATAGATAGGAGGTGCTTGCAGACGCTCACCCGTAAGGCTTTCGAGAGCCTGCTCGATCATCTCGCGCGTGATATGGTCGGTGGGATAACGCTTATCGATGGGGTGCTCCATATCGAAACTCGGCGTTGTGGCACCCAACTCCAACTCTGCGACATACTCCTTCTCCTCGGCTTGCATGGCATTGACCATCTTTGTCGCTTTACCGATGCAGATAAGAAGTACGCCCGTCGCCAGAGGGTCTAGCGTACCGGCGTGACCGATTTTAATCTTACGGTAGCCCAACTTGTGTTGCAGTGCATATTTTATCTTGCGCACGACATCTGTCGAGGTCCATTCCAGCGGTTTGTCTATTACGGCAATGTATCCTTCCGAGAAATCTATCCCGCAAAGTGATTCGTTTTGACTCATTATGTTTGGATTAGATGAAATTACAAATTATTGATATTACGCCGACAACGGCACAATATACGGCAAACCAGATAAGTTTTCCCTGTTTAACTATGCCGAGCATAAATTTGCAGGCCAGACAACCCACTACAAAAGAGGCTGCAAAACCCGCCACGAGTGGTGCTATGCCGATTGATGAAAAGACCACCTCACCTTTTACGATGTTGAGCAGCATCTCGCCCAAGATTGGTGCCAAGACCATCAAAAATGAGAATTGTGCTACGGTGCTTTTGTTGTTGCCGAGGAGTATTCCCGTTGCGATGGTTGTACCCGAGCGAGACAGTCCGGGCATAGCGGCTACGGCTTGCGACAGACCGATGATGAAGGCGTCGCGATATGATATATTCTCTTTTTGGCGCGTGCGTGCGTAGTAGGCGAATGTCAATAAAATGGCAGTCAGCAGAAGCATAGCCCCCACAATCGAGAGTATGTAGGGTGATGAGAGCATCGTATTGAGGTAATCTTTCAGCGCAAAGCCCACTATGACGATGGGAATCATCGAAATAATGAGTTTTATGATGTACGCCTGCTCGTCGTTAAAAGTGCGAGAGAATAGCCCTGTGACCAAGCGCTTAATCTCGGGCCACAAAATGACAATCGTACTCAAAACGGTAGCGGCGTGCAGTGTAATGTCGAACATCAGGTTCTCTTCAATCTCGACACCCAACACTGCTTTGGCTAATTGCAGATGACCGCTGCTCGATACAGGTAGAAACTCGGTAAGGCCTTGCACTATACCGAGTATAATGGCTTCAATTACAGACATTTTTCGGGACTGTTTGTACTAAAAACGTTTCATCAAGGCATAAATCTCAAAGGCAAAGCCTCCGACGATAAGAATTGGTGCGAGGGTGATGCGTCGCCACGAGAACATCTCATAATTAAACACCTCGGGATTATCGCTACCTCCGCCACACATCAAGGCCATACCTACGATGATGACGACAAGTCCTATGGCCAGCAAAATATAGTTTTTCAACGTGAGGGGCATTTCGCCATCGTGCTTATCCTGTGCGGCTGCAAAGTGTGCGCTTATCTTTTCAAAAAACTTCTTCATCTTTCGACTAATACAAATATATCTTATTGGTTTTCATATTTACAAACTTATTGACCGCAAAGGTCGTAAAGAGAAGCGAAATAACCAAACCTACGGTAATCATTCCGCCGACGATGATGGCTATTTTGGTGAGTTCCGACATCGTCACAATCTCCGGCATAGCCTCGCTCAAAGCCCAGATGACACCACCAAACAACAGGCTGGCAATGAGTCCCGCCCAGATACCTTGCTTGGCGGCAGTGCCCAACAGCGGTCGCATAATATACCACTTCGTAGCACCCACCAACTTAAAGGTGTTGATGAGGTGGCGACGTGAAAATATCGCCAAACGAATGGTGTTGTTGAGCAGTATGAGCGATATGATGAGCAACGCTCCGCCAAAGGCGAGCAAGATGATTGTGATTTTGCTTATCGTCGAGTGCAGTCGCTCGATTGTGGCGGCGGGGTAGGCTACATATATCACTCCCTCCATCGCCGAAAACTTATCCACCAGAGCGTCCATAGCCTCTCTCTCGCCCGAGATGACGGCCACCTCGAAACTGTTACGCAGAGGATTCTCGGCCAGTATTTCCTCTATCTCCGAGGCAAACATACGGCGAAATTCGGCATCGTCCAATTTGTCGTCGCGGTCCATATAGGTAACCTCGGCGACACCTTCCGTAGCCCTCAACTCCTCGCCCAGAGCCTCCTTGCGCTCGTCGCTGAGCGAGTTGTCCAACTCCACCGATAGAGTGATACTGCGACGCAGAGTGTGTGCCGTACCGAGTGCCGAGGCCAACATATAGCCTACCGAGCCGAGCAGGAAGAGTACCAACGAGATACTTATCGTCGATACCATATATGAGCGTCTGACCTTACGCCTTAATCTTTTGTCGTCTTTCATTGCGAATAAAGTATATCAGGGTTAATATGACGGCCGCCAATATGGCGAGCGAGAATACAAGTGTGATGCCCTCAATCAAAGCCCAATGAGGCGCACGATAACGCCACTCGACGATATGCTCGCCTGCGGGCAACTCCAAGGCGCGTAAGATGTAGTTGGCGCGCAGAAGTGTCACCTCCTCGCCGTCGATGAAGGCTCGCCAGCCCTTGTCGGTGTAAATCTCCGAGAATACGGCAAAGCCGTCACCTTCGGCCGAATAGTCGTAACGAAGATAGTTGGGGCGGTATTCGGTAAGCGTAATCTCGCCCTCGGCAAAGTGGTAATTGTTGAGCGAGATATCTCTGATTACAGCCTCCTGTTTGGTGTCTATCTCGTCCAGCATCGCAATCTCCTCGTGAGCCGATTTTGTGGGGTGAACATACTTGACAAACCACGCTGCTCCATTTGCCGATGGTCGTTCAACGACACCCTCTGCGTCGGGCGAGGTGATGATATAACGGCAGTTGAGCATATCCAAAACGCCCTCGTCGAGGTTGTTCAGGTAGTGGTCGATAACATCTTGATAACGCGATAATTTTGCACCGTGATAGCCACCTATCGAGCGGTGGAAATACGATGTTGTGGCATCGTTGAAAGGCGATACTGTGAGGTTCAGCACACGATATGCGGGGTCTTTGTCCTGCATAATGAGTCGGTCGGCCTCGCTGGGTGTGATTTGCGCTTTATGGCTCGCCACAAAACTGTCGTAATTGAGGTAACGCATATCGACATCTATCAGGTCGGCGGCCACAATTACAGCCACCACGCAACAGAGTGTCGAGAGGCGTGTGATAACCTTGCGACGCGAGTAGAGCCATACGGCTCCCGCGGCCAACAATACGAAGAGCAACGACCTCCACGCATCTTGACGCATAACATCGGCCCGCTCATCGGCCATAGCCGAGGCTGTCTCCCAAGCCATCTGCTCGTGTAATCCCTGACGGATATATTGTTCGCCACCCTGCTCTTTGAGCATTGTGTAAAACTCTCCCTCCAACATCTCTCCGCTCTGTTGCATACCGAAGTCACCCAACGAGCGACCGCCAACAAGCATAATGACCAAAATTCCGCAAGTAATGCCTGCGGCCCACGCCAGAGCCTTATTCAATGTTGCCGACTCCTTCTTCTGCTCGCCCACTTCGGCCAAAGCCAAGGCCGCCAACAGAGGTATGGTCCACTGTACAACGACCAAAGCCATCGACAGCGTGCGGAATTTATTATACATCGGCAGGGTGTCGAACAACAACTTGGTCAGCCACATCAGATTGTTACCCCACGACATCAGGAGCGTAATTATGGTGGCGGCAATAATCCACCACTTATGGCGTGCCGGCAGGAGAAATGCTCCGAGCAGGGCCAAGAATATGGCCGCTGCACCAAGATAGGTCGGGCCTGCCGTATATGGTTGGTCGCCGTGATAACGGGGAATGTATTGTGCCATCTGCTCCAAACCGTAAGCCTTCAATGTCTCGGCAACCTTGCCGTCGGGGGCAAAACTGTCGGTCGAGGCTCCGCCCATAAGGTCGGGTACCAGCATATTGAGGCTCTCGCTACGGCCATAACTCCACGCTGTGGCATACTCTAAATCGAGGCCCTCTCTGCCGCTCGTCGCATCTTCGGCTACCAACTCCGAGCCTCCGCGAGTGGTCTCCTTTTGGTGTTGCATAGTGTACCACAGGGGCGATAGGTTTGAACCCAATGCCACAACGCCGGCCGCGACGAGCAACGCCGTGCGTTTAAGGAAATCCTTGCGGCGACGCTCCCGCCAAGCATAGATGCCTTCGCTCACCCACAATGCCGCCATAGCAATAGCGAAGTAGTAGGTTATCTGCGGGTGGTTGGCCCCTATCTCCAACGAGGTAAAGAGTGCCGTCAGCGCAGCACCTGCCCACATATTGCGACGCAGCGTGTAATAGACGCCCGCCATCATCAGCGGAGCATAGACCAACGCCCACATCTTGGTAATGTGTCCCGCTCCGATTATAAGCAGGAAGTAGGTCGATAATCCGTAGGCCAACGCCGCTACAAGACCTATCCACGGATTAAGTCCAAAGATGAGCATCGCCACCCACATCGCCACCATCGAGAAGAAGAGGAACGATGCCGGCATATCCATTATGTTGGTCAGTTTGCCGATTGTACCTTTGACGGCTTGTGCCGGATATTTCACATTTATCAGGTAGGCCGGCATACCGCCAAACATACGGCCTGTCCATTGAGCATCTTCGCCTGTGGCCTCTCTGTTCTCCAAGATATCCTTGCACATACCCTCATATTGCTGCACGTCGTGCTGTACGAGTACCTTGCCCGAAAATTGCGGTGCAAAATAGAGCGCGGCAACGATGAAAAAGAGTGCTACAATACCGACAAAAAGAGCCGTCTTGGTTATTTTATTATTGCTATGAGTCATATTACGATATTCATTAGTGCGTCAAAGTTACGAAAAACATTCTTTTTTTGGGCGAGTAATTGCGAAAAATTACTATATTTGCAAAGTTAAAGCCATTGCATACAGAGCAAAATGATAAGCATAGAATCGATTCGTACTCCTATCGCTGCCGATTTGGAAGCGTTTGATGAGTTTCTCAAAGGCCAACTCACCTCCGAGGGTAAGTTGCTCTCGGAGATGCTCTCGCATATACTCTCTTCACGAGGCAAGGGCGTGCGTCCGATGATTGTTATGCTCACGTCGGCTCTCTGCTCGGCTACCAATCAGCGCGAGTGGGTTGCCGGAGAGCGTAACTGCACAAAACGTACCTATCTGGCCGCTATGCTGGTCGAAATGTTGCATACGGCATCACTTATCCACGATGATGTGATAGATGGCGCCGATACACGTCGTGGTCGTCCCTCGGCGAATGCGTTGTGGCAGTCGCGTAATGCTGTGGTGTTGGGCGATTATATTTTGGCAAAAACCATGAGTGCCGGTATGCAGAGTGCGCAGTATGATTTGGTGTCACATATCATAGGCTCGGTGGCTACGCTCTGCGAGGGTGAGATTTTACAGAGCCAGCATACACAGGAGCGCAGTACCACGCGTCAGGATTATCTCGAAATAATATACAAAAAGACCGCCAGCCTTATCAGCATCTCGGCTTCGGCAGGAGCCGTGTCGGTGGGAGCGACGCGTGAGGATATCGAGCAGATGCGCCGCTTTGGTGAGGCGTTGGGTATGGCGTTCCAGATTCAGGACGATATTTTGGATTACAGCCGCTCGGCAAAGACGGGAAAGCCGGCGAATAACGATTTGCGTGAGGGTAAAATCACCTTGCCGCTTATCGAGGTGTTGGAGCAGTGCTCTTCGGCCGAGCGATTGCAACTTCTGGATAAGTTGTCGCAGTGTGCTACCGATGAGTCGGCGGTAGATTTTATGCAGGGTGTGGTGGAGGCCACAGGAGGCCTTGCGATGGCAGCCCGTACGATGCAGACCTACATCAACCGAGCAACATCGATACTCTCGAAGTATGCCGAGTCGCCCTATCGCACAGCGCTTATCAACCTCTGTGCCTATGTGGCCGAGAGAGACAGATAGAAGATAAAAGAGCAACCGACGCTGCGGAGCGAGAGCAGAGGGCAAGCCTTGCTTGCACTATGCCGAGCCGCGAGAAGGAAAAGACCGCGAAGCGGGATTAAAGATTAAAGATAAAAGATAAGGACACACAAATAAAACTTAATTTTTTAACCAATCTAATTTTATGGAAAAGAAACAAAACAGTAATGTATTGGCCATTATCGTAATGATTCTGCTTTTCGGTATGATTTCATTCGTGACCAATTTGGCATCTCCTATGGGTGATGTGTTGAAGAACCAGTTCGGTGTTGCCAACTGGATGGGTACTTTGGGTGTGTTTGCGAACTTTATCGCTTACGCCGTTATGGGTATCCCCGCTGGTAATATGTTGCAGAAGTATGGTTACAAGAAGACCGCTTTGGCTGCTATTGCCGTAGGTTTCACAGGCGTTGCTATCCAGACTATCTCTGGTTTTGCAGGTTCTTTCGCAATCTATTTGCTTGGTGCCTTCATCGCAGGTTTCTCAATGTGTATGTTGAACATCGTTGTTAACCCTATGCTCAACAAGTTGGCAGGTGGCGGTAACAAGGGTAACCAACTTATTCAGGTGGGTGGCTCTTTCAACTCATTGATGGGTACTGCTGTGATTATCCTCACAGGTCTTTTGATTCCCAACATCGTTGAGGCCCAGATTAGTCAGGTATTCCCCTTGATGTACACCGCTTTGGCTATCTTCGCAGTGGCTTTCGTCGTGGTATCATTCACTGCTATCCCCGAGAATGCTCCCGCAGCCGTTAAGAACGAGAAGTCACAGTATGGTCCTTTGTCATTCCGTCACTTTGTGTTGGGTGCTATCGCAATCTTCGTTTATGTAGGTGTTGAGGTAGGTATTCCTAACGTATTGCAGAAGTGGTTGAACGAGGTAAGTACTACCGCTATCGCAGGTACTGTTGCCGGTACATATTGGTTCTTGATGCTCGTAGGTCGTTTGACAGGTGCTGCTATCGGTAGCAAGGTGTCAGCAAAGGCTATGTTGGCCGTAGTATCTACTGTTGGTTTGTGCCTCACTTTGGGTGCTATCTTCTTGAATCCCGAGACTATGGTTAATCTTCCCGTATTCGACGGTGCCAAGGGCTTTGCAGTAGCAGAGGTTCCCGTGAATGCAGCATTGCTCGTATTGTGCGGTCTTTGCACATCAGTTATGTGGGGTGGTATCTTCAACCTTGCAGTTGAGGGCTTGGGTAAGTACACCGAGAAGGCTTCTGGTATCTTTATGGCATTGGTTTGCGGTGGTGGTATCCTCCCATTGTTGCAGAACGGTATCGTTGACTGGACAGGTAACTATTTGACTTCATACTGGGTAATCATCGCCGGTTTGGCCTATATGTTGTTCTACGCTTTGGTTGGCTCAAAGAACGTAAACAAGGATATCCCCGTAGAGTAGTCATACGACACCCTTGAATAACAGAGTCTGTCTGGCAATTAAAGTCGGGCAGGCTCTTTTTTATTTGCGTATCTTTTTCTATCTTTGTTACATCGGTAATTAAATTCGTTGAGATATGAAAATCGTACAGATGATTACGCTCTTTGCGGCTCTACAAATGTTGGTGGGTTGCAACGACGCACAGCCACAGAGCGAGATGTCGCTCACTATTCCGTTTAAGTGCAACGGTTATGTCACTCCGCTCGATGCAGAGTCAAAGCAGACGCCGCAGTGCGCCAACCAGATTGTGCATAATGGCTACAATAATCCCCACGATGCCGAGATGGTTGTCGATGGTTGGAAGAAGGAGTTTGTCGAGGCCGAGCCGCATCAGTTGTCCATATTCTTCTATACGGCACATACGGGCCATCTGGATTTGAGTTTGGTTGTGGGCTCTGCTGTCGGCGAGGCATCGCTCGATGTTGAGGTTGAGGGCAAAACTCATCGTGCCAAGGTTGCGGCATCGGCCGAGGAGCAGACCTGCTATGTCGGAGGTTACAATATCCCGGAGAAGGGTTATGTGAGGGTGAATATCATTCCTGTCGCTACGGTGGCAGATAGTTATCCCACGATTTTGGCATTGAAGGTGGGTGGCGAGGCTGTCGGCTACGCTTCGGCCAAAAACGAGGAGGTGGTCTTCGTCACTACGGAGGAGTGTCAGGCCGAGAAGCCACACTTTATTCGTCGTGGCCCGTCAAACCACTTTAATTGGGATATGCCCGAGAATACCGAATATTTCTATAACGAGGTGTGTGTTGCCGAGGGTGACGATATCAACGGTGCCTACTATATGCTTACGGGTGGCGATGGTTTCTATATGGGAATTCAGCCTAATATCAAGGGCGAGAGCCGCTTTGTGCTATTCTCGGTATGGGATACCGATACCGAGGCGGGCGATGTCGCTACGCTCGTCAATAAGGGCGAAGGTGTTTGCTCGAATAATTACAGCCACGAGGGCTCGGGTGTCCAGAACTTCTACCATTATGATTGGAAGGCGGGCCGTACCTATGCTACGCTGGTGCGCGTGCGCCCCGAAGTTGTCGATGGCAAGCCTACGGGAGCATCTCTTTATACGGGCTATTTCCGTGGCGATGAGGGTTGGGTATTCTTGGCCGAGATACGCCGTCCCAACATAACAACTTACTTCACTCGCGCCCATTCGTTCTGTGAGAACTTTATTCCCGAACGAGGCTGGCTCTCGCAGGAGGTGTCATATCCTTCGCAGTGGATGCGTGATAAAGATGGTGCTTGGCACGAGGTGCTGTCGGGCCGTTTTACTTGCGATAATACGGGCTGCAGGGATATGCGTCGAGATTACTCGGGTGGCGTGAATGAGAAGGGCCATTTCTACCTTCGCAACATTGGCTATATTGACGAGATGACTCCATTTGGCGAGCGTTTCTCGCGTCAGCCGTCGGGTGTTGCTCCCGATATCGACTTGGCGGCATTGGAGCAGATGGCACAAAAGAAACAATAGCGTAAAAGTTTGTATGAGTGGCGCGACAGGTTTTTTTTGAGCCCTTGCCGCGCACTTTTTTGTAACAAATATCGCCATTTTGTCACAAATCAACCTCTTCGGCCACAAAATTGTTCTGCTTATCCCCAAATGCAAAATCGGCAAAATGACGAGTGTGAAAACTCTCTACCTTTGCCACGGTATTATGCCTGCCAAAAGAGGTTTGAGCGGGTGCAAAATTGATGTAGAAATGGAGATAAAAGGTAATACCGTCCTCATTACGGGCGGAGCGTCAGGCATAGGTCGCATTATGGGACGTATGGCTTTGGAGAAGGGCGCGAAATGTTTGGTTATTTGGGATATCAATCCCGAGGCGATAGCCGCCACCGAGG
Organism: uncultured Alistipes sp.; assembly: GCA_964594305.1. GTDB lineage: Bacteria > Bacteroidota > Bacteroidia > Bacteroidales > Rikenellaceae > Alistipes. The sequence goes on along the minus strand of CAZQMC010000017.1, from coordinate 2,708 downwards.
CGGAGTTCTCGGCTTTGGGTAAGGTCAAGGGCTATCGTGTCGATGTATCGAGTGACGAGCAGGTCGCCACGACCTATCGTCAGTGCGTTGCCGAGTGTGGCGATGTCGATATTGTGATAAATTGCGCCGGCGTGGTGACAGGAAACAAAACTTTCAACGAGCAGACTGTGGGCGATATACGTCGTACGATGCGCATCAATGCCGAGGCACCTATGCTTGTGGCGTTACTGGTTCTGCCCGATATGTTGAAGCGTAACAAGGGCCACATCTGCAATATAGCCTCGGCGGCGGGTATGTTATCCAATCCCAAGATGTCGGTATATGCGGCGAGCAAGTGGGCTGTGATAGGGTGGTCGGATTCGGTGCGAATAGAACTTAAACAGATGCGTAGCCGTGTGCGTTTTACCACGATTGCTCCCTACTATATAAATACGGGTATGTTCGACGGCGTGCGCTCGCGCGTATTCCCTATTTTGAAACCGGAGCCTACCGCACGCAAGATTTTGCGTGCCATCGAGCGCAATAAGAATTTCAAAGGTATTCCTTTTGGTTTTCATTTTATCCGCTTCTGTCAATTCCTTCTGCCCTCGTCGTGGTTCGACAAAATTTTGGGCGATTGGTTTGGAATTTACTCGACAATGGATAACTTTACGGGACGAAAATCTTAAAATCAAAAGATTATGGCAATCGAAAACACCTCGGCCGAGCGCATTAGTGCGATAGTTAAGAGCCAGCGGGCATTTTTCCGCTCGGGAGCGACACTCCCGTATGAGTTCCGCCAAGCGCAACTGCGTAAGTTGCTCCAAGCACTAAATGAATGGCACGGCCGACTTTGTGAGGCTCTGTGGCAGGATTTGCATAAGTCGGAGCAGGAGGCGGTCTTGACAGAAACAAGTATCGTCGAGGGCGAGATAAAGAATCATCTGCGTCATTTGAAACGCTGGATACGCCCCGAGCGACACTCCACGCCATTGAAGATGATGCCCTCGCGTAGTCGGGTTGTTAGTGAGCCGTTGGGCGGTGCGTTGATTATTGCTCCGTGGAACTATCCAGTACAACTGCTGTTGAATCCTTTGGTGGGTGCTATTTCGGCAGGTTGTACGGCGGTGCTGAAACCGTCGCCCTATGTGCCTGCGGTATCGAGGGTGTTGGAGCAGATGATTGTCGAGACCTTCGACGAGAAGTATATCGCCGTGGTGCAGGGCAATCGCGAGGTAAATAGTCTGCTTTTGGCCGAGCGTCACGATATAATATTTTTTACGGGCAGCCCCTCGCTGGGCAGAATCGTTATGACGGCGGCGGCGAAACATCTTACGCCCGTAGTGTTGGAGTTGGGTGGCAAGAGCCCCTGCATTGTCGATAAAGATGCCGATGTAGATTTGGCGGCACGCCGTATAGCGTGGGGTAAGACCTTGAATGCCGGCCAGACCTGCATTGCTCCCGACTATCTTCTTATACATCGCGAGTTGCAGGATAAGTTCATCGCTGCTTTCCGCCACGAGATACAGCGTCTGCACGGCGAAGATGTAAGGCAGAGTCCTCACTTCGTGCGTATGGTGAGTGATGCGGCCTTTGAGCGTGTTGCGGACTATATGAAGTGCGGTCGCGTGGTGTCGGGAGGCCGACTCGTCAGGGAGGAGCGATTTATTGAGCCTACATTGCTCTCTGATGTCGATGTGCAATCGCCTGTTATGCAGGAGGAGATTTTCGGCCCTGTGTTGCCGATGATTCCCTTCGACGAGCGTCGTGAGGTTGTCGAATTTATCACCGCGCGTGAAAAGCCGTTGGCTCTCTACTATTTTGGAGGCAAGAAGGGTGCCGAGTATGTTCTGTGTCACACCTCGGCGGGAGGTAGTTGTGTGAATGATACCATTATGCACATCGCCAACGAGAATATACCATTTGGTGGTGTCGGACAGTCGGGTATGGGCTCATATCACGGCAAGGGCAGTTTCGATGCCTTTTCGCATCGTCGCTCGGTTGTCATCTCCCCTACTTGGATTGATTTGCCATTCAGGTATATGCCCTATAAGTTGTTTGGTTTAGTGAAAAAGTTGTTGTAACTTTGTTTTGTAACAACACTAAAAATTGACTGTTATGAGACGTATTATCTACACTTTGGCCCTCTGTTTGATATCTTTTGTGTCGTTTGGTACGAGTGAGGTGTATGCCCAGAAATCTGCATCGAAGGCCCAGAAGAAGATTCAAAAGCAGCAGCAGGACTCTCTGCTTCGTGCGCAAACCATTCAGTTGTTGGGTGCGAAGGATTTTATATTGGGCGCCAATCGTGCAAGTGGCGAAAATGTTGCCCAGAGTGTTGCTCCGGAGCATAACTATATCTTTGTGAATGACTCCGAGTGTGTAATATTTTCGGAGCCGAATGTCGCTAATCTGGATATCTACGGCGAGGTAAAGGATTATAAGATTACCACCGATAAACGTGGCGTAACAAAGGTCAATATCGTTGTTTTGGCGTCGAATAGCACCTATAACGTCGAGATTCTGCTTGATAAGTCGGGCAATGGAGCCACTGCAAAAGTTTCACGCCAAGTAGGTTTTGTTTTTCTCACCTATTTCGGAACAATCTACCCATACTCCACCTCGCATTTTAATCGGGGTAAATAGGGCGTAGTCATATATCTTCTACAAAAAATGAGCCTGTCTAACAAGTTTTTTGTTAGACAGGTTTTTGTATATAATAAAAAGTT
>CAZQMC010000016.1:0-29094 GCA_964594305.1 uncultured Alistipes sp. | reverse complement strand
CTATGCCGAGCCGCGAGGAGGAAAAGCCTGCGAAGCAGGGTTAAAGAGCAAAGATAGTACCCCTCTGTCACTGCGTGACATCTCCCCTATATTAGGGGAGAAATTAAATAATAATGATTCTCCCCCTGAATTAGGGGGAGTCCCGAAGGGGAGGGGGTATGATGACGAGATGAAAGATAAAAGATAGAGGCGCAATGGTAGGGAGTTTAGAGAGTTTAGGAATTGCGCCAAGAAATTCTCTTTGGCCTTATATCTCGGCGATGAGCCTCTCGACATCGGCTCGGCGGGTGGCCCAACTTGTAGCCAGACGCACCACAGTACGCCCATCGGGCAGATGTTCCCACTCGCTAAATGATGTCACACATCGCAGGCGCATCAACTGCTCGTCATCGACAACAAAGAATAGTTGGTTGGTGGGGGACGGGTAGTAGGTCACAAATCCCTTTGCCGTAAGTGCCTCACGCAGTAGCGAGGCCAACTCGATGGCGTGGCGGGCGATTTTCAGATACAGTTCGTCGGTGAACAACACATCGAACTGCACGCCCAGCATACGCCCCTTGGCAAGCAACGCACCACTCTGCTTGATAATGGTAAAGAAGTGAGGAATGAAGCCCTTGCGGGGGATAACCACAGCCTCGCCAAACATCGCGCCGACCTTGGTGCCACCGATGTAAAAGACATCGCACAGGCGAGCCAAATCCTTCAAGGTCACATCGCTGCACTCGGCCATAAGGCCATAACCCAACCTCGCACCGTCACAAAAGAGGGGTATCCCCCACTTGCGACACACCCTCGACAAAGCCTCCAACTCCGAGAGGGAATATATGGTGCCGTACTCTGTCGGTTGCGATATATAGACCATACCGGGCCATACCATATGGTCCCACGCCTCGTCACGACGGAACTGTTCGATATAGGCATCAACCGTATCGGCCGCGAGTTTGCCCTCACGATGTGGTATGGTCAGCACCTTATGTCCTCCGGCCTCGATAGCGCCCGCCTCGTGCAGGGCTATATGGCCTGTGTCGGCTGCGATGACACCCTCGTAGGGGCGGAGCAGGGCACGAATGACCGTAGCATTGGTCTGCGTGCCGCCCACCAGAAAATGTACCTCACCCTCGGGTGCATCACACGCCGCGAGTATCTTTCGGCGGGCCGACTCACACACCTCATCACAGCCATAGCCGACGCTCTGCTGCATATTTGTTGCCGCCAGACGCTCCAAGATAAGAGGGTGCGCACCCTCCATATAGTCGTTCTCGAAGTGTAACATAGCCTACTGCTTAATCCACTGCCACATCTCCTTGAAGGTAGGCTTCTTGCCGTGCATAAACACGCCCACGCGATATACCTTGCCGGCAACCCACGCCATACCTACAACCGACGCATAGAGCAGTGCGAGTGACACCCAAATCTGCCATACGGGGATATCGAAAGGTATGCGGGCCATCATCACAACAGGCGAAGAGAAGGGTATCATCGAGCCCCAGAAAGCCAACGACGAGTTGGGGTCATTAAATACCGACATAGCCAAGAATATAGCCAAGATAATGGGCACGGTGATAGGTGTCTGCAACTGGTTGGCGTCCTGAATGGAATCGACAGCCGAGCCTACGGCGGCAAACATCGACGAATAGAAGAGGAAACCACCCACAAGGAACAAAAGCAGATAGACGAACATCATCAATATCTTGCCCGTATTGGTAGCAAACGACAAGGCCGAGAGCATATCGGCATCGAGGTCGGCCTCGACGGTGGTCATCTGGCCCGCCTGCACCGCCTCGACGGTCTGCATAATATCGTCGGGCATAAGTGCCGGCAACACCGCACCACCTATACCGCAGACCAAAACAACCCAAATGGCAACCTGCGTAACGGCAATCGAAGCCACACCCAAAATCTTACCCATCATAAGTTGGAAGGGATTGACACTCGACACCAGCACATCAAGCACACGACTGCCCTTCTCCTCGATAACCGAGGTCATAACCATCGAGCCATAGATGATGAGGAACATATAGAGCATCATACCCAAGACCAGACCCAACATATAGGCGATAAACGACGATGTAGCCTCCTCGGCCTCGCCATCTTCCGTTGTCTGGTCGTTGCGATAGGTGGTGATGACCACATTGGCCTCAACGTCCTGCATTATCTGCTCCAAATTGTCGATATCGTAGCGGCTCAGGCGCACCTTCTCAATCACGCTCTCAATCTGCGACGAAATATTCTCCTCCAACGAGATAGACGACGAAGAGTTGGTGTAGAGTTGTGCCTGCGAAGGCTCATCGACGATATTCCGGCCAATCCACAGCACGCCAAACACCTCCTCGACAGCACGCGCCTCCGATAACGACAAGGCGGTAGGGGTAAAGGTAATCTCGTCGTTGCCCTCCAACTTCTCGGCCACGATGCCACTCTCGTCAATGACGAGCAACTCCTTCTCGTCGCCCGTAGCGAAGAGCATCATAAGTGTAGGTGCCGCCATCATCAAAATCATCAGCACAGGCATCAATATCGTGGTGATGATGAATGACTTGTTTCGCACACGCTCGTTGAACTCACGAGCAATAATGATTTTTATCTTGTTCATAGTCTTCCAATTATTATAGTGTTACAACGAACCCTCGACGGCGCGGATAAATATCTCGTTCATACTCGGTATAACCTCGCGGAAAGAGCGCAACTCGACAGCATCATTGACCTTCGAAATAGCATCACGCACCTTTACGCTGTCATTCAACCTTATGCGGCACACATCGTAGGGCGAGTCGGCCATCGCAGTCATCGACAACACCTCAGCCACAGGCTCCAATACACGCTGCATCTCCTGCTCCGAGCAACCGCCATAGGTGAGTTCAAATACATTCTCACCAAAACGACGACGCACCTCATCGACCGAGCCCGAGAGAATGTTCTTCGACTTGTTTATCAGCGTGATATGGTCGCAAATCTCCTCGACAGAGGCCATATTGTGTGTCGAGAAAATCACCGTAGCACCCTCATCACGAAGACGCAAAATCTCCTGCTTCAACAGGTTGGCATTTATTGGGTCGAAGCCCGAGAAGGGCTCATCGAAGATTAACAACTTGGGGCGATGCAGAACGGTGGTGATGAACTGCACCTTCTGGGCCATACCCTTCGACAAATCCTCCACCTTCTTGTCCCACCACGACTCTATGCCGAAGCGCACAAACCAAGCCTTCAACTCTTTCAGTGCCTCCTTGCGTGACAGGCCTTTCAGGCGTGCAAAGAATATAGCCTGCTCGCCGACCTTCATCTTTTTATATAGGCCTCGCTCCTCGGGCAGATAGCCTATATGGTAGATATCGTCGTCGGTGATGGTGTGGCCGTTAAAAATCACTTTTCCCGCATCGGGCAGTGTGATGCGGTTGATAACTCGTATCAGCGTTGTCTTACCGGCACCATTCGGGCCCAGCAGACCATATATCGAGCCACGAGGCACTTCGAGCGACACATCGTCGAGGGCTGTGTGACCGGAGTAACGCTTTGTAATCTTTTCAATAGTCAATAAACTCATACTTTCTCTTTATTTGATTATCTTCTATATTAGTCGCATTTATTGCATCGAAACTACATTTTTACAAAAAAAATCGACTTTATCGCCACAAAGTTACAAAAAAAACTTGCGATTGTTCTTTTGTTTTGCTAAATTTGAAATCGCATTCTGCGAAAAACTATTGCGCAGACTACAAACCATCGAAGAGCCACCGACCTTAAATCGATACGACTATGGAGTATAAGGTACAAGACGACAGCGGCCGCAAGCATATCGAGGTATGCTTTGTTCGCAAATTGGAGACTCTGCACGAGGACAACCTTCGTCTTGTCCTGCGTGATAAGATAGCCCCTATGTCGGCGGGAGTTGGTTGCGGGTTGTCGCAGGTGCGCGTGGCACACTCCGACGATGCCTTGGCGGTGATGTTTGATGTCGTGGCCGACGATGAGGCGAGCGTAGGCTTTGCTTTTGCCGTATGCCACGAGAAGGCGACCTTTGAGGTGGGGTGCGACGGCCATATATATATTAAAGGTGTCGATACATCGGCGGTCGAATATTTCAGCCGCTACGACGAGGGCAGGCGTTGGTATGTCGTGGTGGTAGCGTTACGTCGCGCAGGCCTTGAATGTGATACCAAGGGTGTGGCGATGGATATCACCCTGCCACATACCGCCGAGCAGGAGATTGTTGCCCTGCACCTTGTGGCCGATTTGGTATAAGGGGCCGAGTTAGTGGTTGGCTTTGCGTAGAAGAGGCCGAGTTTTGTGTATAAGGGAGCCAAGTTAGTATATGGAATGGCTGGCTTTGTGTGGAATAGGGCCGATTTGTGTGGAAGGCCACCTTTTGTATAGATTATTGTAAAAGAAAATTATAGATAGTATGACAAACGAACAGTTGCTGGCTATTGCCGCGAAGTTTGACTTGGAGGGCACTATTGCCACCATTAAGCCGTTGGGTGAGGGTTTCATCAACGACACCTTCATCGTGCGTACCGAGGGCGACGCTCCCGACTATATCTTGCAACGCAAGAACCATCTCATCTTCCCCGATGTGCCGGGAATGATGGATAACATTAAGGCTGTGACCGAGCATATCAAGTCGAAGGTTGAAGACCCTATGCGTGAGACTTTGACCGTCATACCTGCCAAAGATGGTAAGTTATATGTCGAGATTGACGGTAATTTCTGGGCCGTATGCCTCTTTATTGCCGACACATCGAGTTTCGACCGTGCCGACTCTCCCGAGTTGGCCTATCAGGGCGGTGTGGGTATAGGTCGTTTTCAGGCCCTGCTCTCCGACTTCGACAAGCCGCTGAACGAGACTATCAAGGGTTTCCATAATATCCGCCACCGCTTCGAGCAGTGGGACGCTACCATCGCCGCCGACCCCGTTGGCCGCGTGAAGGAGGTGCAGGAGGAGATAGGCTGGGTTGAGGCCCGCCGCGAGGAGATGCTGACCTTTTGGTCGCTGGTCGAGGACGGCACCATTCCTACACACGTTACCCACAACGACACCAAGATTAGTAATATTCTCTTCGATAAACCCACAGGCAAGGTGCTTTGCGCCATTGACCTTGATACGGTTATGAGTTCCACATCGCTCAACGACTTTGGCGATGCCATTCGCTCATATACCAACACGGGTGCCGAGGACGATAAGTGCCTCGACAATGTCGAGATGAGCCTCGATATGTTCCGTGCTTATGCCGAGGGATACCTCTCGGAGCAGCGCGCCACTATGACCGATAGCGAGTTGGAGTGGTTGGCCTTCTCGGGCCGCTACATCACCTTCGAGCAGGTGTTGCGCTTCTTGATGGACTACATCGACGGCGACAAGTACTACAAGACGGCCTATGCCGACCATAACCTTGTACGTACTCACGCCCAGTACAAGTTGCTCCAAAGTATGGAGCGACAGTACGCCGAGATGCAGGCCGTCGTTAAAACGTTGGCAACTCTTTAAGTTGCAAGATAATTGTATTAGTTGAGGGAGAGACTGTCGGAGCGTTCTGCTTCGGCAGTCTCGTTTTTTGGGGGAGATTAAAGAGTAACCGACGCCAAACCGAGCGCTATAAAACTCGTTTGAATTGCCGAGCCGCGAGGAGGAAAAGACCGCGAAGCGGGGTTAAAGAGCAAAGAGAGGGGCGCAATGGCAGTGAGTTTAGTGAGTTTAGGGATTGCGCCAAGAAATTCAAAATTGATTTTTTGCGTCTGCGCTAAATTCCCTAACCTCACTAACTTCTCTAACTAAAAATCTCTTTGCTCTTTCATCTTTGCTCTTTTATCTTTTATCTTTATCTTTGTTGCCGCAATACTCAATAGTTGGACTATGAAAGCACTTTACACCATATTATTGCTCGTCGTGAGCAATATCTTTATGACCTTTGCGTGGTACGGCCACCTCAAATTGCAGCAGATGAAACTCATCTCGTCGTGGCCCTTATGGCTCGTGATTATCTTCTCGTGGGGCATCGCCCTTGCAGAGTATGCCTGTCAGATACCGGCCAACCGCATAGGCTTTGCCGGCAACGGAGGCCCCTTTACGCTTATGCAGTTGAAGGTCATTCAGGAGGTAATCACGCTGGTTGTCTTCACGCTCTTCACCACGCTGGCTTTTCGTGGCGAGTCGTTGCAGTGGAACCACTTTGCAGCCTTCGCCTGCCTTATCTTGGCGGTATATTTCGTATTTATGAAGTAAAACAACCGTGAGATGACGCGCGAGGAGTTTGACATATTGTGCCGTGATGATGTGCGCGAGGCTATCGAGCGCAACATCGAGCGAGACGCCTTGCAGGTGGCACTCGACCGAAGCATTCCCTATGCTCGCGAGGTGGCTACACAGGTGAAGTATCTGCAACGCGCCAAGTCGAAACTACCCTCGCTTTACGAGAACAGGTGCATCATTCCGCCACGCGCCTTCGAGCAGTCGTCGAGTGAGCAGTCGGCCTCGGCCAAAGAACTCAAAGGCGATATACTTTTGGACCTCACCTGCGGGTTGGGTGTCGATGCGGTGGCATTTGCGCGCCATTTTCGCCAAGTTGTGGCGCTGGAACGTGACGAGGTGCTGGCCGATGTCGTGCGTGAGAATATGCGCCGTCAGGGCATTACCAATGTCGAGGTCGTAACATCGTCGGCCGAGGAGTATGTCGCCCACTGTGACCTTCATTTCGATTGGGTATATGCCGACCCCGACCGTCGTACGGAGTCGGGCCGCCGAGTATTTCGTGTCGAGGATTGCTCACCCGATATGCTCTCGCTGATGCCCTCACTCGGCCGCCTCACACAACATATAGCCATAAAACTCTCGCCCCTGTTCGATGTCGAGGAGGCTTTTCGACTGTTTGGCCGTTGCGGTGTCGAGGTCGTGTCGGAGGGAGGCGAGTGTAAAGAGGTTGTCATCTATGCCGACGGACGTGAGCCGCAACTATCCGCTACGGCTGTGGGCATAGGCTCATTCACCCTCTCGCACGCCGAGGCGCAGGCGGAACCATCACTGCCCGAGGAGTTTTCGTCAGATTATAAATATCTCGTTGTGCCCGATGTAGCACTGCAAAAGGCCCGTCTTGTGCGTCACGCCCTGCGTGGAAAGGCCGATGTGTGGAGCGACCTCTCGTTTGGTTTTGCCCACGACTATCCGACCGATATCTTGGGGCGTGTGGAGCGCATCGTAAAGATAGAGCCCTTCGACCTGAAATCGCTGAAACGCGAGATGCGAGGGTGTGGTGTCGATATCCTGTTGCGAGATTTTCCTATGGGTGTAGATGATGTGCGCCGCAAGTGCGGTATGCGTAGCGGCAACAAACACCGCATAGCCCTCACCCGCATCGAAGGCAAGTGCTACACTATCTTTTTGGAATAATAATCGGAAATTTTTCCGCTACTCTTCGTCGAGGTGTGCCACGAGCGAGTCGATGCTCTTGCGTCGGGTGGTAGCACCCAAATCGACCAACTTCCTTACCGAGGTCTTTAAGCCCTGCTTGCCCGAGAGTTTGGTCTGCGCACCCTCGTAGGCCTTGCCTATCTTCTTAAACTCCTCGAAGAAGGCTTCGGTGCGGTCCATCAACTCCGAGGCTATCTCATATACTCGTGCGTGATTCTCCACCTGACGTTGCTGCACCCACGCATTATTCAAGAGTTGCAACACCAGCAACAGGTTCTGCTCGCTGGTCAAAAACACCTTGTGCGCACGGAAGGCCCAACTCCACAACGCCGAGTCGTAGGTCATAGCCAACTGCATAGCACCCTCAAATGGTACATACATAATCACATAGGGCAACGGCTGATGGTCGGCTATGCGGAACGAGGGGTAATCCTTCTTCGAGAGGTCGCTCACCTGCGCGCGGATACTCGCCACAAGGCTCTTGGCGGCCTCGGCACGCGCCTCATCACTCTCGGCATTGCAGTAGGTCAGGTAGGCCGGGTACTGCATCTTCGAGTCGATGTATATGTCGCGCTTGTCGGGGAAGTGAATAACCGCATCGGGCACCTTGCTGCTGCCGTCATCACTGCGCAGAGTCACGCCGTGCTCATTTTTTATGGTCATCTGCAAGTCGTATCCCACACCCTTCACCAGTCCCGAATTCTCCAACAGCACCGCCAGCATCGACTCGCCGAAGTTACCCTGCACCTTGGGCTGGAACTTCAACGCCGAGGCCAACTTATCGGCCTCGGAGCCCAGACGCACCGACGACTGTATCATAGCGTCGATGTGCTTCTCGATTTGCGATGTCTGCTCGATGCTCTTCTCGCGCGAGTCATTCACCGCATCGCGCAACTCCTTCATACGCTCCTGATAGGGCTTCATTATCGACGATATGCTGTCGTTGTTGCTCTGACTCATAGCCTTTAACTTCGCCTCGACCAAATCGCGTGTCTCGTTCTGCAAACGCTCCTTGACAACCTCCAACTGCTTGTCGAAATCGGCCTGACGCTCCTTGCGCTCACGCTCGATACGCTCGGAGAGCGACTCCACCCTCTGCTCCAATGCCGAACGCTCCTCGCGCACTTCGGCCATCTTATCTTGAAGCGCACGATACTCGCTCTGCTGACGCTCTCGCTCGGCGGTCTGCTCCTTCTGCTGCTGCTCGGCCTGCTGAATGAGCCTTCCGACCTGCTCCTGCTCACTGTGCCACAGTGCCTTATACTTCTCGCCACGGCCACGCATCACAAACCACGACGCCACACCTCCTATAATCAAGCCACCCACAAGGGCCACGATAATCATACTCTCCATATCAGTAAAGGTTTAGTCACTCCAAAGTTAAGGTTTTTTTTGGAAAGAGAAAAGATAATGTCATTGCGAAGAATGGCATTGTATTTACTTTCATCTTAAAAAAAGTGCCAACCCCCGAAAGGATTGGCACCCATACCCATTATCGATAAGTATCGACACTCGCTACCAGATGATGATACGCTCCTCCTCGGGCAGATACATCGCACCGTCGGTGATGCCGAAGGCCTTGTGGAAGGTGTCGATATTACGCAGCGTAACATTCACACGATTCTTACCCAACGAGTGAACATCGGTCTTGGTGAGGCGTGCAGCCTCCTCGTCACGAATATTCTGGCCCCAGATGGTGGCATACGAGAGGTAGAAACGCTGGTCGGCCGAGAAGCCGTCGATAGCCTCGGGCTCAACACCTGCCTGCGAGTTCTTCAATGCCGTATATGACACGCGCAAGCCACCTTGGTCGGCGATATTCTCACCGAGTGACAAAGCACCGTCGGCCATAAGCGCCGGCTGGTCATCTTTGGCCGGCAGAATCTCAACCTTGTTGAACTGCTCCACCAACACATCGGTCTTGGCCTTGAATGCCGCAGCGTCCTCGTCGGTCCACCAATTATTCATATTGCCGTCCTTGTCGAAGTGACGACCCTGGTCATCGAAGCCGTGAGTCATCTCGTGGCCTATAACCACACCGATAGCACCATAGTTCACAGCGTCGTCAGCCGCAGAGTTATAGAAGGGCGGTTGCAGGATAGCCGCAGGGAAGCAAATCTCGTTGGTCGTGGGGTTGTAGTAGGCATTTACGGTCTGTGGCGACATAAACCACTCCGAGCGGTCCACCTCTTTGCCCATCTTCGAGATATTGTCGGCTGTGTACCACGCCGAAGCACGCTTCATATTCTCCCAATACGACTCCTCGGGGTTAATCTCCAACGACGAGTAGTCCTTCCACTTGTCGGGGTAGCCAATCTTCACGGTGAATGATGCCAACTTCTCGTGCGCCTTCGCCTTTGTAGCGTCCGACATCCAATCCAAAGCGTCGATATGCTGGCCCAGAGCCACCTGCAAGTTCTTGACCATCTCGGTCATACGCTGCTTATCGCTCTCGGGGAAATACTTCTTCACATAAATCTCACCCACAGCCTCGCCCAGCAAGCCGTTAGGCACTGCCATAGCGCGCTTCCAGCGGGGACGCATCTCCTGCTGGCCCGACATCGTGCGACCAAAGAACTCGAAGTGTGCCGCATAGATATCGTCACTCAGGAAGCCTGCCGCCGCCGACAGGTAACCCGCCTTCAAATAGTTCTTTATATCGGTCAGAGGCTCCGACTTAACCATCTCGTTCACCTTATCCAACACCTCGGGCTGGCCCACAACAAGGTTTTCGAACTCACCGAGGCCCATAGCCTTGAAGTAGATATCCCAATCGATGGCATCGTAACGCTTCACGAAGTCGGCGCGGCTCATCGGGTTATAGTTGGCCGCCACCTCACGCAACTCGACATTCGAGCGGAACGCCTCGGCCATCTTGGTCTCGAAAGAGAGTACATCTTCGGCAGCCTTGGCGGCATTCTCCACACCCGCCAACGAGAAGGCTGCGGTGAGCCACTTCACATAGCCCTGACGCTTTGCCTCGTTCTCCTCGTCGAGGTAGTAGTCGCGGTTGCCCATACCGAGGCCAGCCTGCTCGACATAGAGTGTGTTCATCGTGCTGTTCAGCAGGTCGGCACTCACGCCCACGCCAAACAACGGGTTGCCCGCCACGGTGTGCAGATGTGCCAACAGAGCCGACAGGCTCTCCTTGCCCACAATCTGCGATATAGCCTCCAAGTCGCCCTTGACGGGAGCAAGTCCCTCCTGATTGAGGCGCTTCTCGTCGAGGCCCATAGTGTAGAGGTCGGCGATTTTCTGCTCCACCGAGCCCTGCTCGGCCTGCTGCTCGGTCATCGCCGAGAAGAGGTCGTTGAGGCGTATCTCGTTGTTCTCACGCAACACATCAAATACTCCGTAGCGCGAAAACTCGGGCTTCAACGGGTTCTTGACCTGCCAGCCACCGGTGGCATACTGATAGAAATCTTCGTTTAGAGCCACGCTCTCGTCGAAGTTGGCACGGTCGATAGCCGGTGCCGGTTTATTACAACAACTTGCCATAAGTGCAAAGGTTGAAATTACAAAAATTACTCGTTTCATAATATTTTGGGTTGGTTTGTTCTATTTTTAACCAAAATAGGGCCGACCGGAGCCGACCCCATAATTTCTTATTTACTGTGATAAACAGCCCCCGAAAAACCATTTTATCGTGAATATTTTCAAGGCTTGCGAAGCCTCACAATGCGGAACATACTTGGCGTATGTGAGCAATTATGCGGCGAGCGTAACGCCGAAAATATCGCGAGAAAAAGTTTTTACTTGCGGATAGCCGCTACACCGGGCAACTCCTTACCCTCCATATACTCCAACAAGGCACCACCACCTGTCGAAACATACGATACCTTGTCGGCCAAGCCGAACTTATTGATGCAGGCCACAGAGTCGCCACCACCGATAAGCGAGAAGGCACCATTCTTCTGTGTAGCCTCGGCGATAGCCTCTGCCACAGCCTTTGAGCCGGTTGCGAACTTGTCAATCTCGAACACACCTACGGGACCATTCCAAAGGATAGTCTTGCACTCCATAATCTCGTCGTGGAAGAGTTTCTTACCCTCCGAGCCGATGTCAATGCCCTCCCAAGCGTCGTCGATATCCTTAACCGAAGCCTCCTTGGTGTTGGCGTCGTTCGAGAAGTCGTCTGCTGTCAAAGCATCGGGCGACATCACAAACTTAATGCCCTTCTCCTCGGCCTTCTTCAAGATATCCAATGCTACGGGGAACATATCGGGCTCGCAGATTGACTTACCTACCTTGCCACCCAAAGCAGCCGAGAAGGTGTATGTCATACCGCCACCGATGATAATCTTGTCGCACTTCTCCATCAACTTCTCGATGATGGTAATCTTGGTCGATACCTTCGAGCCACCTACGATAGCCACGAAAGGACGCTGGGGATTCTGCATCACACCGTCGATAGCCTTCAACTCGTTCTCCATAACATAACCGAACATCTTGTCATTGGGGAAGTAGTCGGCGATAAGAGCAGTCGAAGAGTGAGCGCGGTGAGCAGTACCGAAAGCGTCGTTGATGTAGCAATCGGCATACGAAGCCAACTTCTTCACGAACTCCTTCTGTGGGCCCTCTTTCAACGCCTTCTTTGCAGCCTTCTTCTCCTCGTCGGTAGCGTCCTCTGCCAAGCCACGGGGCTTACCCTCCTCCTCGGCATAGAAACGGAGGTTTTCCAGAAGCATAACCTCACCGGGCTTCAAGGCAGCAGCCATCTCGGCAGCCTTCTCACCCATACAGTCACCTGCGAACTTAATCTCCACACCCAAACGAGCCTCGATAGCGGGGATAATCTGCTCCAACGAGAACTTGGGGTCGGGATTCTTCTTGGGACGGCCGAGGTGTGACATCAAAATCACAGCACCACCCTTCTCCAACACCTTCTTGATTGTGGGGATAGCGGCACGGATACGAGTGTCGTCTGTTACCTGACCCTCGCCATTGAGGGGTACATTGAAGTCCACGCGGATAATCGCGCGCTTACCTGAAAAATCGTAATTGTCAATTGCGAACATAATCTTTTCTGTTTTTGTTTATATAATTAAATCCTCTTTCCTCCTTCATCTTTGCCCTGCGGCTTTGCCGCAAAGATAGAGAAAAAAACATTATAAACGCCTCTGCGAAGGCGAAAAACTATATTTTTTCTTGATGCCTCATCTTCGGCCACCGCAAAATTCCCATCAAACGGATACCGCCGAGAAGATATCACAACCGTTTTCGTCCAAAAAAACACGAATTATGGGTCATTTCGCCACAAAATACCCCTTTTTATCCCACAAAATGCCCGTTTTGCAACTTTCCACAGGTGTTAGCCACATAATTTTTGCCGTTCAAGAAATTTAACTGACTTTTGCATCGGAGAAAGTTTTCTTTTCTCCGCAAAATCAGGGCATCGCGCCTTATATTTAGTAAGGTATAAGCCTCTCTTTTTGGTGGAAAACTTACAGCAAACAATAAAAACCAAACAAAATTAACACCGCATCGGGGCGGAAGAGAATCTCTCTTACAGCAAACCCCACCCCACACAAGGTGCGGACAAAACAAAAAAGTATGAAGATTTTTACAAAATCAATTTTGGCCCTTGTAGGGGCAGTGGCAATTGCTTCGACAGCATTTGCAGGTGGTCCTATGACTAACACAAACCAGAGCGCACACTTCTTGCGTAGCATTGCTCGTGGTACATCACTCGACACCGATGCGGTATATACAAACCCTGCCGGTGTAGTATTTATGGATAATGGTTTCCATATCGGTATCAACGACCAGATGGCATCACAGACTCGTACAATCACCTCTACTTACGCTCCCTTCGCAATGAATGGCGGCTCTGCTACCAAGGAGTACAAGGGTGAGGTATTCTCTCCGCTGATTCCCAGCGTTCACTTCGCATGGAAGCATAACCGCTGGGCTGTTATGGCCGGTGTAGGTGTGAATGGCGGTGGCGGCTCTTTGGAGTTTGCCGACGGTTTGGGCTCTTTCGAGCGTCAGTTCTCTGTTTTGCCCGGTGCTATCAATCAACTCGGTGCGCAAATGGGTTTGTCGGCTTCACAGTACGATATGAATATGGCTCTTACAGGCAAGTCAATGACTTTGGCTTTCAATGTAGGTGCAGCGTTCCGTGTAACCGATTGGTTGTCTGTTGCGGCGCAGGTGCGTTACAGCACAACATCAAACAGTTACGAGGGCTACATCAAGGATATTCAGATTAACCCCACAATGGCTGCTATGGGCCTCACAGGCAATATGATGTCGGCATCACAGTTCTTTACTGCCGCAGGTCAGGCTTTGGGCCAGATGAACCCCGCTTTGGCAGGTCAGGCTGCGCAGTATGCCGCTCTCACTGCCGACCATATCCTCGATGTTAAGCAGAAGGGTTACTCTATCAGCCCCGTTTTGGCTGTCGCTATCCACACAGGCAAGTGGGACGCATCGGTAAAGTATGAGTTCAAGATGGCTACCGAGTTGGAGATTGAGTCTGCTCCCGTATCAGCAAAGGATCCCGTAATCAGCGCAATCTTCGCCGATGGTGCAAAGGTTAAGGCCGAGACTCCTGCTCTGTTGGCTGCTGCCGTAAGCCGTCACTTCGGCCCTGTAAAGGTTACCGCACAGTGGCACCACTACTTCGACAAGGCTGCGAAGAACTCATTCACAATCAACAATGCACAGGGTAACTACAATGGTCAGTATTGCACCATCAAGGGTAACACCAACGAGTATATGTTGGGTGTTGAGTGGTCTATCACCGACCGTTTGTTGATTTCTGCCGGTACACAGCGTACCCAACTCAACATGAACAAGGACTATTACTCTGATATGAACTACTCTATCTCATCTTGGTCAGTAGGTATCGGTGCTGCTTATAAGATTTGCGACGCAGTACGCATCAACCTCGGTTATATGCCTACAATCTACGACGAGGTAACATCAGTAGGTCAGGCTTCTGGCCTCGACTTCAAAGACCTCTATCAGCGTACATCACACGCTTGGGGTATCGGTCTTGACTTAAAGTTCGGTAAATAATCCGACACAATATCGTCCTGTGCTGTGATAGGCGCAGGACGAGCAAACAACCGCCGTTTGTGTGGCGGAGAGGGAGGGGCTCGTACAGAGCATCACCCACGTCGTTCAAGCAAAAGATGGCAGATACGGTTGCGGCGCCACATTCTCGACAGAGCGCGGCAATCCTCATAACGCGACAATGCGGATTGATGTGCGACATCGGAATTTCGAGTAACCGTTAGCCATCTCTTTTGAGCGACATAAGAGGTGTGAGATAGATTTATTTCGATTGGTTTTACCTTGCACCTCTTTTGTAAGATTTAACGCCGTAGCATCGGCGTACGAGGGTGGTTGGCAATCTCACCCACGATGAGATAAAACTCTTTTTGTAGAACAATGGTTTTTTGATTGCTGGTCGGCTGTGCCTCTTCGGGGACACAGCCGTTTTTTTTACGGCTCACCACCCCACGCCGCCAAAGCACCCCTACGGACCGAGCAAATCAAACCCACCACACAAAAAAAAGAGTGTCCCCTCATTCGGGAACACCCTCCTATCTCTTTGCAGAATTCGTATAACAAGAACTATTTTGAAACTACTCGCAGACCGAAAAAGCGCAGTTTACCACACAAGTAAATGAGCATTTTTCGGGCAAGGCAGATGCCAAAAGAGCCTTGTTAGACGGATTCTTTCTAATTTAGTCTTGTAAGATATCTATATATATCTCACGCGAGAAGGCCTCGATAAGCGATATCGAAGTCTCGGTCTCCGATACTCCGGGTATCTGCAACACCTTATTGTAGATGGTATCCATCAAGTGCGCATTATCCAAACAGTAGAGTTTGGCCAACAGATTGAACGAACCTGTCATATAGTGGCACTCCACAATCTCGGGGATATGCTTCAAGTGGTCCACCGTATCCTGCTGACGCTTAATATCCGAAACCTTGATGTTAATGAAGGCACACACATCGAAACCCAACGATTTAGGCTCAACGGTCAAGCGGCTGCCCTGAATAACACCCATATCCTCCAACTTCTTGATACGCTGATGAATAGCCGCACCCGAGATACCGCACTCACGCGCAATCTCCAAGAATGGGGTACGGGCATTCTTTATCAAAAAGAGCAAAATTCTTCTATCGGTAGCGTCTAAAATTGTCTTGGCCATAGGTCAATTATTTCAAAACGTTCAACTCCTTACCAACCTTCACGAAGGCCTCAACGCAACGGTCGAGTTGCTCGGTGGTGTGACCTGCCGATACCTGCACACGGATACGAGCCTGTCCCTTCGGAACAACGGGATAGTAGAAACCGGTAACGAATACGCCCTCCTCCTGCAACTTGGCAGCGAAGTCCTGCGAGAGTTTCGCGTCATACAACATAACAGCGCAGATAGCCGACTGTGTAGGCTTGATATCGAAGCCTGCGGCAACCATCTTCGAGCGGAAGTGCTCAACATTGGCAGCCAGACGGTCGTGCAACTCGTTGCTCTCCTCCAACATCTTGAACATCTCGATACTTGCACCTACTACTGCGGGGGGCAATGAGTTCGAGAAGAGGTAGGGGCGAGAACGCTGACGCAACATATCGATAATCTCCTTGCGACCTGTGGTGAAACCACCCACAGCACCACCAAAGGCCTTACCCAAAGTACCTGTGAGGATATCTACCTGACCACGAAGGTTGTAAAGTTCGGTGATACCGCGACCTGTGGCACCCAAAACACCTGCCGAGTGGCACTCATCGACCATCACGAGGGCGTCATACTTCTCGGCCAAGGCGCAAATCTTATCCAGCGGAGCAGCATTACCGTCCATCGAGAATACACCGTCGGTTACGATGATACGGAAACGCTGTGCCTGCGCACGCTTCAAGCAATCCTCCAACTCCTCCATATCGGCGTTGGCAAAACGATAACGAACAGCCTTGCAAAGACGCACACCGTCGATGATTGAGGCGTGGTTCAATGCGTCAGAGATGATAGCGTCCTGCTCGGTCAAGAGAGGCTCGAAAACACCACCATTAGCATCAAAGCAGGCAGCATACAAGATGGTATCCTCTGTTCCGAAGTAGTCGGCGATAGCCTTCTCCAACTGCTTGTGCATATCCTGACAACCGCAGATGAAACGAACAGATGACATACCGAAACCGCGCTCGTCCATAGCCTTCTTGGCAGCCTCAATCAGACGCTTGTTGTCTGACAAACCGAGGTAATTGTTGGCGCAGAAATTCAACACCTTACGACCTGCAACATCAATCTCGGCCTTCTGGGGCGACTCGATGATGCGCTCTGTCTTGTACAAACCGGCAGCCTTAATCTCGGCCAACTCCTGCTGTAAATGCTCTTTAATCTTTCCGTACATAGTCTTATGTTTTTATGTTTAATTGATTGTTTGCTTACAATTTTCAACAAAAATAATACGCCCGAGTCAAAAAAACAACAAAAAAGGCATTTTTTATCGTTTTTGATTACAAATTATAATATTTTTCAGCCCAAAGGGCTATCTCTGCAAGTAAAACAGAGATTGAATTTGTAACCAAAATCTTTGGTCGTTACTTTACGGTGAGTTCCACAACCACATCAATAGCGTTAGGTTGCTCGTCAAGCGAGAGGATAACGCCATCGGAGAGTTGCTCGAAGGCGACCTTCTCACCTCCGACAAACATCTTCGCCGACTTCACCCTGCCCGACTCCTGCACGAAGATATGCCTATCCTGCCAGTCGAGTATATGGACATAAATCTTGTCGCCCTTGCGGGTTGTCGTACCCCACTCTCGCGACACAACCTCGCCGCCACGCGTACCATAAATCGTTGGGCCATAGACCTCTAACCACTCTCCAATCTCACGCAGTCGCTCCAACGATGCCGCCGGCAACTCGCCATTGGGTTGCGGGCCTATGTTGAGCAGCAGGTTGGCATTTTTTCCCACATCACGCACCAGCAGATGTATGATATCTTTCGTCGATTTATAGTTCTGGTCCCACACGCGATAGCCCCACATTCCGTTCATCGTCTCGCAACTTTCGAGCGGCAGACGGCTAATGGCCTGTCCCGAATATCCGGCTTTGTTCTCGCCCGGCAGGTCACGCTCAAAAATCTGAATATCCTCGCCCGGGAATGGCTCCACGTGGTGGTTGTTACCTATAAGGCACGAGGGCTGCAAGCGGTGAATGAGCGCATATTGCTCCTCCAACTGCCAATCGTGCTTGGGCTTATCCCACCAGCCGTCAAACCATATAGCACCAATAGGGCCATACTGCGTGAGCAACTCGGTGAGTTGTCGGTTCATAAAACGATAATACGACGCCCAATCGGCCTTTTCGGGGTCACGACCGGCGTGCAGGCCTGTATGCGAGGCGGGATAGTCATCACGATACCAATCGATGTGCGAATAGTAGAAATGAAGGGCTATGCCCTGCTTATGACACTCGAAAGCCAACTCCCTGACCACATCACGACCAAATGGCGTGGCATTGACAATGTCGTAGTCCGATTCGGCGGTGTCGAACATCGAGAAGCCGTCGTGGTGACGCGAGGTGAAACATATATACTTCGCCCCCGAGCCCTTTATCGCACTCACCCACTCGGCGGCGTTGTAGCGTGCGGGGTAAAATCCCGATGCAAACTTCGAATATTCGTCACGCGTGAGGCGTTGTGTCTGCATATACCACTCGCCCTGCGCCGGCATAGAGTATATGCCCCAATGGATAAAGATACCGAATTTCTTATCCTGAAAGGCCTCGCGTGCCGCCAGATTCTCGGCCGACGGCGTGTAGTCATAATCACGCGGCGTACCCTCCACACTCTGTGCCGCAGCCTCCGAAGCCACCATTGTCGCCACCAAAAGCATAGGCAACACAAACAACCTCTTCATAATCATCGTTTTTGGTTTTATACAAATATACAAAACTATCTTTCAAAAATGGAAGAACAGAGATAAAAACTTGGTTACACCTCATTTATAACGAAACGACTCGGCAAACAACAAAGCCGCCAACAAACAAAAAAAGCCGTCGGCGATATACCGACGGCCCCTCCACTAACTATGATGATTATTTTTACTATTGGGCAAAGATTACAAAAAAACCCGCAAAAAGAGTGCTACCCAAACACTCGCAACAATCATAGGGAATAGTCTGCTTATTGGTTTTTGTTAGTTCGTGAGCCTATGAAGTTACCGATGGTACATATCAACATCACCACACCCGCAATCGTGGCTATTGTTGCCTCATAAACCACGCCACCCACTATGAGAGCAGCAGACACTACCAACCCCAGAATTAAATATATCATAATCCGACAATCAGTTAGTTCAAGGTTCGTACTTCGAAGTTGTGAAATAGTTTGCATTTGACCGCATCTTTTTCGATAAATTCAACGAAACCGCACTTTTTCATAACGAAACAATATCTTTTACACCACGAAACACCCAAACAAAACTCCCGACAAACAAAAAAGCGTGCCCCAAACTTTCGGGACACGCTCATCCTATTTCGAGGTTAATGGATTAGAAACCCTTGCCGATAGCCAAGAAATCCTCGGCCTTCAATGCAGCACCACCAATCAAACCACCATCAACGTCCTCCTTGGCGAAAATCTCGGCAGCATTTGAAGGCTTGCAAGAGCCACCATACAAGATTGGGCACTCTGCGGCAGCCGCACCAAACTTCGATGCCAAAACCTCACGGATATAGGCGTGAATCTCCTGTGCCTGCTCGGCAGTAGCAGTCTCGCCGGTACCGATAGCCCACACAGGCTCGTAAGCGATTACGAGGTCAGCAAACTGCTCCTCCGAAAGGTTGAATACAACCTCCTCAATCTGCTGCTTGCACACGTCGAAGTGCTTGCCGGCCTTACGCTCGTCGAGGCTCTCACCTACGCAATAGATAGGCTTCAAACCGTTGGCATAAGCCTGCACCATCTTCTTGTTCAAAGTCTCCGAAGTCTCACCGTAGTACTGACGACGCTCCGAGTGGCCCAAGATAACATACTCGCAACCGAGTGCCTTAATCATCGAAGCAGCAATCTCGCCTGTATAAGCACCCTTAGCCTCGGTAGCGCAATCCTGCGCACCCACAGCGATATCAGAGCCCTTAACAGCCTCAACAACCTGTGAAAGGTGAGTGAAGGGAGGGCATACGATGAAGTTCACGCACTCGCAAACCTCCTTACGGCCAGCCACAACATTCTTTGCCAACTCTACGCCCTCGGCGGGGAGAGTGTTCATCTTCCAGTTACCTGCAACAATCTTCTTTCTCATTTTTTTGTCTGTTTTTATTGTTTGTGTTTTGTTTTGTTAATTTCGTTTATTTATAAGGTTTACCACAACCTTGGTCATAACATCTTTCTCTTCGGTACGACTCTCGGCAATCATCAAGGTAAGAGCCACAAGCGTGTTATTATCAATCAAGCGTGAGCCATCTTCTCGGTATAGAACACCGTTCTTTTCCAAAAACCATAAAAATAGAAATGCTGCTATTCGCTTATTTCCATCGCTAAACGAGTGGTTTTTGGTGGTCAAATATAACAAATTTGCCGCCTTCTCCTCCACGCTCGGGTATAAATCGCACCCGCCAAAGGTCTGATAAATAGCACCCATTGTACTGTGGAACGAATTATCTTTCTCGCGGGCAAACAATTCACTCGCACCAAATTGATTCTTTAATATCTGCAACGCCTCTATCGCATTCTCATAGGTCGCTCGAAACTTCTCTTCGGGTGTAGTATCAGAAATTTCTAATTGCTGATAATCGTAGCGGTCAAGCGTATCCAGGCCATAAGCAAAATCGCTTATGACTCGCAGGAGCCCCACAGCCTCATCTCGCGACACCGATTTAGCCGCCAAGACATCGTTCATCACCGCAATAGTTCGTTTCAATTCATCTAATTGCTCCGCCTTTGCGTTGCGATTGACGGCATAGCCTTGAATCAAATACTCTTTAAGAACTCTGCTGGCCCAAATACGGAATTGAGTTCCACGCAGCGATTTAACACGATAACCAACCGATATAATCACATCGAGGTTATAAAATTTAACGCTTCGGGTTATCAATCGGCCTCCTTCATTTTTAACTTGTAAGAAATGCTTACAAGTTGAAGATTGCTCCAACTCCCCCTCTTTATACACATTACGAATGTGCATCGTAATATTTTGAGGTTTTACCTGTAACAACTCCGCAAGCTGTGCCTGCGATAACCACACAGTATCCCCCTCCAAACGAACATCTAACTCGGTTTGCCCGTCAGCAGACTGATATATGATTATCTCGCCGGTATTCATCGCACCATTTATAGCATATCCACAAGCCCCAAAATTGCATAAGGTGAGGATTTTCACAGCAAGGCAGACGCCAAAAGAGGCTCCTTTGGCAATTTTTACTCCGCTTTCTGCGCGTCAATCCACGCCTTTATCTCGGCTGTCGCGAGGCCCAACTTATTCTTCTTGTTGAAGCCGCAGAGGTCGTTGAAGAGTTTGCCACCGCCATTTGCCGCTGTGTTCTGGAACGACTCGACGGTGATGTAACCCATCTTCTGGATATGCTCCACCCACTCGGCGGGGATACCTGCCTCGGTGTACTTCGCCTCATCGTCGGCCACAACCTTCTTCTCGGGACGCATCGTCGGGAAGAACAACACATCTTGAATTGAGGGCTGGTTGAGCATAAACATCGCCAGACGGTCGATACCCATACCCATACCCGAACATTGGGGCATACCATACTCCAAAGCGCGCACGAAGTCCATATCGATAAACATCGCCTCGTCGTCGCCCTTCTCCGAGAGTTGCAACTGCTCCTGGAAACGCTCATACTGGTCGATGGGGTCGTTCAACTCCGAGTAGGCGTTACACAACTCCTTACCATTCACGAACAACTCGAAACGCTCGGTCAAATCGGCATTGTCGCGGTGACGCTTACACAAGGGCGACATCTCGCGCGGATAGTCGCAGATGAAGGTGGGCTGAATCAAATCCTCCTCGCAATACTGTCCGAAGATGGCGTCAATCAACTTACCCTTACCCATCGTATCGTCAATCTCGACATTCAATCGCTGGCACGCCTCGCGCAACTGCTCCTCCGACTGGCCTGTGATGTCGTAGCCGGTCTTCTCCTTGATGGCGTCGGTCATCGTCAGGCGGCGGAAAGGTGCCTTGAACGAAATCTGCTTGTCGCCGATAGTCAGTTCCGTTGTGCCGTTTGTAGCCAGCGCAACACGCTCCAACATCTGCTCGGTGAACGACATCATCCACTTATAATCCTTGTATGCGACATAAATCTCCATACAGGTAAATTCGGGGTTGTGTGTGCGGTCCATACCCTCGTTGCGGAAGTTCTTGCCGAACTCATACACGCCGTCGAAGCCACCCACGATGAGACGCTTCAAATAGAGTTCCGTAGCGATTCGCATATAGAAATCGGTATCGAGGGCGTTGTGGTGCGTGATGAAGGGACGCGCCGACGCACCGCCCGGAATGGGTTGCAAGATGGGCGTCTCAACCTCTACATAGCCATAAGAGTTGAAGAACTCGCGCATAGTGGCCATAATCTTGGCACGCTTAACGAATACCTCGCGCACGTGGGGATTTACCACCAAGTCCAAGTAACGCTGACGATAACGCACCTCGGGGTCGGTCAGGGCATCAAACTGCTTGCCGTCCTTCTCCTTGACGATGGGCAGCGGACGGATAGACTTCGACAAAACGGTAAATCGCTGGCAGTGTACCGACTTCTCGCCTGTGTTTGTGATGAAGGCAAAACCCTCTACGCCGATGAAGTCGCCAATGTCCAACAACTTCTTGAATACGGTGTTGTAGAGTGTGGGGTCGCCCTCGGGGCAGATGTCGTCACGACGGATATAGACCTGAATACGGCCTGTGTGGTCCTGCAACTCGAAGAATGAGGCACTACCCATAATGCGACGACTCATAATACGGCCGGCGATGCGCACTGCGGCATACTGCTCCTTGTTCTCCTCCGAGAGGTTTTGTGAAATCTCGGCTGCCGTAGTCGTCACCTCAAACATCTGGGCAGGATAGGGCTCGATGCCCAACTCGCGCAGGGCGGTGAGGGACTTACGACGCAAAAGTTCTTGTTCGCTGAGTTCTATGCTCATAATATATCGTTTTTTTAGTTTTTTGTCATTTGGGGACAAAGTTAATCATTATAAATTCAAAATTCAAAATTTCTTTCTCGTGTTCGGCAACGTACAACAAAAAAAATCCCTGCGGAAAACCCGCAGGGACCTTTCAAAATATGTGTGAGAAAACTTTCTCGAAATTAGTTCTGCTCGCTACCGGTTGTATCATCACCTGTTGTAGTGTCGTCACCAGTTGTGTCGTCACCACCCTCGGTTGTAGTGTCGTCACCGCTCTCACCGCCGGTTGTGTCATCGCCACCTGTTGTGTCGTCACCACCAGTTGTTGTGTCGTCACCACCTTCACCACCCTCGGGAGTCTCAGGCTCCTCGGGAGCAGCGCCATCGGCTGCAACACCACTCATAGGCAATGCGGGAAGGTCATAGTTCATCATGGTGCCACCATCGTAGCCGCAGATGAAGGTATAGGTGAAGCCCTGACCAGCATACTCGTCAGAAGGCGACATAAAGTAGATAGCATCACCGTTCTTTACAACCATAACGGGAGCATCAACCTCGGCATCGTTTGCCAGAGAGTAAGGAGCGAAGTTAACCGCGAAATCTACGCTGGGCTTACCAGTTGCCTCATCACCCGAAACGGTTACCTTATCCTCCAAAGCCTGAGGATAGATCATGATGTAACCACCGATGCGGTTGTAAACACCCACAACCTTATCCTTGCCTGCGAAGTCCTCGAAATATGTATCACCGTTAGCAATGTTAGAGAACAAACCAGAGATGATAACCTCGTCGTCCTTCTCGCCTGCCTCGATCTTAACGTTCAAGGCAACCTTCTCGGTAACGCCAGGATAGTAAGAAGCATAGTCACCCAAATATGTAGGACCGTAGTTGTCGGCCTCGATAGCGTACTCGCCAACGAAATCCTCCAAAGCCACAGGAGCGTAGCCTGATGTAGAGGCAATCTCCTCGAATGAGCCCAAAGAGATGCGACGTGTAGTCACGATAGGCTCGGGATCGGCCGCGGGAGCATCGGGAGTCTCCTCTGCCTCAACGATCTCGTAACGCTCGCCCTTGCCAACAACGCCAGAAGGCCACTCGAAACGGTCATCATCGGGGTCAACAGCGGGAACAACCTGCTCGCCATCGGGCTGTACGGGCAACTCCTCGGCACCACCCTCGGGCATAGTAGTCTTCTCCTCAATCATATAGTACTCGATGTTGAGTTTGAGGTTACCGTCAACGTCAATCATAGATGCGCCACCGGGGCCTGCATAAACCATCATACCGTTCTGAACACGGCCTGTGGGCTGGTCAGCAGGGATAGTCACCTTATCGTCGTTGATGAACAAAGCCAAGCCATAGCCCTCCTCGCCGAAAGCATCGGCCAAGTAGAACAAGCCCTCCTTGTCAGAAGCCTCCTGCAACTCTACATCGTAGGTACCCAACTCGGGGAAACCTGCGGGAGTGAAGGCAACCTTCTTGCCTGCACCATAAGTAAAGTCGGTATTGTAGTTGGTCTTAATCTCCCAAGCATCGCCTGTGTAGAACAAGTTCTCTTTCCAATCGAATACCCAATCAGCCCAGTTGTAAGGACTGCCCTTATACATAAAGATGTATGTAATGTAGTACTTACGGTCAACAGCCGAATCATTATAGAAAGAACAGTAACTCTTATAACCAGAGCCATAGTTATCGGTAGCAAACAAATAACCGTGACCATGGAAGTAGTCCTTAATCTGTGCACCATAAAGGAAAGACGCCTTATCGTCCTGAACACCCTTTGACATATTGTAGAAGTCCCAATCCTCGCCACCATCGCTCTTGTTTGAGTCGTTAATCTGGAATACGATGTGTGCAGAGTTTGAATGTTGCCACTCCAACTCCTCATTGAACTCGTCCTCGCTACCAAAAGTACCGTCGTCGATAAGAGCCTGCATATTAGACTCCATCCAGTAAGCATTGTAACGGGGCAAACGATAGAGGTTAGTACCAGCCTTGTGCTGGATAGGCATATACTCTACGTAAGTAGGCCAACCGAACAAGCCCATAGTCGGGTTGTCGAAAGTACCCCAACCTGCATCTTCCCAATCGGGATAAGCAGCGATAGAGAACTCCAACTCGGCAGCACCGTAGATAGAGTTGTTGGCCTCGTCGGCAGTAGATAACTCGAACTCGTACTCACGCTCAGGCTCAATCTCGCTATAAGCGAACAATACACGCACCTGTGCAGCATCAGAACCTGCCGCGAAAGTAGCCTCGGTAGGAAGGTCGAAGATGCAAACCTCGTTACCCTCGGCATCAGTGCCAAAAGCCTCGTCGGTTACGCACTCAACATTGATGGGAACTGTAAGTTCGCCCTCGGTCTGGTTACGATAGAGATAGAACGAAATACTTGACTGGTTCTCAGCCAACTCATAAGCAGTGGTCGCGCTCTCCGAAAACCAGAGTTTCAGACCACTCTCCTCCTCCGCCCAAGCGTAATCGACATCATCGTTGGTACAAGAAGTCGCAAACGCCGCAACGCCGAACAGAAGAACAAGATATTTCAAAATATTTTTCATATTCGTCTTTTTTATTAAGTTATACACTTGCGAACACCAAGCGATTAGTTATTACCCTCGGTTGTGTCGTCACCAGTCGTAGTGTCGTCGCCGGTTGTAGTGTCATCACCACCCTCGGTTGTAGTGTCGTCACCGCTCTCGCCGCCGGTTGTGTCGTCGCCACCTTCGCCGCCTTCACCACCATCTTCGGGTGTCTCGGGGTCCTCGGCGGGGATATCCATCCACATAAATGACATTGTGATAGGCTCTGCCTCAACCTCATCGCTCTCGGGCTCGGTCATAGCAACAGCCTCGCCATAGAGCAAGTAACCTGTCAAGGCGTAAACACCTTCATTCACCTCGAATGAGCAGTAGTCGGGGTCGCCATCGTAGCCAAAGCCCCACTCGCCATTAACGCCATCGTCGAAACCAGACATAATGGTAGTAGAAACAAGGCCCTTAACAGCACCCTCGTCGTCCATACGGAAGACGATATTGTCGCTACCAGAGAGGTCGTAATCCTTGCCCATTGCATAGTACCAAATACCGGGGATACAATAGATATCGGTATTAGGAATCTGGCACAACCAGCCAATACCCATATTACCATCGGGGTTGAAACCTGTCTCGGCAACGACAATGTTCCTTACGTCAACCCAGTCGCCCATCTTGTTCTGTCTGAAACTTGACAAAGGAAGCGATGTTGAGTAGCAGTCGGTGTCGATAGTATAGACATTACTCTTACCACCCTTACCATCGACAACGATAGTAGTGGTGATGTAACCCAACAAATCGTCGGTAGCATCGTACTCGTCGTCCGAAGTAGAGTTGTTATCGGGGTTAGCCAGGTAATCGATAGGCTCCTGACCCTGATACAAAGTACCATTGTCACGAACATACTGCAAGTATGCATCCTCGCCATCGGCAGCAATAGCCTCCTCGCGAGCAAACGAAGTCTCGGTGAGGATATATACAGCCTCAACAGCGGTGTTGGGAACGGCGCGGAAACCTACCTGATAGGTGGCAGCGTCGGCATCGGCGTAGATAGTCACCTGGGGCGACTTGCTATCACCACCGGCGTAGTTCTCCGCCTCGGTGCAACCCGTAGCAGCAAAAGCCGCCAAGAGTGCCAATATAAATAAGTTCTTTTTCATTTTTACTCTCATTTTACGGGTTAAACATTACTCCTCCCACAAATCTACGGTATCGGTAGGATCGGGGTTGTTGTCGTCCTTTGTGATACCCTTGTTAGAGTTGGTCTCGTTGTAGTTGATACAGATGTTGAACCAAGGAGCAAGACCGTCAGTAGTGAAGCGTGTAGAGTCGTAGTGGTTGGTACCTACGTAACCGCGCTCGATGCTCTTGCCCAAACGCTTGTAGTCAAACCATACGATACCCTCGCCCCAGAACTCCAAACGCTTCTGCCAGAGAACGTTCTCTGAAAGCGATGCGCCTGAATCATACTTGTAAGACGAATCACGGTAGGTCTTAACGAATGACTCCAACAATGTCTGACCATCGCCACCTGCCAATGCAGTAGCCTCGGCCTCGATGAGATACATCTCCTCGATACGCATCAATGGAATATCAACAGCTGAACCAATCAAATACTCGTCGGTGTTACCCTCACCCGGACGTATCTTCAACTGAACATAAGGATTCAAGTTCTCCTCGGCCCACGCAGCACCCAAAATCGCGCGATCGGCGTTGCTGTAATCGGGAGCAAGGAAAGCGTCCTTACGGAAATCGGTTGCAGGAATAGACTCATAGAAAGCCTTGTCGATACACTTTTGGGGTGAATCCTTACCTGCCGCCAAAGCGTAACCGTAAGTAGCCTCCGAAGACAACTTCGAGATATAGTTACAGATACCTGTGGTAACGGTACGGTCCTCCTTGGTAAGGTTAATGCTCCACATCCAAGCCTTGTTCGAGGTGCTGTTGTTGAAACCGTTGATAGGATCCAACCACTGCTCCTTGGTCAAAGGTGTGTAACCACCCTTATCGATAGCCTTGCGAGCATACTCGGCAGCCTTTGCGTAAGCCTCAGTGTCATTGAAACGAGCACCCTTATCCAAATACATACGTGCCAACAAACCCCAAACAACGGTTACGTCGGGAGTATTGGTAGCCGAACGCTTGTAAGAAGCCAAATCCTTCTCGGCAGCCAACAAATCTGACTCAACCAAAGCATATACTTCGGCAGTAGTAGCACGAGGATTGTTCGAAGCAGCAGCCTCGTCAGTCTTCTCGGTTACGATGGGCACTGCCAAGTTCACGTTAGAAGTAGTTGTGTACTTGTTAGCCTTGAAGTCGTACATACGAACCATATCGAGGTATGCCAAAGCACGGTAAGCACGAGCAACACCTGCTGACTCACCCTCCTGCTGGATAGCAAGGATAGAGTTGGCCAAATATACCATCTTGTAGTAGTATGTCCAGAAGAAACGTGACAACACATAGTCGGGACCCATCACCAAGTTACTCTCCCACGAGTTGAAGTGGTTATAACTTGAAGTAAATGTGGCCATATCATTACACATAATGTCACGCAAAATCATACAGCTGGGATAACCGAAGTCCCAGTGGTTCTCACCAGTGGTACCATAAACGGTCATCTGCGCGTTAAGTGAAGAGACCATTGCAGCCAAACCACTCTCCGAAGCACCAATCTGCTCGGCTGTGGCCGCAGCCTCCATTGGGAAGGTCTCCTTGATACAGCTGCTGAAAGTCATCGTCGATGCCAGCGCTGCGCACAATAATATCTTTATGCTATTTTTCATATTTCTTTCCATTTACAAGTAAGACCATAATTAGAACTGAATGCTCAAACCACCAGAGATGGTACGAACGGGAGAATACAACTCGGCACTTGTAGAACCACTGAACGACTGACGTGGGTCAAGACCCTGACGCTTCGACCAGTAGAATACATTCTCGCAACTGAGGTAAACGCGCAACTTCTCAACCAAGAACTTACGAGTGAACTTCTGAGGCAATGTGTAGCCTACGTTGATGTTCTGCAAGTTCAGATACGATGCATTTGTCAAGAAACGGTCTGACATAGCAGCAGAGTACTGGTCTGAAAGTTGGTAACGAGGAATGTCCGAATTGAGGTTTGTAGGCGACCAAGCCTTCAAGATATCAACGTGAACATTTGTACCGGTATCACCTGACTGGGGAGAACCCATATACATTGCATAACCAGAGTCATAAACCTGACCACCAATCTGATAAGTGAAGTTTACACTGATATCTACGCCGTAGAATGAGAATGATGTACCGAAACCACCATACAAATCGGGGTCAGCAGCACCGCACTCATAGTCGGTAGCAGTAGAGTAATTGGTTGTAGGAGCAATTGAGCCATCAGCAGCAGTCTTGTACCAAGTAGGCTCACCCTGTGCATTCACACCTGCGTACTTACGCATATAGAATGTGTAGAGAGGCTTACCCTCGCCAATCCAGTAGTTACCGCTCTGGAAACCACCATTCTTCTCGGGAGGCAACTGGGTTACCTTATTCTTCATATG
Source organism: uncultured Alistipes sp. (assembly GCA_964594305.1). Taxonomy (GTDB): domain Bacteria; phylum Bacteroidota; class Bacteroidia; order Bacteroidales; family Rikenellaceae; genus Alistipes. Next base: position 526 of record CAZQMC010000016.1, on the reverse strand, counting down.
AGTCACGTTAAGGTTAATGTCCCAACGGAAGTTCTTGAACTGCAAAGGAGTACCGTGAATATCCAACTCAATACCCTTATTTACCATATCACCGATGTTGTCGATATACGATGAGTAACCGAGTGACAACGGAGTAGGACGAGAGAAGAGCATATCGGTAGTCTTACGGTGGAAGTAGTCGATAGAACCACCTAAACGGCCGTGGAAGAAGTCGAAATCTACACCGGCGTTGAGGTTGGCGTTGGTCTCCCAAGTGATGTTCTTGTTACCCTTCGATGCGAACAATACAGATACAGCACCGGCAGAAGAACGGATAGAGTAAACATCAGTATATCGGTAAGAACCGATACCGTCGTTACCCTGTGAACCGTAAGAAACCTTCAACTTCAACATATCAATCCACTCAACGTCAGACATAAATGCCTCCTTGTTGATAAGCCAAGCACCACCTACTGACCAGAAGTTACCCCAGCGGTTATCGGGGTGGAAACGGCTTGATGCGTCACGACGGTAAGAACCGCTGATG